>LR590083.2:3792500-4092500 GCA_901457705.2 Beijerinckiaceae bacterium RH AL1
CCGAGCGCTGCATTCGCATGGCGATCGACGGCCTCAAGGTGCCAATCGACTACATCAACCCGCATGCGACCTCGACGCCGGTCGGCGACGCCAAGGAAATCGAGGCGATCCGCAACGTCTTCGGATCCGGTGAGAAGTGCCCGCCGATCTCCGCCACCAAGTCGCTGACCGGCCATTCGCAGGGGGCGACCGGCGTCCAGGAGGCGATCTATTCTCTCCTGATGATGAACTCGGGCTTTATCTGCGAGAGCGCGCATATCGACGAGATCGATCCCGCTTTCGCCGACATGAACATCGTCCGCGAGCGCCGCGACGCGAACCTGCGCGCGGTTCTCTCGAACTCGTTCGGCTTCGGGGGCACCAACGCGACCCTCGTCTTCAAGCATGTCGACGCCTGACCCTCAGCCTCTCGAGCGAGGGTCGGCAAGCCAGCTGATGCGCGGCCGCCGCGGCCTCATCATGGGGGTCGCGAACCACAACTCGATCGGCTGGGGCATCGCCCGCACGCTTCACGCACACGGCGCCGAGCTTGCCTTCAGCTACCAGGGCGACCCGCTGTGCAAGCGCGTCAAGCCGCTGGCCGAGAGCCTCGACAGCAAGCTGGTGCTGCCCTGCGATGTCGAGGACCTCGACTCGGTCGACGCGATGTTCGAGGCCTTGCGCACGACGTGGGGCGAGCTCGACTTCGTCGTCCACGCCATCGCGTACTCGGCGAAGGGCGAGCTGAAGGGCCGCTACGCCGACACGACGCGCGAGAACTTCTCACGCACCATGCTGATCTCGGCCTTCTCGTTCACCGAGGTCGCCAAGCGCGCGGCGCCGCTGATGAAGCCCGGCGGCAGCCTGCTGACTCTCACCTTCGGCGGCGCGACGCGGGTCATGCCGAACTACAACGTCATGGGTGTCGCCAAGGCGGCGCTGGAGGCCGGCGTCCGCTATCTCGCGGCCGACTATGGCGCCGATGGCCTGCGGGTCAACGCGATTTCCGCGGGCCCCATCCGCACGCTTGCGGGCGCCGGGATCTCGGATGCGCGGGCGATGTTCGCATTCCAGACCGCGCACGCGCCGCTGCGCCGCGGCATCACGCTCGACGACGTCGGCGGGGCCGCGCTCTACCTGCTGTCCGATCTGTCGGGCGGCGTCACCGGCGAGATCCACTTCGTGGACTCCGGCTACAACATCCTGGCCATGCCGCACCCTGACAAACTGCGGCACGTGCCGATCGAGGACGAGACGGCGGGCTAAGCCGCCATCACGCCGGGGATCAGGCCGCCGGCAGGGCGGCCTTGGCCTTCTCGACGATGGCGGCGAAGGCGGCCGGCTCGCGGATCGCGAGATCGGAGAGCACCTTGCGGTCCATCTCGATGCCGCCCTTGTTCAGCCCGTCGATGAAGCGCGAGTAGGTCAGCCCCAGCTCGCGGACGGCGGCGTTGAGGCGCTGGATCCAGAGCGCGCGGAAGGTGCGCTTCTTCACCTTGCGGTCGCGCGTCGCATACTGCATCGAGCGGTCGACGGCAGCCTTCGCGGCGCGGATCGTGTTCTTGCGGCGGCCGTAGAATCCCTTGGCGGCCTTGAGGGTCTTCTTGTGCTTGGCGTGAGCGGCGACGCCGCGCTTGACGCGAGCCATGGCGAACTCCTGAAACGTACGAGGTTAAGAGGGACGGAAGCTGTTCGAGCCCGGCGCTAGCCGTTGGGCAGGAAGAACTTCTTGACGTTGTCGCCGTCCGTCTTGAACAGCACGTTGGTGCCGCGCAGGTTGCGGATCTGCTTGTTGGTGCGCTTGATCATGCCGTGGCGCTTGCCGGACTGCGCGTAGATCACCTTGCCGGTGCCGGTGATCTTGAAGCGCTTGGCGGCGCCGGACTTCGTCTTCAGCTTGGGCATTTCGGTCTCCGCGGGGTTTTGAGGCCCCATCTTGATTGTGAGCGGCGCGCTTGCACCGCCTGCGCTCGCTTGAACGCGAACGAACCGCCACGGCAGCCCTAACCGGCCGGGCGGTTCGAAGGCGCGTCTTATACGCGAGGCGCGGCGGAAAACAAGATGGCGTCGGCGCAAACACCGCCTTCGAGGTTATCACGCAGCGCGCGGATCGACCGGCGACGGCGGCGCGCCCGCCGCCTCGATTGCCGCGCCGGCGGCGAGGCAAAGATCCTCACGGAAGCGTGCGGCGACGACCTGAACGCCGAGCGGCGCGCCGGAGGGCGCGAGCCCCGTCGCGACGGACAGGCCAGGCAGACCGAGCAGCGGCAGGCCGATCATCGTCATCTGCGCGCGCCACACTCGCTCGAAGCCGGCCTTGCCTTGCAGATCGAGATCGTCGGGGAAGGGCAGCTCGGCCGAGACGGGGATGAGCAGCACGTCATAGTGCGCCAGGAACAGCGACCACTCGCGCACGAGCGTCGCGCGGCGGCGCAGGGCGTCCGGCACGGCGCTCGGCGGCAGCGCCGCGAACTCGGGCGCGAGGTTGTCGAGGACGTTGAGGAGGCCCGGATCGCCGTCCGCCTCGGCGGCCGGGCGCATCGCGGCATAGCCCTCGCCGATCCACAGGCGGCCCTGCAGCTCGGCAGCCTCGGCGAGCGGCGGCGAGGCCACTTCTTCCACCGTCCAGCCCGCGGCCTCGAGCCGATGCGCGGCGTCGCGCACGGCGGCGGCGACCTCGGGCGTCGTCGCGAGGCCGTCCGGCGCGGTGCAGAGCGCGGCGCGGCGCGGCACCGGCGGCCCCTCGAGCGGCGCCGGCACGAACCAGGGGTCGCGTGGGCTCGGCGCCGACATCGCCGCGAGCGCCAGGCCGAGATCGTCGATGGTGCGGGCGAGCGGCCCCGAGACGGCGGTGATCTGCGCGCCGATCGTCCGCTCCGGCCCCGAGGCGTTGAACGCCGGGATGCGCCCGAGCGACGGGCGCAGGCCGTGCACGCCGCAGGCATAGGCGGGGTAGCGCACCGAGCCGGCGATGTCGGTGCCGTGCCCGATCGCGCCGATGCCCGCCGCCACGGCCGCCGCCGCACCGCCCGACGAGCCGCCCGGTGTCAGCGCCGGATCTCGCGGGTTCTTCGTGTGCCCATGCAACTTGTTGCTGGTGAACCAGCGCGCCGAGAAGGTCGGCGTGTTGGTGCGCCCAAGGATGATCGCGCCGGCGGCGCGCAGGTTGGCGACGACCGGGCTGTCCGCCTCGGCGATCAGCTCGCGCTGCGCGACGAGGCCGTTGGTCGTGGCATACCCCTGCTGGTCGGTGTTGACCTTCACCGTCACCGGCACGCCGGCCAGTGGGCCGAGGATCTCGCCGGCCGCGAGCGCAGCATCGACCGCGTCGGCCTGCGCCAGCACCTCGTCGGGCCGGCACTCCACCACGGCGTTGATCATGGGATTGACGCTGTCGAGCCGCGCCAGGGCGGCCTCCGCCACCTCGCGCGCCGAAGCGGCGCGAAGACGCACCAGCGCCGCGATTTCGCGCGCGGGAAGCCGCCAGCTGTCGCTCGTCGCCGTCATGTCTCGCTCCGGATTGTCCCATGCCCGTTCTGGGTCGTGCGCGTCGTAAGTCCAGCTTTCGACGCGGCATCCGCCCTTCCGCAGGCTTGCGCTCCATATGCACCGTCTTACGATTTCGTGATCGGAAACGCGCCGTCCCACAAGGAGGATCGGCCATGCAGAAGATGGTGAAGTTCCGCCTCAGCCGCGAATGCCGCGAGATCGCGGTCAACCCGGCCCGCGTCCTCTACGTCTGCCACTACGAGCACGGCGCCTCGACGCTGCACTTCGGCAAGGATTGCTTCGTCCGCGTCCAGGGCTCGCTCGCCGAGGTCTCCGACATACTAGACCACGCGATGAGCGAAGCGGAGGCACCGCCGCGCGGCATGGCAGCCGAGGCGCGTCAGGGCGTCAACTGACGCAAGCGGTCGCGCGCCTCGCCGTCGCCAAGGCGCATCAGGTGTGCGCCGTGCGAGATGACGCGCACGCGTGAACCGCGCTAAAGACGGGCCATGCAGTTTCTAGATCAGGCCCGCGTCTTCGTACGCTCGGGCGACGGCGGCGCCGGCTGCGTCTCGTTCCGGCGCGAAAAGTTCATCGAGTTCGGCGGTCCCGACGGCGGCGACGGCGGCAAGGGCGGCGACGTCGTGGCCGAGTGCGTCGGCGGTCTCAACACGCTGATCGACTTCCGCTACCAGCAGCACTTCAAGGGCAAGACCGGCATGCACGGCATGGGAAAGAACCGTGCCGGGGGCAAGGGCGCCGATGCGGTTCTCAAGGTGCCGGTCGGCACCCAGCTCTTCGACGAGGGCGAGGAGGAGCCGTTCGCCGACCTGACCGAGATCGGCCAGACCATCCGCATCTGCCGCGGCGGCAACGGCGGCTTCGGCAACGCCTACTTCAAGACCTCGACCAACCAGGCGCCGCGCCGCGCAAACCCCGGCGAGCCGGGCGAGGAGCGCACCATCATCCTGCGCCTCAAGCTCATCGCCGATGCCGGGCTCGTCGGCCTGCCCAACGCCGGCAAGTCGACCTTCCTCTCGGTGGTCTCGGCCGCCAAGCCGAAGATCGGCGACTACCCCTTCACCACCCTGCACCCGCAGCTCGGCGTCGTCGGCGTCGACGGGCGCGAGTTCGTTCTGGCCGACATCCCCGGCCTCATCGAGGGCGCGCACGAGGGCGTCGGCCTCGGCGACCGTTTTCTCGGCCATGTCGAGCGCTGCAACGTGATCCTTCATCTCGTCGACGCCAACGGCGAGCACGCCGGGCAGGATTACAAGACCGTGCGCCACGAGCTCGAGGCCTATGGCGGCGGGCTCGTCGACAAGCGCGAGATCGTCGCGCTGTCGAAGGTCGACGTCTGCGAGCCGGACCACCTGAAGAAGCAGGTGGAGCGCCTGCGCCGCGCTTGCGGGGCAACGCCGCTGCGGCTCTCCTCGGCAACGCGCACGAACGTCACCGAGGTCTTGCGTGCGCTGACGCGCGCGATCGACGGCGGCAAGGCCGAGGAGGCCGCCGCGGCCGCCCCCGCATGGCAGCCGTAGACGCGCCCTTTCAGGCTGCGGCCGTGACCTCGCCCTTCACCCATCACGGCGGCGCGCTCGATGCGGCGCGGCGGCTCTATCCCGCCGCCCCGCAGCCGTGGGTCGACCTCTCGACCGGCATCAACCCCGTCCCCTATCCCGTCGGCGAGATCGCGCTCGACGCCTTCGCGACGCTGCCCTCGGCCTCGGCGCTGGCGGCGCTCGAGCGCGTCGCGGCCGCCCGATTTCGGGTGCCGCCCGGCTGCGCGCTCGTCGCGGCGCCGGGCACCCAGGCGCTCATCCAGCGGCTGCCGGCCCTCTGCCCGGGACGCGACGTGCGCGTGCTCTCGCCGACCTACGCCGAGTTCGCCCGCGTCTTCCGCGCCGCAGACGCCAAGCTCCGCGAGGCGCCCGACCTCGACGCCCTGGCGGGCGCCGACGTCGCCGTAGTCGTGAACCCGAACAACCCCGACGGCCGCCTGCACGCGCCCGAGGCGCTGGCGACCCTCGCCCGCCGCGTCGGCGCCCTCGTCGTCGACGAGGCCTTCGCGGATGCCCTGCCGCCGCCCGCGAGCCTGATCCCGCGCTTGCCCACCCAGGGCGCGCTGGTGCTGCGCTCGTTCGGCAAGATGTACGGCCTGCCCGGCCTGCGGCTCGGCTTCGCCGTCGCGCCGGAGCGACAGGCGGAGGCCCTGCGCGCGATGCTGGGCCCCTGGCCTGTCTCCGGCCCGGCGCTCGCCGTGGCGACGCGGGCGCTCGCCGACGACGCCTGGCTCGAGACCGCGCGGCGCCGGCTGGCGCAGGACGGCGCGCGTCTCGGCGCGCTGCTCGCCCGCGTCGGCGCCCGCCCGCTCGGCGAGACGCCGCTTTTCCGGCTCATTTCGCATCCCGCCGCGCCGGACCTTTTTGCGACGCTCTCCGCCCACGGCATCCTCGCGCGCCCCTTCGCAGCCGAGCCGAGCTGGCTCAGGTTCGGGCTGCCGGGCAGCGAGCCGGCCTGGACGCGGCTGGAGGCGGCGCTGCGGGCGTTCCGGCGGGGCTGAGGACCGTGGCGAGGCGCCCCTAAAAATCCGAGGCCAGGCCCTTAACTTCCCAATCGCCGTAGCGCACGGGCTCGGCGCCGCCACGGCCGGCGACCTCCTTGGGACGTTCCACCGCCTCCGCTTTGCGGCGGCGCTCCGCCGCCTCGGCCAGCGCGCGCTGTGCGGCTGGCGGCAGCTCGCGCGCCTTTGCTTCTGCTTGTTCGTCGCTCATATGCAGGGTCTCCTTGCACCGCACATAATGCGCCGCGCGTCCGCCGGCACCTGGAAACCACATGACCCGTGACGTCAGCCTCGCCGAAGACCCGACCCGGGAGGCGCCGCGCGGCGTGATCCTCCTGATGGCCGTGGCCTGCGGGATCATCGTCGCCAACCTCTACTACGTCCAGCCGATCGTCGGCATCATCAGCCGCGACTACGGCCTGTCCGTCGCGCTCTCCGGCCTGCTGGTCACCGTGACGCAGCTCGGCTACGCGGCGGGACTGCTCTTCATCGTGCCGCTCGGCGACATCGTCGAGAACCGCAAGCTCGTCGTCGTCACGCTGGCGATCCTGGTGGCATCTCTCGCCGGCGTCGCCTTGGCCCCAACGGCCGGTGCGTTCCTCGCGGCCTCGCTGGCGATCGGCGTCACGGCGAGCACGGTGCAGGTCATCGTGCCCTTCGCCGGCCACCTCGCCACGGACGCAACGCGCGGTCGCGTCGTCGGCACCGTCGTCTCGGGCCTCTTGCTCGGCATCATGCTGTCGCGCCCCGCCGCGAGCTTCGCCGCGCATTTTGCCGGCGCGCGCGCGATCTTCGCGCTCAGCGCGGTCGTGACCGCAGGCGTCGCGCTGACGCTGGCGCTACGCCTGCCGGTGCGGCGGCCGGAGGGCATGCCGTACATGCGCGTGCTCGCCTCGCTGTGGCCGCTCCTGCGCGACACCGAGGTGCTGCAGCGGCGCGCCGCCTACCAGGCCGGCATGTTCGGAGGCTTCAGCCTGTTCTGGACGGCGGCGCCGCTTCTCCTGGAGGGGCCGGAGTTTCGCTTCAGCCAGGTCGACATTGGGCTCTTCGCGCTGGTCGGCGCCGGCGGCGCCATCGCCTCGCCCTTTGCCGGCCGCGCGGCGGATGCCGGCTACACGCGCCTCGTCACCGGTGTCGCGATGGTCGCAGCAGTGGTCAGCTTCCCCGCCGCCCTTGCCGGCGCCCTTCTGCACTCCGTCGCCATCCTCGTCGTCGCCGCTTTCGTGCTCGATGCGGCGGTGGCGATGAGCCTCGTCACCGGCCAGCGCGCGATCTTTTCGCTCGGTGCCGAAGCGCGCGGGCGGCTCAACGGGCTGTTCCTGGCCATCTTCTTCCTCGGCGGCGCGCTCGGGTCGTTTGTGGCCGGCGTCGCCTATGCTCACGGCGGCTGGACGGCGGCGTGCATCGTGGGGACGGCTTTTCCGCTGCTCGCACTGGCCTACTGGGCGACGGACCGCGCGAGCGCGACTTGAGACGTCTCATGACCGTGCGCTGCCGCGAAGGTGGGCGGCCATGACGAAGTGCCTGATGATTCAGGGCACCGGGTCTGACGTCGGCAAGTCGCTGATCGTTGCGGGGCTCTGCCGCGTCTTCGCCGATCGCGGGCTCGCGGTGCGCCCGTTCAAGCCGCAGAACATGTCGAACAACGCTGCCGTGACGGCGGACGGCGGCGAGATCGGCCGCGCGCAATGGCTGCAGGCCCGCGCCTGCCGCGTGCCGCCGACCGTCGACATGAACCCCGTGCTCCTGAAGCCGCAGAGCGGCACCGGTGCGCAGATCGTCGTGCAGGGCAAGGTCGCCGGCCGCTCCGAGGCGCGCGCCTACCAGGAGTGGAAGCCGCGTCTGATGCCGGCCGTGCTCGAAAGCTTCGCGCGCTTGAAGCGCGAGGCCGACCTCGTGCTCGTCGAGGGCGCCGGCAGCGCCTCCGAGATCAACCTGCGCGCGCGCGACATCGCCAACATGGGATTTGCGCGCGCCGCCGACGTCCCCGTCGTGCTGCTCGGCGACATCGACCGGGGCGGCGTCATCGCGCAGATCGTCGGCACCAAGGCCGTGCTCGACCCCGCCGACGCGGCGATGATCGCAGGCTTCATCGTCAACCGCTTCCGCGGCGATCCCTCGCTGTTCGACGAGGGCATGACGATGATCGCCGAGCGCACGGGCTGGGCGGCGCTCGGGCTCGTGCCGCATTGCGAGGCCGCGGCGCTGCTGCCGGCGGAGGATTCGCTCGCCCTTCGTGGTTGGCGCCCCAACGATGCCGGCACGCTGACCATCGCCGTGCCGCTGCTGCCCGGCATCTCGAACTTCGACGATCTCGATCCCCTGCGCCACGAGCCAGCCGTTCGTCTACAAACCGTTGCGCCCGGCACCCCGCTGCCGGTCGAGGCGCAGCTCGTCGTCCTGCCCGGCTCGAAGACGACGATCGCCGACCTCGCCGCGTTCCGCCGCGAGGGCTGGGACATCGACCTTGCCGCGCACGTGCGCCGCGGCGGCCGCGTGCTCGGGCTCTGCGGCGGCTACCAGATGCTCGGCCGCAGCGTCGCCGATCCGCGCGGCCTGGAAGGCGCGCCGGGCCGCGTCGCGGGGCTCGGCTACCTCGACGTCGACACCGAGCTCGGCGAGGCGAAGCGCCTCGCGCCTGTCACCGGCACGGCGGACGGCGTCGCGTTCGCCGGCTACGAGATGCACATGGGCGAGACGACGCCGTCGGCGCGGCCCTTCGCGACGTTCGCGGATGGTCGCAGCGATGGCGCGATCTCCGCAGATGGGCTGGTTGCCGGCTGCTACGTGCACGGGCTCTTCGCGGACGACGCGCAGCGCGCCGCGCTGCTGGCCCGTATCGGCGCCGCGAGCGATGGCAAGGCGTACGAAGCCGGGCAGGAAGCTGCGCTCGACGCCGTTGCCGCACATGTCGCGGCGCACGTCGATCTCGATGCGCTGCTGGCGATCGCGCGATGAGCATCTTCGTCTAAAGTTCGGATTGCCACATCGCGCGCTTTGCCGAACTATTGTCGTGCCCTCTATTGGATGCCGACAAATGGGCAGCCTAGCTTTATTCAGGAGGTATTTATGAAATATGCTCCGATAGTCTGCATCGCGATCGCCGCATTTCTGATCGACGCGTCGGCGGCAAGAGCCGAAGTCTGCCCGCTGATCTTCAAGCCCGTCTGCGCGGAAAAACATGGTGGGTTCAAAACCTACACGAACGCATGCTTCGCGCGCGTCGCCCATGCCAGCGTCATCGCCAACTGTTCCTGCGTGAAGCACTGAGGCACGTCGCGGCGGCAAGGCTCTGCCGCGCTACGCCTTCTCCAATCGCGGCAGAAACCACGCGAGCAGGCCGATCGCCGGCAGGAACGCGGTCAAGCCGTAGACGAAGGTGATGCTCGTCGCGTCGGCGAGCTGGCCGAGCAGCGCGGCGCCGAGGCCGCCCATGCCGAAGGCGAAGCCGAAGAACAGGCCCGTCACCATGCCGATGCGACCCGGCAACAGCTCCTGCGCGAAGACGATGATCGCCGGGAAGGCGGACGATAGCACGAGCCCGATCAGCACCGCGAGAACGCCGGTCATCGCAAGGCCGACGTGCGGCATGATCAGGGTGAGCGGCAGCGCGCCGACGATCGAGCCCCAGATCACCGCGCGCCGGCCGATGCGGTCGCCGATCGGACCGCCGAAGAACGTGCCGACCGCCGTCGCCATCAGGAAGGCGAAGAGGAAGAGCTGCGCCGTCTGCACGCCGACGCCGAACTTCTGCATGAGGTAGAAGGTGAAGTACGACGACAGGCTCGCCATGTAGAAGAACTTCGAGAAGATCAGCGCCAGCAGGATCGCGATAGTCACGGCGATCTTGCCGCGCGACAGGCTGGGCCGCGCCTCGACCTTGCGCGCCGTCTTGGGTCGCGACAGCACGCGGCGCGCATACCAGTTGCCGATCGCCGAGAGCGTGACGATGCCGACGAAGGCGATGCCGGCGAACCAGCCGATCGAATGCTGGCCGTTCGGCACGACGACGAAGGCGGCGAGCAGCGGCCCGAGGGCTGCGCCCCAGTAGCCGCCGACCTGGAACAGCGACTGCGCGAAGCCGTGCCGGCCGCCCGAGGCGGCGCGGGCGATTCGCGAGGCCTCGGGATGGAAGATCGACGAGCCGACGCCGACGAGCGCGGCGGCGCCGAGGATGACGTGGAAGCTCGAGGCGCGCGACAGCAGCACGAGGCCGCAAAGCGAGAACGCCATGCCGACCGCCAGCGAGTACGGGCTGGGGCGGCGATCGGTCAGCGCGCCGACGAGCGGCTGCAGCAGCGAGGCCGTCAGCTGGAAGGCCAGCGTGATAAGGCCGATCTGCCCGAAATCGAGCCTGAACGACGTCTTCAGGATCGGATAGACCGACGGCACCAGCGACTGGATCGTGTCGTTGACGAGATGCGAAAACGACAGCGCGACGAGGATGACGAGAACCGTCTGCTCCTCGCTCGACGCGGTCGTCGTTGCGGTCGTCGTGCCCATCGCCTTTTCGACGCGCGTGGTCATGGCGCTGCCGTCCCTCTCGATCCTTGCGACAGCTCTCGCCGTCGGTTGCGGTGCGCAATCAGCGCTCGCCTCGTCGCCACAATGCGTCGCGCCCGCTGAGAGACCAAGTCACAATGCCGCATGCTGCACTGCGGGAACCGCGGAGGCGGGCAAACATTGAATACTTTTCAGCCCAAACTTAGCAGGTGAGCATGCAGCCCCTTGCAACGTCGGCACTTGGTTGGCATTCGCGCGAAAACGAGATCATGGCCGAGCATGAAACCTTGCTCACGTCGGCCAGCACGGCACCGGCGCGAGAGGGTCCGGCGCCCAGGAGGCCGGCGGCCCTGTGGCGGGTCGTTCCCTTGGCCTTCCTCGTGGCGGTCGGCGCTGCGCTGGCGTACGTCTCGGCTGACGTGAAGGACGCGCTGATCACCGGGCGCAGCGTCGCGCACGCAACGCATTGAAGTCGTAGGACGACCGGACCGCCTAGCAGGCAACATACCACCGCACCATATGCTCGGCTGCGGGCGCACCTGACGCCCGGGACTTGATGGGAGAACGTCGATGTCACCCGAAGAACGCCAGCTCCTGCAGGGCCTGTTCGATCGGATGCGACCCAACGCCAACAATTTCCGCGACCGGGAGGCCGAGCAGCTCATCAACGAGCAGGTTCGCGCGCAACCCTACGCCCCCTATCTCCTGGCACAGACCGTCCTCGTGCAGGATCAGGCTCTGCAGGCCGCCAACGACCGCCTGCAGCAGCTCGAGCAGCACGTCCAGGAACTGGAGCAGCGCCAGCAGCCGCAGGGCGGCGGCGGCTTCCTGTCGAGCATCTTCGGCGGCGGCGCGCAGCAGCAGCCGGCGCCCCCGCGTGCGCCGGTCTGGAACCAGGGCGGCGCGCCGCAGGGCTATCCGCCGCCGAACTATCAGCAGCAGGGCTATGCGCCGCCGCCGCAGCAGGGCGGCCCCTGGGGCGGCCAGCCGCAGGCGGGCGGAGGCGGCGGGTTCCTGCACGGCGCCCTCGGTACGGCGGCCGGCGTCGCCGGTGGCGTGCTGGCGGCGGACGCAATCGGCAGCCTGTTTCGCAGCGGCCATGCCGGCAGCGGCCTCGGCATTGCCTCGGGCGTTCCGGGCTTCGGCGACACACCAGGCGGCAGCAACGAAACCATCGTCAACAACTACTATGGCGGCAGCGATCCGGCCCAGGCCAACGATGCCGCGAACGCCCAGCAGGACTCCAGCCAGGACATGCGCGACTACGGCGTCGACCCCAACTCGGCGCAGGACGACGCGCAGGACCTGAGCGACTACGGCTACGACGACTCGTCCGACATCTAGCTCACGAAAACCTTAGACCGCCGCGATGTCGCCGCCTCGCGGCGGTCTATGGTAGGCTTCGCTTCGGCGGACAGGAGCAGGTGATTTGGTCGAGTCGCGGCGCCCGGGGGCGAAGCCGAAGACGCAACGGCACGGCTCGCCCGGGGCGCTTGCCGCGCAACAGGCCGCCGACCGCGCCGAGGCCGAGCGCCACCCCGGCCTGATGGTCCGGGTCGCGGCGGCCCTCATCCTCCAGGACATCGTCGCCAAGGGTCATACGCTCGAAGATCGCTTCTCCCCGACGGCTGTGCCCGGGCGCCTGCAAAACATCGACGGTCGCGACCGGGCGCTCGCCCGCTCCATCGTCACGGCGGCGCTTCGCCGTCTCGGCACGCTGCGCGGCGCGATTGCCAAGCGGCTCGAGACCGGCCTGCCGAAGCAGGCGCCAGAACTCGAATGGATCCTCATCGTCGGCGCCGCGCAGATCGTGCTGCTCGACGTGCCCGATCACGCCGCCGTCGATCTCGCCGTGCGCGCCGCGCGGCTCGAGAAGCGCACCGCGCCGTTCGCGGCCCTCGTGAACGCGGTCTTGCGCAACATCGCCCGCGCCCGCGACGAGGTGCTGGCGACGAGCGACCCGCTCGACCAGGACGTGCCGGGCTGGCTCGCCCAGCGCTGGCGCAAAGCCTACGGCGAGGAGACGGCGCGGGCCATCGCCGCCGCCAACCGTCGCGAGCCGACGCTCGACCTCACCGCGAAGGCTGACGCAGCGGGCTGGGCGGAGCGGCTCGGCGGCCGCCTGCTGCCGACCGGGTCGATCCGGCTCGAGACGCACGAGGCGATCGAGTCGCTGCCGGGCTACGACGAGGGCGCGTGGTGGGTGCAGGATGCCGCCGCCGCCCTGCCCGCCGCGCTGCTCGGCGTCACGCCCGGCCAGCGCGTCGCCGACTTCTGCGCGGCGCCGGGCGGCAAGGCGGCCCAGCTCGCCGCCGCTGGCGCGCAGGTGACGGCGATCGACCGCTCCGCCGAGCGGCTCAAGCGGCTCTCCGCCAACTTCGAGCGGCTCGGGCTCGATGCCGAGCTGATCGTCGCCGATGCGACGAGCCTCAAGGCGCAGCCCTTCGATGCCGTGCTGCTCGATGCGCCCTGCCTTGGCACCGGCACGCTTCGCCGTCATCCCGACATCGCCTGGGTGAAGCGCCCCGGCGACCTCGCGAGCCTGTCGGCGCTGCAGGCGCGCCTGCTCGACAAGGCGGTGGAGCTGACCCGCCCCGGCGGCACGCTGGTCTACTGCACCTGCTCGATCGAGCCCGAGGAAGGCGAGGCGCACATCGCCGCGCTGCTGCGCCGCAACCCCGACGTGATGCGCTCGCCGATCGAACCGCACGAGGTCGGCGGACTTACCGAGATCGTCACCCCGCTGGGCGAGCTGCGCAGCCTGCCCTCGCACCTGCCCGACGAGGATCCGCGCTTCGCCGGCCTCGACGGGTTTTTCGCGGCACGGCTGAAGCGGCGGGACTGACGCGCGGGCCGGCCCGCTTCACGCGGCCCGGTCCGCCGCCAGCAGCGCCAGCCCCGAGGCGACGGACTGGAACGCATCGCCTTGGTGCAGGCGCTCCGGCCGGAAGCGCCGCGCGAAGAGGCCGCGCACCGCCGGTACGAACGAGGTGCCCCCGGTGAGGAAGACCGCGTCGACGCCGTCGTCGCCGATGCCGGCGCGCGCGAGGGCGTCGTCGACCGTCGCCTCGATTGCCGCGAGATCGTCCTTGATCCACCCCTCGAAGTCGGCCCGCGTCACCTCGGCCTCGATCGAGACGTCGAAGCCGGAGAAGCGCAGCGGCGCGGCGTCGGCGCGCGACAGCGCCGCCTTGGTCTCGCCGACGGCGCGGTAGAGCGCGAGGCCCATGTCCATCTCGACGATCGTCGCCAAAGCCTCGAGCTCGTCGCCGCGATCGCTCGCCGCGGCGAGCTTGCGCAGGTCGGCGAGGATGGTGCCCGACTTCAGCCACGACAGCTGATGCCATTGCGCGAAGGAGGCGTGCACGTACGCCGGGATCGGCAGCGCCTTGTCGAACGAGCGATAGGTGGCGCCCTTGCCGAGCCGCGGCGAGACGACGTGATCGAGGATGCGATAGTCGAACGTGTCGCCGGCGATGCCGATGCCGGCGTGCGACAGCGGCTCCGCCACGACCCGCGCGGCGCCGCGCCCCGCCTGCCGCGAGAAGCGCATGACCGAGAAGTCGCTGGTGCCGCCGCCGAAGTCGGCGACGAGCACGGTCTCGTCGCGGGTGAGCCCGCGCGCGTACCAGTAGGCCGCGCCGAGCGGCTCGTAGGCCAGCGCGACGCCGGGCATGCCGGCCTGCGCGTAGGCGGCCTGCAGGCGCGAAACGGCAAGTTCCTTGTCGGCGTTCTGGCCCGCGAAGGTGACGGGACGGCCGCCGACGATCGCGGCGCCGAGGGCGTGGCCCGCCGTCAGGTCGGCGAGGAAGGTGGCGACCAGCGCTTCGATCGTGAAGCGCTGGCCGTAGAGCCGCGTCTCCGCAAAGGCGCGGCTCGCAAGATAGGTCTTCAGCGACTGCACGAAGCGCTGCTCGCCGACCGGCGATTCGGCGCGCGCGATCGCCTCCGGCCCGGCGACATGGCGCACCTCGCGCCCCTCGCGCCAGAAGGTGAGCGCGGTGCGGAAGGTCGAGGTCGGCCCCTCGGGGTCGGCCACATCGCGCTCTCGACGCGGCCGTCGGCATGGGCGAAAGCGACGACGCTGTTGGTGGTGCCGAAGTCGATGCCGACGCCGGTGATCGGTGGGCTCAAGGTGCGATCCGAGATTTTGGGAGCGCGCCCCATACACCGGTCGGCGCGCCGAGGCCACGCGTTGCGCTTGAAAGCGCGGGGGCGGCCGGCCAGAGAGAGGCCCGTGTCTCCCGCCGCCCGCCTGCAAGCCACCCTCGATCTGCTCGACGACCTCCTGAGCGCCGCGCGTCCCGCCGATGCCGTCGTCTCGGCGTGGTTCAGGGCGCGGCGCGCAATCGGCGGCCGGGATCGCGCGGCGATCGTCGACTTGCTCTACGCGCTGCTGCGGCACCAGGCGCGTCTCGACTGGTGGCTCGGACGGCACGGGCGCCCGGCGACGCCGCGCCACCGGCTGCTGGCCTGGCTGGCGCTCGAAGGCCGCACGCCGGAGCAGGTCCGCGGCCTGTTCGGCGGCGGGCGATTCGCGCCAGCCGTGCTGACGGACGACGAGCGCGCGCTGGTCGGCAAGATGCAGGGCCGCACGATCGCGCATCCCGACATGCCGGAAGAGGTGCGCGTCGAGTGCCCGCCCTGGGCAGTCGCGCCGCTGCGGCAGCGGTTCGGCGACGCGTTCGCGCGCGAGCTCGCCGCGATGCTGGCGCCGCCGCCGCTCGACCTGCGCGTCAACCCGCTCAAGGCGACACGCGACGACATGCTCCGCGCCCTGCGCGACCTCGGCCTGCCGGCCGAGCCGTGTGGTTTGGCACCCTACGGCATTCGCGTGCGGCAAAAGCCGTCGCTTGCCGACCTGCCGATGCTGGAGCGCGGCGAGGTCGAGATCCAGGACGAGGGCTCGCAGCTCGTCGCCCTGCTGGTCGGCGCCGCGCCCGGCGAGCGCGTCGTGGATTTCTGCGCCGGCGCCGGCGGCAAGACGCTCGCGCTCGCCGCCGCCATGGCCAACAAGGGCCGCGTCGTCGCTTGCGACGTCTCGGAAGGCCGCCTGAAGCGCGCCGCCGAGCGTTTTCGCCGCGCCGGGCTGCACAACATCGAGACGCGGCTGCTCGCGAGCGAGACCGATCGCTGGGTGAAGCGCCACAGGGAGGGCTTCGACCGCGTGCTGGTCGACGCGCCCTGCAGCGGCACCGGCACCTGGCGCCGCAACCCCGACGCCCGCTGGCGCGAGTCGGGGCTCGAGACGCTGCTGCCGCTGCAGGCGCGCATCCTGGCCAGCGCCGCCCGCCTCGTGAAGCCCGGCGGCCGGCTCGTCTACGCGACGTGCTCGCTGCTGAGCGAGGAGAACGAGGCGCAGGTGGCGGGGTTTCTGGCCGCGCATCCGGGGTGGTGGGTGGTGCCGGTGGGTGAGGCTGGGGTTGGGGTGGGGGATGCCGCGTATCTGGCGCTGATGCCGGCGCGGCATGGGACGGACGGGTTTTTTGCGGCGGTGATGGAGAAAGAGGCTCGACCGTCAGATGCGGACGTCGATGCGCGGGTCGGAGACGAAATAGGATGACCGCTCGCGGTCTTGGCGGCATCGGATCTGAAAGTTAGACTACAAACAGTTTTGTCACCGGTGGCCTACCTCCGCTTTCGTAGGCCGGCTGCGAGCGCCTGGTTCATTCGGGTTTGCCAACCAGGACCATCGGCTTTGTAGGCCGCGAGCACGTCGGGGGGCACGCGCAAGGAGACCGGCACGGCCTTAGCTTCGGATTTCGGACGGCCGCCAAGACGCTTGATCGCATCGGCCAGCTCGACGGGTAGGCCTTCGCCGTTCGGCCGCAGCTCCGTGATCTGGGCGTCGGTCAGCTCCGGCGTGTCGGAGACTTCGTCCCAGTCCTGCTGAGAATAGTCGGGGTTTGGAACGTAGCCGGGCGCGGGCTTAGAGGTCGTCATAGGCGGCCCTTTCCTTGTCGCCGGCATCACGCACGCTCACCACGTCGCAGGCTTCGGTGCCGAGCGGCTTTGCCGGTGGCCGACGACTCAGTAGCCTCATGGTGAGGAGGCCGAAGGCCGTCTCGAACCACGAGGCGGTCCCGCGATCTCGCCTCCTGGAGCCCTCGTGGTTCGAGACGCGCTGCGCGCTCCTCACCATGAGGGGATTGGGTCCTATATACTCACCTCCGCACCGGCACGCCCTTCGTCGTGAACCGGTGCACCCCGCCCTTCCGCAGCGCCGGCCGCGCCCCGCCGCCGGCCCGCACCACCGGCTGCCCCGCCGGCACGAGCTGGTCCGGCCGCGGGCCGATCAGGTCGGCGCGGCCCATGGCGCGCAGCGCCTCGCGCAGCAGCGGCCAGTTCTCGGGGTCGTGGTAGCGTAGGAAGGCCTTGTGCAGCCGCCGCTGGCGCATGCCCTTGATCGCGTCCACCGGCTCGCTGCCGCCGCGCCGCACGCCGCGCAGCGGGTTGATCTCGGTGTGGTACATCGCCGTCGCCGTGGCCATGGGCGAGGGCAAAAAGGTCTGCACCTGGTCGGCGCGGTAGCGGTTCTTCTTCAGCCACAGCGCGAGGTGCAGCATGTCCTCGTCGGTGGTGCCGGGGTGCGCGGCGATGAAGTAGGGGATCAAATAATATTTCTTGCCGGCCTGCTTGGCCGCTTCGTCGAACATCTCCTTGAAGCGGTCGTAGGTGCCGATGCCCGGCTTCATCATCTTGTCGAGCGGCCCGCGCTCGGTGTGCTCGGGCGCGATCTTGAGGTAGCCGCCGACGTGGTGGGTGACGAGCTCCTTCACGTACTCGGGGCTCTTCACCGCGAGGTCGTAGCGCACGCCCGACGCCACCATCACCTTCTTCACGCCCTTCACCTCGCGCACCTTGCGGTAGAGGCGGATGAGGTCGTCGTGCGAGGTGTTGAGGTTCGGGCAGATGTCGGGGAAGACGCAGGACGGCAGCCGGCAGGCCGCCTCGATCTTCGGTCCTTGCAGGCCATCCGGTACATGTTGGCGGTCGGCCCGCCGACGTCGGAGATCACGCCGGTGAAGCCCGGCGTCTTGTCGCGGATGCGCTCGATCTCGCGCAGCACCGAGCCCTCGGAGCGGTTCTGGATGATGCGGCCTTCGTGCTCGGTGATCGAGCAGAAGGTGCAGCCGCCGAAGCAGCCGCGCATGATCGTCACCGAGAACTTGATCATGTCCCAGGCCGGAATCTTGGCGTCGCCGTAGGAGGGGTGCGGCGCGCGGGCGTAGGGCAGGTCGTAGACCGCGTCCATCTCGGCCGACGTGAGCGGGATCGGCGGCGGGTTCAGCCACAGGTCGCGGTCGCCGTGGCGCTGGACCAGCGCGCGGGCGTTGCCGGGGTTGGCCTCGCGGTGCAGCACGCGCGAGGCGCGGGCGTAGGCCTCCTTGTCGTCGACGACCTGCTCGTAGGACGGCAGGCGGATCACCGTGGCGTCGCGCTGGCGGCTTGCCCCCTCGTCGTCGGAGTCGAGGTCGTCGGCGAGCAGCTCCGTGTAGGTGTCGGGCACGCGGCGGAACAGGGCGACGCCGCGGATCGAGTCGAGCTCGCGCGGGGCCTCGCCGGCGGCGAGGCGGTTCGCCACCTCGACGACGGCGCGCTCGGCATTGCCGTAGATCAGGAGATCGGCCTTGGCGTCGGCCAGGATCGACCGGCGCACCTTGTCGGACCAGTAGTCGTAGTGCGCGATGCGGCGCAGCGAGGCCTCGATGCCGCCGAGCACGATCGGCACGTCTTTAAACGCCTCCCGGCAGCGCTGCGTGTAGACGATGGTGCAGCGGTCCGGCCGCTTCCCGCCCTCGCCGCCGGCGGTATAGGCGTCGTCGTGGCGCAGCCGCCGGTCGGCGGTGTAGCGGTTGACCATCGAGTCGAGGTTGCCGCCGGTGACGCCGAAGAACAGGGTGGGCCTGCCCAGCGCCTTGAACGGCTCGGCCGACTGCCAGTCCGGCTGCGCGATGATGCCGACGCGAAAGCCCTGCGCCTCGAGCAGCCGGCCGATGATCGCCATGCCGAAGCTGGGGTGATCGACGTAGGCGTCTCCGGTGACCAGCACGATGTCGCAGGCATCCCAGCCGAGCGCGTCCATCTCGGCGCGGCTCATCGGCAGGAAGGGCGCCGCCGGCCGCCGGGCGCCGGGCGGCGGGACCAGCGGCGCGTGGCCGGTGAGAGCTTGAATGTCCATGATGCCCCGGCATATGGCGCCTGCCGGGCGAATTCAACCGGCGGTGGCTCGGGGTTTCGGCCCGCTTATCGATAATCGAGCGTCGCGAGGCGGATGACCGAAGCGCCGCGCCGGCCTAGATGCTGGCGTTGCGGCGGGCGCCACCGCGCCGTCGCTCGAGGAGATCATCGATGGAAATCAAGCGCGCCGGCTCGCGGCCGTCCACCACGCCGTCGGCCGAGTACTTCACCGGCACGGTCCGGCTCGATCCGCTGTTCGATACGCCCGAGCCGGGGCGGGTCGCCGGCGCGCTCGTCACCTTCGAGCCGGGCGCCCGCACGGCCTGGCACACGCATCCGCTCGGCCAGACGCTGATCGTCGTCTCCGGCTGCGGGTGGGCGCAGCGCGACGGCGGCGCGGTCGAGGAGATCCGGCCCGGCGACGTGATCTCGTTCGCGCCCGGCGAGAAGCACTGGCACGGCGCCACCGCCACGACAGCGATGAGCCACATCGCCGTCCAGGAGAAGCTGAACGGCTCGCCCGTCGACTGGCTCGAGAAGGTCAGCGACGCGCAATACAAGCCCGCCTGAGCAGCGCGCGGCCGCGACCGGCGCCGGTGCGGACGGCGCCGGGCCGGTGAGAGCGCTAGACGAGCGCCTGCTCTTCCCGCGCGATGACCGCCTGGCGCTCGGCCAGGGCGGCGCTGCCGATCGGCGGTCCCTTGAAGCGGCGGCGCTCGAGGCCGAACCACAGGACCACCAGCAGCACGCCGACGCCGATCGCGTAGTTCTGGATGATGTCGTTGGGCGGCTGCAGGCCGGCGTAGAGCAGGATGAGCACACCGACGACGGTTATCGCCGCCAGCGGCTTGTACCAGACACCGAGCGTGAACGGTCCGAAGGTCGTCCAGCTCTTGCCGATCGCGAGCAGGCCCGCACCGATCGGCATCGCGTAGGAGAGATAGAGGAACAGCGCGCAACCCGCCGCCAGCGCCGCGAAGGCCGGCGAGTACAGCGTCGAGGCGATTGCCAGCACGACGCCGAGCCAGATCGCCGGTACCGGCGTGCGCCACCTCGGGCTGACCTTCTTCCACAGCGACGACCCGGGCAGGCCGCCGTCGCGCGAGAAGGCGAAGATCATCCGCGACGTCGAGGTGAGGCAGGCGAGGCCGCACAGATAGTTCGAGACGACGATGGCGATCGCCAGGATGTCCTTCAGCCAGACGGGGGCCGGCAGCTTGGCGTACATGTTGAACCAGGCGTTGGCGCCGTCCTTCGCGGTGGCCGCGAGATCGGGGCTCGCGAGCACGAACGACGCCGCCATCACGAAGCCGAAGATCAGCGACCAGAACACCGCCTGCAGCATGCCGCGCGGCACCGCCACGCGCGCGTTCACCGTCTCTTCGGACGTATGCGCGGAGGCATCGAACCCGGTGATGGTGAACAGCGGGTAGAGCAGGCCGATCAGGAAGGCGACGACGGCCGAGCGCGCGTCGGGCACGAAGCCGCCGCCCGGCGCGCCCGTCGTGTTGACGAAGGTGAAGAGCCGCGACAGGTCGAAGGTCGCGCCCCAAACCAGGAAGGTGAGCGTCAGCACGACGGCGACGACGAAGATCAGGTAGCCCGAGAAGTCGGTCAGCATCGTCGTGACCTTGATCCCGAGATGGTTGAACAGACCCTGGCTGCCGGCGATCAGGATCACCGCGATCGTCTGCTCCTTGAAGCCCCAGGCAGAGGCGTCGATGTGGAACACCGGTGCGACCAGGCCCTGGAACAGCGTGTAGACGCCGACGTCCACGGCGGCGACGACGAAGATCAGGCCGATCAGGTTGATCCAGGCCGTCGCCCAGCCCCAGCCGCGACCGCCGAGGATCGACGACCAGTGGTAGAGCCCGCCCGCCGTCGGATAGGCGGAGCCGATCTGCGCGAGGCCGGCCGCGACGATGAGCGCGAAGACGCCGCCGACGATCCATCCGACCGCGACGCCGAAGCCGTAGCCGGTGCAGATCGCGGTGGGGAACGACGTGATGCCGCCGGCGAGGATGCAGATGATCGAGAACGAGATCGCGAAGTTCGAGAAGCCGCTCATCCTGCGCGCCAGCTCCTGGGCGTAGCCCATGGAATGCAGCGTCTTGACGTCGTCGTCTATAAGCTCAGTCACCCGCCACCCCCGATAAGTCTCTACTGTCGACGCGACAGTCGACAGCGCCCGCGAAGCGAGCTTCGTGCCGGACCGCTCGCAAGCGGGGGCGCAACCGGGCGCGATGCGCCCGTTGGAAAGGCGCGCGCCTTGAAGTCTTCCGACGACAGTCGCATCAAGAGTTTTGCCCCCGTCAAGCCGAGCGACTTTATCGGCAAGAAACTTCTTTTCAAGCTCTTGCGTACGAATTCGCGCGCGTCTTTACTAAAGGCGGGTCGGAGACGAGGACGCCGCGGTCGCCATGCGACCGGCGGCCTCGCCAACGACGGCTCGGCGCGCGATAACGAGGCCCATGACATCGCTCCCCAACAGCCCCGCCGCACGCGATATCGCCAACTTGCTGCACCCCTATACCGACGCGCGGCGCCATGCCGAGGTCGGGCCGATCGTCATCGAGTGCGGCGAGGGCATCCATGTCTTCGACGATGCCGGCAACAGGTATGTCGAGGCGATGTCGGGCCTTTGGAGCGTCGCCGTCGGCTTCGGCGAGCGGCGCCTGGCCGAGGCGGCTGCGCGGCAGCTCGCGAAACTGCCGTTCTACCACTCGTTCTCGGGCAAATCGAACAATCCGGCGATCGACCTCGGCGAGCGGCTCGTCGCCATGTCGCCGCCGCGGCTGAGGCACGCGTTCTTCACCAACTCCGGTTCGGAAGCCAACGATACCGTCGTCAAGATGGTCTGGTACGCCAACAACGCGCGGGGCCTTCCGAAGAAGAAGACCTTCATCGCCCGCAAGAAGGGCTACCACGGCGTGACGATCGCCTCGGCGAGCCTCACCGGCCTGCCGATCAATCATACCGACTTCGACCTGCCGGCGATCCCGGTCCGCCATCTCACCTGCCCGCACTTCTATCGCTTCGGAAACCCGGGCGAGAGCGAGGCTGCCTTCGTCGACCGGCTCGCCGACGAGCTCGAGGCGGTCATCGCGGCCGAGGGCGCGGAGACGATCGCCGCCTTCATCGGTGAGCCGCTGATGGGTGCGGGCGGCGTCATCCCGCCGCCAGCCGGCTACTGGCAGCGCATGC
The DNA here is from genome assembly GCA_901457705.2 of Beijerinckiaceae bacterium RH AL1. Lineage (NCBI taxonomy): Bacteria > Pseudomonadati > Pseudomonadota > Alphaproteobacteria > Hyphomicrobiales > Beijerinckiaceae > Beijerinckiaceae bacterium RH AL1. The sequence continues at coordinate 3,814,420 of LR590083.2, forward strand.
AGGCGATCTGCCGTCGCCACGACATCCTCGTCGTCGCCGACGAGGTCATCAACGGCTTCGGGCGGCTCGGCACAACGTTTGGCAGCGAGCGTTACGGCATCGACCCCGACATCCTGGTCTGCTCGAAGCAGCTCACCTCCTCCTACGTCCCGCTGGCGGCGGTGCTGATCAGCGATCCGATCTTCCACGCGATCGCCGACAACTCGGCGCGGCTGCGGAGCTTCGGCCACGGCTACACGACGACGGGCCATCCCGTCGCCTGCGCGGTGGCGATGGAGAACCTCGACATCATCGCGGAGCGCGGTCTCGTCGCCAACGCCGCCGCCATGGGGGCGCTGCTGCATCGCGAGCTGGCGCCGCTCGCCGAGCACCCGCTCGTCGGCGAGGTGCGCGGCACCGGGCTCATCGCCGGCATCGAGCTCGTCGCCGACAAGGCGACCCGCGCGACCTTCGATCCGCCGGGCATTGTCGGCGCCGAGGTCTTTGCCCGCGCGCACGGGCACGGGCTTATCGTGCGCGCGATCGGCGACACGATCGCGCTCTGCCCGCCGCTGATCGTCTCGGAGGCCGACGTCCGCGATATCGTGGAACGACTGTCCGCGACGCTGAACGATGTGACAGACTGGGTGCGCGAGCGCGGGCTGGCGCGAACGGCCTGAAGACCGACGAGAGGACACGGCATGACGAAGGGCTTGCTCATCGGGGGCGACTTCACCGCGGGCCACGGGCCTGAGGAGACGATCCTCGATCCGGCCACCGGCGCGACCATCGTGACGATCCCCGAGGCGAGCGCCGAGCAGATCGATGCCGCCGTGACGGCCGCCGACAAGGCCTTCGCCACGTGGGGGCGCACGACGCCGGCCGAGCGCTCGGCGCTGCTCCTCAAGATCGCCGACGCGATCGAGTCCAACGCCGAGGACATCGCCAAGGCCGAGAGCCTGAACTGCGGCAAGCCGCTCGCCCGCGTCATCGAGGACGAGATGCCGGCGATCGTCGACTGCTTCCGCTTCTTCGCCGGCGCCGCGCGCTGCATGAGCGGCGCCGCGGCCGGCGAGTACATGGCCGGCCATACCAGCATGATCCGCCGCGATCCCGTCGGCGTCGTCGGCTCCATCGCGCCGTGGAACTACCCCTTGATGATGCTGGCCTGGAAGGTCGCGCCGGCGATCGCCGCCGGCAACACGATGGTGCTGAAGCCCTCGGAGAACACGCCGCTGACGGCGATGAAGTTCGCCGAGATCGCCGCCGGCATCCTGCCGCCGGGCGTCTTCAACCTCGTGCTCGGACGTGGCAAGAGCGTCGGCGCGACGCTGATCTCGCATCCCCTGGTGCGGATGGTCTCGCTGACCGGCGACGTCTCGACCGGGCGCGCCGTGCTGGAGGCCGCCTCGCACAACATCCGCCGCACGCATCTCGAGCTCGGCGGCAAGGCGCCGGTCATCGTGTTCGACGACGCCGACCTCGAGGAGGTCGTCTCCGGCCTGCGCACCTTCGGCTACTACAATGCTGGCCAGGACTGCACCGCGGCCTGCCGCGTCTATGCCGGCGCAAAGATCTACGACAAGCTCGTCGCCGATCTCTCGAGCGCCGTGTCGAGCATCAAGTATGGGCCGCCGAGCGTCACCGACGCCGAGATCGGGCCGCTGATCAGCGCGCGGCAGCGCACGCGCGTCTCTGATTTCGTCGAGCGCGCTCGGGCGCTCTCGCACGTCGAGATCGCCACCGGCGGCAGGGCCGTCGAGGGCAACGGCTTCTTCTACGAGCCGACGGTCGTCGCCGGCGCGCGGCAGGACGACGAGATCGTGCGGCGCGAGGTCTTCGGACCCGTCGTCTCGGTGACGCGCTTCAGCGACGTCGACGAGGCGGTGACCTGGGCCAACGATACCGACTACGGGCTCGCGTCCTCCGTGTGGACGAAAGATATCGGCAAGGCGATGGCGACCGCGAGCCGCCTGCAGTACGGCTGCACCTGGATCAACACGCACTTCATGCTGGTCAACGAGATGCCGCACGGCGGCCTGAAGAACTCCGGCTACGGCAAGGACCTCTCCATGCTCTCGCTCGACGACTACACGGTCGCGCGGCACGTCATGGTGAAGCACTAGACGCGACGATGAATGTCCTGGCCCGCGCTCCGAAGCAGATGGACACGACCGTGGCCGACGACGTCGTCCTGCGCCTTCGCGGGGTGCGCAAGACCTACAAGGGCGCCGTCGCGGTGGAGTCGGTCGACCTCGACGTGCGCCGCGGCGAGTTCCTGACGCTGCTCGGCCCGTCGGGCTCCGGCAAGACGACGACGCTGCGAATGATCGCCGGCTTCGAGCTGCCCGACGCCGGCACGATCGAGCTCGACGGCGTCGACGTCGCCCGCGTCGCGCCGTTCGATCGCAACGTCAACACCGTCTTCCAGGACTATGCGCTCTTTCCGCACATGAGCGTCGCCGACAACATCGCCTACGGGCTGCGCGCAAAAGGCGTGAAGCGCGAGGAATGCGCGGCACGCGTCGAGCAGGTGCTGCAGACCGTGCAGCTCGGCAAGCTCGCGCAGCGCCGGCCGCACCAGCTCTCCGGCGGCCAGCGCCAGCGCGTCGGCCTCGCGCGAGCGATCGTCAACCGCCCGCTGCTCCTCCTGCTCGACGAGCCGCTCGGCGCGCTCGATCTCAAGCTGCGGCGCGAGATGCAGCTCGAGCTGAAGCACATCCAGGACGAGGTCGGCATCACCTTTCTCTACGTGACGCACGACCAGGAGGAGGCGCTCTCCATGTCGAGCCGCATCGCGATCTTCAACGAAGGGCGCATCGAGCAGCTCGACACGCCGCGAGAGATCTACGACCGCCCGGCCTCAGCCTTCGTCGCCGGCTTCGTCGGCACATCGAGCCTCGTCGCGCGCGACGGCCGGCTCTTCGTGCTGCGGCCGGAGAAGGTCCGCATCGCCGCGGCCGGCGCGCCGCTGCCCGACGGGCTGCATGTCGAGAGCGGCCGCATCGAGGACGAGGTGTTCCTCGGCGCGATGACGAAGGTCGTCGTGGCGCTGGACGATGGCACCCGCGTCGAGTCGCATGTCTCGCATGCCGAGACGCTGCCCCGCCTGCACGATCCGATCCGCGTCGCCTGGGATCCTGCGGCGGTCGCGACGCTCCCGCTCCCGAAGTGAGTCTCTCCTGAAGAAGAGGTGTTCCGTGCCGAAGATGATCGTTGGACCCGCGACCGCGCTTGCGCTGCTCGCCATGATGCCCGTCGCTTCCGCCGCGCCGGCGGCCGCGAGCTATCCCGCCTCGATCGACAAGGGCGAGGGCGCGCTCAACATCGTCGCCTGGGAGGGCTATGCCGCCGACGACTGGATCAAGCCCTTCGAGAAGGATACCGGCTGCAAGGTCAACCGCAAGTACGCCGGCTCGTCCGACGAGATGGTGGCGCTGATGCGCTCCGGCGGCGGCAGCGAGTACGACCTCGTCTCGGCCTCGGCGACGCCACGCTGCGGCTGATCTACGGCGGCGACGTGCAGCCGATCAACGTCGACCTCATTCCCGACTACAAGAACTTCATCCCGGCGCTGCAGTCGCCGCCGCACAACACGCTGAAGGGCCTGCACTACGGCCTATCCTACGAGTGGGGTCCCAACGTCCTGCTGTGGAACGCGAGCAAGATCACGACGGCGCCGACGAGCTGGGCCGCCGTCTACGACCCGGCCTACAAGGGCAAGCTCACCATCCCCGACAACCCGATCCAGATCGCCGACGCCGCGCTCTACCTGATGAAGGCGAAGCCGGAGCTCGGCATCAAGGACCCCTACGAGCTGACCCCCGCGCAGCTCGACGCCGCCACGGCGCTGCTCAAGAGCCAGCAGCCGCTCGTCAAGAAGTACTGGGCGCTGGCCTCCGACGAGATCGAGCTCTTCAAGAACGGAGACGCGATCATCGGCGCCGCCTGGCCTTACGCGACGATCACGCTGAAGGACGCCAAGGTCGACGTCGCCGACGCGATCCCTGCCGAGGGCGCGACGGGCTGGGCCGACAGCTGGATGCTCTCGACCAAGAGCAAGCATCCGAGCTGCGCCTACAAGTTCATGGCCTACGTCTCGACGCCGTCCGTGCAGGCGCAGCAGGCGCTCTCGTTCGGCGAGACGCCGGCCAACACCAGGGCCTGCGACGCGCTCGACAAGCTGCAGGCCGGCGCCTGCACGAAGTACCACCTCAACGCGCCGGCCTCGTATCTCGAGAGCATCAAGTTTTGGAAGACGCCGCTGCCGCAGTGCCCCGACGGCCCCAAGGCCTGCACGTCGTACTCCGACTGGCAGAAAAAATGGCAGGAGATCAAGGGCTGACCACCGCTCTCGACGCACGCCGCGCGGACGGCCTCGCGCATCGGCTCTCCGCAGGCTTCTGGCGGCGGCCGATGCTGGCGCTCGGCGCGCTCCTGACGCCGCCGATGGCGTGGTTTGCGATCTTCTATCTCGCCTCGCTCGTCGTGCTCTTCGTGTCCGCCTTCTGGACCGTCGACGCGCTGACCGGCGAGATCGACCACACCTGGACGCTCGTCAACTTCCACGATCTCGCCGTCAGCGAGACCTACCGGCGCATCGTGCTGCGCACCCTCGGCATCGCCGCCGCGGTCACCATCACCGACGCGCTGATCGCCTATCCCTTCGCCTACTACATGGCGCGCGTCGCCGGCCCGCGGCTGCGGCTCACGCTCTTCGTGCTCACCATGCTGCCGCTGTGGTCGAGCTATCTCGCGCGCGTCTACGCCTGGCGGCTGATCCTCGCGCACGACGGCGTTTTGAACTGGCTGATCATCCAGCTCGGCGGCTCCGGCCTCGACATCGGCTACTCGCTCTGGGCGATGTGGCTCGTCTTCTCCTACATCTGGCTGCCGTTCATGATCACGCCACTCTACACGGCGCTGCGCAAGATCCCCGGCTCGCTGATCGAAGCCTCGAGCGATCTCGGCGCGCGCGGTTGGCGCACGACGGCGAAGGTCGTGCTGCCCCTGAGCTTCCCCGGCCTCGTCGCCGGCTCGATCTTCACCTTCTCGCTGACCCTCGGCGACTACATCACGCCGATTCTTGTCGGCGGCCCCGGCTCCGACTTCATCGGCAATGTCGTCTATTCCAACGTCGGCATCGCCAACAACGTGCCGTTCGCCGCCGCCTTCGCCTCGGTGCCGCTCGTCATCATGGCGGCCTACCTCCTGCTCGCGCGCCGTCTCGGCGCGTTCGACGCGCTGTAGGCCCGCGCATGCACTCAGCCGCGACGCGCCTCGTCCTCGGCCTTTGGGCAGCGCTCGTCGTCGCCTTCCTGTTCGCGCCGCTCGCGCTCATCGCGCTCTATGCGTTCAACGCGTCGAACGTGCAGGCCTGGCCGATCGGCGGCCTCAGCCTGCGCTGGTTCGGGCTCACCTTCGGCAACGAGGAGTTCCGCTCGGCGCTGATCCTCTCGCTCCAGGCCGGCGCGCTTTCGACGCTGATCTCGGTGCTGCTCGGCACGGCGGCGGCCCTTGCGGTGCACGGCTTCCGCTTCGCCGGGCGCGAGGCGGTCTCCTTCATCGTCGTGCTGCCGATCGCGCTGCCGGGCATCATCACCGGCATGGCGCTCAACGCGTTCTTCGTGCTCTCCGGCATGGGCCTGTCGTTCTGGACGATCGTCATCGGCCATTCGACCTTCTGCATCGTCGTCGTCTACAACAACGTCGTCGCGCGGCTGCGCCGCGTGCCGCCGTCGCTTGCCGAGGCCTCGATGGACCTCGGCGCCGACACGTGGCGGACGTTCCGGCTCGTCACCCTGCCGACCATTGCGCCGGCAGCGATCACCGGCGCGATCCTCGCCTTCGCGCTCTCTTTCGACGAGGTCATCGTCACCACCTTCACGGCCGGCGCACAGAACACGCTGCCGCTCTGGGTCTTCGGCGCCATCCGCCTCGGGCAGAAGCTGCCCGAGGTCAACGTCGCGGTTTTGATGGTGACGGCGATCACCTTCGTTCCCGTGCTGATCGCCTACGCCGTCATCCAGCGCATCGACGATTGACGCTTGAAACGGAAACGGCGCGCCCTGGGTTGGGCGCGCCGCGTTCGCGTGATTTGGAGCGTTGCGGTCAGCTCGGCAGGACGAAGACCCAGTTGGCGATCAGCATCACGACGACGCCGGCGACGAGCGTCGCGTAAGGCAGGATGCCGGCCTTGCGCTTGGCGAGTGCGCCTTCGTGCAGGCCGAGGTCCTCGAGCATGTGGTCCGGGAACTTACCGCCGTCCTGGATGAAGTGGCGGAAGCAGAACACCGGGATGATGAGCGCCGCCCAGATCAGGCCGGCCCAGAGCGCGTTCGGGTTCCACGTCTTGGCGCCGGCGCCCATGAAGACGACGTTGAGGAACGAGAAGACGGCGCCGATCGCCAGCAGCCACGACGGCGCCCGCCACGGCCGCGCGATGTGGCCGTTGTCGATGCGATGGATCCAGCCGGCGTTGAGGTTCAAGAAGTTGAAGATGATGTAGCCGACGTTCGACACGGCGAGGATGAAGAAGAAGCTCGTCGCATCCGAGGAGGCGATCGACAGCACGATGAGGTTGCCGATGAGGTCGGTCCACATCGCGCGGGTCGGCGCGCCGTGCTCGTTGACGTGGCTGAGGTAGCGCGGCAGCCAGCCGTCGACCGAGCCCTGGTAGAGCGTGCGCGACGAGCCCGCCATCGCGGTCATGATCGAGAGGATCAGCGCGAGGATCATCAGCATCACGAAGATCGTGTGGACGATGTCGCCGCCGCCGACCATCGCCGCGAGCGCCGAGGCGACGCCCGAGCCGTCGACGATCGGAGCGGCCAGCATGCCGTCGAGCCCGAGGAAGCCCTGGAACGAGAACGGCACCAGGATGAAGAGGACGATGCAGAGCAGGCCCGAGTAGAAGATGGCCTTGAACGTGTCCCTGCCGGGATTTTTGAACTCGCTCGTGTAGCAGACCGCGGTCTCGAAGCCGTAGGTCGACCAGGCGGCGATGAACATGCCGCCGAGCACCAGCGTCCAGCCGGGGATGTTCCATGAGCCCGCCGCCGGCGCCGAGGCCTGTGCGAGCGGCACCAGCGGCGAGAAGTTCGCCGCGTGGATCTGGCCCGTGATGATCGGCACGATGCCGACGATCAGGAGCGGGATGATGACGAGGAGGCCGATGTACTTCTGGACGTTGGCCGTGCCGAGGATTCCGCGATGCTGGATGGCGAAGGTGACGAGCATCAGCACGGCGCCGATGAAGAAGGTCGCGTTGAGTGAGAACGAGACCGAGCCGAGGCTGTGGCTGAAGAGGGTCCAGTTGCGGATCGCCGGCGTCGCTGCGGCCGTCACCGCGTTGATCGCGTCGGTCGCGTTCATGCCGGCATGCGCATGCATGTAGCTGACGACCTCCGGCGAGGCCGCCGTGAAGGTCGGGATCGGCGCCAGCGCGTTCAGGATGTAGGCCGCGGCGATGGAGCAGCCGAGCGACAGGACGGGCGACCAGGCGAACCAGTTGCACCACACCGAGAGCGGCGCGATGAACCGCGAGTACGGCAGCCACGCCGTCGCGCCGTAGATCGAGGCGCCGCCCGACTTGTTGGGAAACAGGCCTGCGATCTCGGCGTAGGTGAAGGACTGTAGGAAGCCCATCACCATCGAGACGGTCCAGACGAGGAACGCGAGCTTGCCCGTATTGCCGGCGATGCCGCCGATGGAGAAGAGCACGAGCGCCGGGACGCCGCTGGCGACCCAGAAGGCGCCGCGCCAGTCGATGCTGCGTTGAAGGGTGCCCTCTGTCGTGGCGCTGATTGGAGTCGTCGCGGACAGAGTCATATCGCCCTCAAGAAAATAGTTTTCGCTCGGGTGAAGATGCCGACGGCGCCGAGGAGGTGTCAACGGTGAAAAACTGGAGGGCGCGCCCGTCTTTCAGACTACGTGCTCAAATACTGAGCGCCAATCCTCTTTCGAATGATGCCGATTGGCACTGTATAGTGCCAATTGGCACTAGTGACGTGACTGACCAACACCGTTGTGGGCCCGCGCGCCGTCGCCGTCGATGAGCGGCATCAGCATCCCGAGCAGCGCGCGCTCGCTGGTGACGTTCAGCTTGCGATACATGCGCAGGCGATGGTTCTTGATCGTGCCCTTGCTGATCGCCAGCGCCTGCGCGATCTCGCCGGTCGTCTTGCCCTGCACGGTGAGCGTGAGGATGTCGCGCTCGCGGCTCGTCAGCTCCAGCTTCTCCAGCGCCGCGGCGACCTTGTCGTTGAGCTTCGAGGCCTGCTCGAGGATCAGCATGAAGCCCTCGGGCGCAAGCTGGAAGTCGCGGTCGAACGCCTCGATGCGGATCTGATGGTTGGGCCCGACATCGAGCGACGTGAGGGTGCGGCGCTTCTCGTCGTGGTGCCAGCTCGCGACGACGCCGCGAAGGTCGGGCAGCTTCTGCTCCGCGTCGCGCCAGGCGGGGCTCACGTAGGCCGGCGTGCCGCAGCGGTCGACGATGAGCGTGGGCGCCTGGATCAGCGACCGATCGGCGTTGTCCGAGCGGTAGCGCAGCTCGTAGAAGAGCCGCCCGACATGCGCGCGATGGATGCCCTCCAGCGCCGGGAAGATGTGCTGCGCCTTGGCGCGATCTTCGTCGGAGAACGGCACCGCCGAGCGCTGCACGAAGAGCGCGAGCCCGCTGTGGCCGATCACCGGGAAGAACAGCGCCATCTCGTCGAGAAAGCCGGCCTTGCTCTGGAAGCCCTCGCGATAGAGCTCGTTGTCGTCGGTCAGCACGTCGCGCAGGAGCACGACGCCCGGCCTCGAGATCTCGGCCCAGAAGCGGAAGAACGGGTCGACCGCGAAGAAGGTCGACTCGTAGATGTCGAGAACGTGCCGCGGGACATTGCGCGTGAAGCGCACGTCCGGCGTCGCGACGCGCGAGTACCGGATGATCCACGCGCTGTCGTGCCCGATGAGCGAGCCGAACAGCGACAGCAGCCGCTCGTAGAACGGCTCGGTGCCGATCGCGCGGGCGAGGTCGCCCAGACGCTCGGACCATGCGACGTCCGTGACGGCAAGCTCGGGCTGGGGCGCGGTGACCATGGGCATCTCTCTGGACGTCGTTTCGAGAGGGAGATGCAAGAACAGGCGCACCTGCCAGCCAGCGTCCGAGCTTGTGCCCATCGGCACCATTGCCCGCTCCCAATCGAAAATTTTTATTGTTGAGAAAGGCGGAGGATTTTTTTTGAACGTTCGCGAAGCGCTCACGCAACGTATGACCAGCTCCGGTCCGGACGGCGAGACGTACGAACGGCGGATCGTGGTCGACGGCGGCAGCTTCGCGGTCTTCGCAGTCCGCAAGGGCGACTCCGTCACTGTCACCGATCCCGAAGGCTGCCAGCCCGGAGAGGTCTTCGTGATTCCGGAGCGCGATGCGGGTGCGTCGGCGCTGTTCGACGCTCCGCGCGGGCGCAGCCTTGCCGCCGTGCTTGCGGAGGCCGGCGATGCCATGGCGTCGGTGCACAACCTCGTCGCGTCACGCGGCATCGACGCGGCTCGTTTCGAGTCGGAGGAGATCCTCTCCGGCGAGACGGTCGCCGGCGCGAGCATCTCGGCCCGCGCGGCCGGCGACGCGCTCGTCGTGATCCACGCCTCCGGCCAGGCGATGGCGCCCGATGCGCAGAACCCGCCAACGCGACTGCTGGTCGATCTCGTCGGCACGCGCGGCGCGCCGCGTCCCGGCGCCAACGACATCTGGAACGACCTTCCAGAGCCGCTCGCGCCGGTGAAGGCCGAGTTCCGGATCGATGCCGCCACGGCAACGGCCTATCGTGTCGCCGAGGGCGACTACGTCCAGATCATCGACGTCGCCGGACGCCAGTGCTCGGACTTCGTCGCCTTCGACGCCGCGGCGCTCGCCGACGGCCACGAGATCGAGATCGACGCGACGACGACGCGCACGCTCATGGGCGCGACGGCGCCGGGCCCTGGCCTGCACTCCAAATACTTCGACGCGCGCATGCGCCCGATGGTCGAGACGATCCGCGACACGGTCGGCCGCCACGACACTTTCCTGCTCGCCTGCAGCCCGAAGTACTACGAGGATATGGGCTACCCCGGCCACGACAACTGCACCGACAACTTCAATCGCGCGCTGGCCGAACATGCGGTGAAGCCGCGGGCCGGCTGGCCGGCCATCAACTTCTTCTACAACACCTTCGTCGGCGACGACGATGCGATCGGCCTCGACGAGCCGTGGTCGCGGCCGGGCGACTACGTGCTGCTGCGCGCGATGACCGATCTCGTCTGCGCCTCCTCCTCCTGCGCCGACGACGTCGATCCCGCCAACGCCTGGAACCCCACGGACATCCACGTCCGCATCTACGACAAGGACTGCGAGTTCTCGAAAGGCGTCGCGCACCGCATGACCCCCACGGCCGATCCCGTTCTCACCCGCCAGAGCGGCTTCCACGCGCGGACCTCGCAGCTGACGCGAAACTTCGTCGAGTACCGCGGCTTCTGGCTGCCGACGTGCTTCACCAACGAGGGGCCCGTCGCCGAGTACTGGGCCTGCCGCGAGCGCGCGGTGATCATGGACCTGTCGGCGCTGCGCAAGTTCGAGGTCACCGGGCCCGACGCCGAGGCGCTGATGCAGCTCGCGGCGACGCGCAACATCAAGAAGCTGGCCGTCGGCCAGGTCGTCTACACCGCGATGTGCTTCGAGACCGGCGGCATGATCGACGACGGCACGGTGTTCCGGCTCGGGCCGCAGAACTTCCGCTGGATCTGCGGCGACGAGTTCTGCGGCGTGTGGCTGCGCGAGCTGGCGCAGAAGAACGGCTTCAAGGTGTGGGTGCGCTCCTCGACCGACCAGCTCCACAACGTCGCCGTGCAGGGGCCGAAGAGCCGCGAGATCCTGAAGGACATCGTGTTCACGCCGCCGCACCAGCCGAGCCTTGCGGAGCTCAAGTGGTTCCGCTTCACGATCGGCCGCGTCGGCGGCCCGCAGGGCGTGCCCGTCGTCGTGTCGCGCACCGGCTACACCGGCGAGCTCGGCTACGAGGTGTGGTGCCATCCCACGCGCGCGCCGGAAGTCTGGGACGCGATCGCCGAGGCGGGCAAGCCGTTCGGCCTGCGGCCCTTCGGCCTCTCGGCGCTCGACATGGTGCGCATCGAATCGGGCCTCGTTTTCGCCGGCTACGACTTCTGCGACCAGACCGATCCCTTCGAGGCCGGCATCGGCTTCACCGTGCCTGCCGACCAGCCCGACGACTATGTCGGCCGCGCCGCCCTCGAGCGGCGCCGCGCCAACCCGCATCGCAAGCTCGTCGGGCTCGAGTTCGGCGGCAACGAGACGATCAACCACGGCGACTGCGTTTACGCCGGCCGCGCGCAGGTCGGCCTCGTCACCAGCGCGACGCGCTCGCCGATCCTCGGCAAGACGATCGCGCTCGCGCGCCTCGACGTCGCCGCTGCGGAGATCGGCGGCAAGGTCGAGGTCGGCAAGCTCGACGGGCATCAGAAGCGGCTGCCGGCGACCATCGTGCCGTTCCCGCACTTCGACCCCGAGAAGACACGCGTCCGCGTCTGAACCAGCTAGAGGATGACGACATGAGCCAGCGAATCGCGATCCTCGGTGCCGGACCCAGCGGGCTCGCCGCCCTGCGCGCCTTCGAGAGTGCGCGCGCCAAGGGCGCCGAGATCCCCGAGCTTGTCTGCTTCGAGAAGCAGGCGGACTGGGGCGGCCTGTGGAACTACACGTGGCGCACCGGCCTCGACGAGTTCGGCGAGCCGGTGCACGGCAGCATGTACCGCTTCCTCTGGTCGAACGGCCCGAAGGAGTGCCTGGAGTTCGCCGACTACACCTTCGAGGAGCACTTCGGCCGGCCGATCCCGTCCTACCCGCCGCGCGCCGTGCTGCACGACTACATCAAGGGCCGCGTCGAGAAGAGCAACGTGCGCCAGTACATCCGCTTCTGCACGCCGGTGCGGCTGGTGGAGTGGGACGCGGCGACGCAAAAGTTCAACGTCACCGTGAAGGACCTGCGCGCCGACGCGATGCGCACCGAGGCCTTCGACTACGTGATCTGCGCCACCGGCCACTTCTCGGTGCCAAACGTGCCGGTCTTCCCGGGCTTCGAGAAATTTCCTGGACGCGTGCTGCACGCGCACGATTTCCGCGACGCCAACGAGTTCGTCGGCAAGGACGTGCTGCTCATCGGCAGCTCGTACTCGGCCGAGGATATCGGCGTGCAGTGCCATAAGTACGGGGCCAAATCGATCACCTTCAGCTACCGCACGAAGCCGATGGGCTTCGACTGGCCGGAGAGCTTCGAGGAGCGGCCGCTCCTGACCCACGTCAAGGGCAAGACCGCCTTCTTCAAGGACGGCTCGTCTAAGGACGTCGACGCCATCGTGCTGTGCACGGGCTACCAGCACCACTTCCCGTTCCTGCCCGACGATCTTCGTTTGAAGACGAACAATCGTCTCTACCCGCTCAACCTCTACAAGGGCGTCTTCTGGCAGGCCAACACGAAGCTCATCTACATCGGGATGCAGGATCAGTATTACACCTACAACATGTTCGATGCGCAGGCGTGGTACGCGCGCGACGTCATCCTCGGGCGCATCGCGCTGCCGTCGCCCGAGGCGCAGGACGCCGACATCAAGGCCTGGCGTGCGCGCGAGGAGGCCGTCGCCAATCCGTTCGAGGCGATCGACTTCCAGACCGAGTACGTGCGCGATCTCATCGCGCCGACGGACTACCCGCGCCTCGACGTCGACCGCGTCGCCGAGCTGTTCAAGGAATGGGAGCACCACAAGGTCGAGGGCATCCTGACCTATCGCGACCGCGCCTATCCTTCGACGATCACCGGCAACATGGCGCCTGTCCATCACACCAAGTGGATGCAGGCGCTGGACGACAGCCTCGAGGCCTTTCTGGACGTCAAGGAGCCCGTGCCGGCCGAATAAGGGCGGCACGCACGCCTGCAGTTGCATTGCGCGCGATCTACACGGGAAAAGCCGCGTTCTATGCTGGAATACTAGCCGGCAGCGGCCCTTTCATCATGTCAAGATGGGATAGCCTGCCGGTTTCCATGTATGAAGGCGCCACCAAGGCGGGCGGATTGGCGAGAAATACGCCGCAAATGCTGCTCATCCAGCAGAATGTTGCAATCCGACAACAGTGATGTCATCTCGCATTACATGTGTTTACGCTAGCATCAAGCTTTCGTAACATTCCCTCAGTGTTTGGGGGAACACATGACGACTCACCACCAGGATCGCTCTGTCCGCTTCAGAGATCACGCTATCGTCGCTGCCTTGCTTGTGGCTGGGACGACGAGCGCTCACGCCGCCGACATGCCCGCGCCGCCGCCGGTTCTCGCCACGGACTGGACGTCGACCATCACGCACACCATCCAGCTCGAAGGCGGCATCACGGTCAATCCGGACAAGGGTAGCCAGGGACGCAACTTCGGCCAGCTGTTCACTGACATTCCGAACCAGCCGGTGTTCAACCAGCTCCTGGTGACTCTGGCGCGCCCGATCGATGCGACGAAGCCCTGGGACGTCGGCTTCAACCTGCAGGGCCTAATCGGCACCGACGGCCGCTACGATCCGACGCTCGGCATCCTCGACTACACGCTGAAGGACCGCGTGCAGGCCGTCATGACTCAGGCCAATATCGTCGTCCACTCGCCGTTCCTGACGGCCGGCGGTATCGACACGAAGGTCGGCCTCTATCCCGGCCTCATGGGCTACGAGACGACGGATCCGAGCACGCGTCCGTTCTACACCTTGTCGTATGTCTCGAACTTCCTGCTCGCGTTCGAGCATGTCGGCGTCACCTCGACCTGGCACGTCAACCCGACCCTCGACATCATCACCGGCGTAGACGCCGGCAACGAGGTGTCGCCCTGGCGCGACAACAACTCGGAACCTGCAGGCTATGCCGGCTTTCAGCTGAACAACCTCGTCAACAACAAGCTCACCGTTCTCGCCGTGTCCCGCTTCGGGCCCGAGGACTCGGTGAAGGCGCTTGGTCCGGCCGCCAACGACTACTTCCGCTTCTGGAACGACGTCCTCTTCACCTACAAGGCGACCGACAAGCTGACGCTCGTCCTCGAAGGCGACTACTTCAAGGACGATGGTCTCAAGCTCGCCACCGGCCAGCGCGCCGAGGCCTACGGCGGCGACGCCTACGCGTCCTACGCCTTCAACGACCAGGTGACCTTCAACCTGCGCGGCGAGATCGTCCGCGACACGACGGGCCTGATCGTCACCAGCTTCCTGACGAACACCGGCTTCACCAACGCGATCGCCGGCTTCCCGGACATCTACCAGAACGCGCCGCCGACGACGTACGGCGCGATCACCGCCGGCGTCTCCTTGAAGCCGGCGATCCTCAACACGAAGGACGTGAAGGTCACGATCCGGCCGGAAGTCCGCTACGACGCCTCGCTCAACGGCACCCAGCCGTTCGACAATCTCTCGAAGTCCAACCAGTTTCTCTTCGCGACCGATGTGATCTTGGCCTTCTAGGTCCGTTCCCCAAACAATCTGGATGGCTGGATGCCGCCGCAGCTCTCGGGCTGCGGCGGTTTTTTTCTTGCCGCACATGCGCAAGGCGACGGCGCTCCCGAAACAGAAGCGGCTCCCCGAAGGGAGCCGGCCGGCGGCAGCAAGGTCGAGGTCAAACGGAACCGGGACTCAGTCCGGCCAGATGCCCGGGCTCGTCGGCGCGCCGTCGTCGAGCTTCGCGAGATAGTCGATCGCCGTCTGGCGATAGCGCGTCAGGCCTTTGTAGTCGGCGAGCTCGCTCGGCAGGTTCTTCAAAACGCGGTGCAGCCGCCGCGACCACTTCGGCACGGTGGCGATCTCGTCGAGCTTGATGAGGTAGCAGCGGATCGGAAACAGCACCGCGTTGGAGCGCGGCAGGCGCCAGAAGCTCTGCAGCTCGACGCGCAGATGCACCTTCTCGCCGACGTTCTCTGGCGTCACCGTCGTGCGGTCCGGGCCCCACTTGTGGTAGTTCTCGGGGCTCGTGTCGAGCCGCGGATTGATCGTCATCGTCCAGTTGAACCGGCGCATCGGCTGGCCGTGGCGCAGGTTCAGCATGAACTTCAGCGCGCGATCGAAGACGCCCATCTGGTGCGCGAGCGGCACCGGCGCGTGCCACTCCATGAAGTTCATGCCGATGTCGAAGTCGAGCGACCAGTCGGCCTGCGTCGTGACGGTGCCGGCATCCATCCAGAGATTGTTGTCGCGCTGGTCAAGCACGCAGAAATCGCCCTGCGCCTGGCGCGTGATGTACTCGAGCGGCGGCTGCGGTAGCGTCGACGCGTCGCCGAACTTGAACGTGTGCTCGATCTTCTGCGGCCGGTTGATCCAGTGCCATGTGTCGCCGGAGCGATGCAGCTCGAAGTGCTCGGGGTAGCCGAGCGCCTGCTGCTCCATGAGAAGCTCGAGCGTGTCCCAGGCCGCCATCTCCATGTGCGGCAGGCACTGGCAGCGCTTCGGATCCTCGGCCAGCACCAGCGCGCGATCCTCCATCTCGGAGACGAAATGCTCGTCGACGTCGATGAGGTTTTCATACGCGCCGCGGCCGATCACGTGCGGCTCGATGTTGACCGCGTACATGTAGTCGTCGCGATCGAAGGGGAAGGGAAAGCGGCGGATGCCGGCGGGGCTGTTGCGGAAGGTGAAGCTGTCGCGAAAGGTCTCAGTGCGGAACGCGATACCCATGATCGTTGTCCTTCCCGG
Organism: Beijerinckiaceae bacterium RH AL1; assembly: GCA_901457705.2. Taxonomy (NCBI): domain Bacteria; kingdom Pseudomonadati; phylum Pseudomonadota; class Alphaproteobacteria; order Hyphomicrobiales; family Beijerinckiaceae; species Beijerinckiaceae bacterium RH AL1. The sequence continues at coordinate 3,830,149 of LR590083.2, forward strand.
GATCAGCGGTCGAGCGTCAGGAGCCGGCCCTCGAACCGCGAGACGCAGGGCATGACCTTGCGGCCCGATGCCTTGGCCTCGTCGGAGAGGAAATGGTCGAAGTGCAGAAGCTGCCCGTCGCAGGCGAGAACGTCGGTCTCGCACTGCCCGCAGGCACCGCCGCGGCAGAGATACGGCGCCTCGACCCCTGCGGCCTCGATCGCCTCGAGCATGCTCTGGTGCGAGCCGACGTGAACGTTCTTGTCGGACGCCGCGAGCCGGATCTCGTAAGGCGCGCCGACGGGCGGCGCGAGGAAATGCTCGTAGTGCACGGCCTGCTCGGGCCATCCCAGCTCGGCCGCGATCGCGATGGCGTCGTCGATGAGCCCAGCCGGGCCGCAGACGTACAGGTGGGTGCCGATCGGCTGCTGCGGCAGCAGATCGCGCAGCGCCAGCATCTCGCCCTTGTCGAGAAGGTAGAGCGTCACCCGATCCGGGAAGCGCTGCTGCAACATCGCCGCGTAGGCGGCCTGGGCCGCCGAGCGGGCGGCATAATGCAGAGCGAAGTCGGCGCCCTCGGCCGCGAAGTGCTCGATCATCGAGAGGAAGGGCGTGATGCCGATGCCGCCGGCGACGAGCAGGTGCCGGCGCGCGCGGCGATCCATCGGGAACAGGTTCACCGGGTGGCCGATGAACAGCTCCTGCCCCTCGACGACCTTCCGATGGAGGAAGAGCGAGCCGCCGCGGCCGGCATCGTCACGCCGCACGCTGATCGCGTAATGGCTCGTGTCGAACGGCGACGACATCAGCGAGTACGAGTTGCGGCGCACGATGTCGCCGTCCTGCATCTCGACGGCGATGTGGGCGCCGCCGGCGAAGGTGGGCAGCGGCTCGCCTGACTTCGGCACCAGCTTGAAGCGCTTGACCAACGGCGTGATCTCTTCGATCTTGGCGACGACGACCGGGATGCGCGGGGCTTTCAACGGAAGACCTCCTCGGCCGGCGGTGCGGTGCCCGGGACCTCGGCATCGATGCAGACGCCCTGGAACGCGGCGAGCCGATGCGAGTAGTGGTCGCGCACGAGCAGCGTGAGGCCGCAGCCCGCGCATGTCGCCGGCTGCGTCGTGACGTTCTCGGTGAACGCCTTGCAGTGGACGCACTGCACCCGCCGCGCCGCCGAGCCGCGATGCTCGGTGACGATCGCGCCGAGCTCGAAGCCGCAGCGCTGCGCCAGCGACGTCGTCTGGCCCATCAGGCTCTCGGTGCCGGCGGTGTAGACCTTGGTGCCCATGTGCGCATTGGCAAGAACGCCGAAGAGGCGCGGCTCGATCTCGGCGAAGGTCGCGCCCGTCATCAGCACCGGCGCACCGAGCCCGCGCAGCGCATGCAGGCAGATCTCCTCGTCCTCCCGCGCGACGTGAAAGATCGTGGCCTTCGAGAAGAAGCTCGGCGGGCAGTGCGCCGCCATGTCGACGACGGCTTCGGCACCCCTGGCATCGACCACGAAGACATGCGCGAGGCCGGGCTGCGGCGACAGCGTGCCGTAGACGGGGCGACTCTTGATGCCGGGCTCGAGCATGGGTCGAAGATGTTCCTCTCAATCCGGACGGCGGCCTCGGCGCCTATCCTTGCAAGACGCGTTGCAAGGGCCATCGCAAGACATGTGCTAGGCGGCGGTGCGCTTCTTCTTCTCGGGATCGTCGAAGTTGATGGGATGGGCGATCGCCGCGCACTGCACGTTGGCGCCCTTCACCTCGAGCGGCGTGCCCTCCTTCGCGACGTCCACCGCCATGCGGGCAATCGCCATCGAGCGCTTGGTGAGGCGCGAGTACATCGCGCAGGTGACGACGCCGACCTCCTCGCCGGTGCCCCGGCGATAGAGCTTGTCGCCGGGCTCGAGCGCCTTGTCCGAGTCGGCGAGCACGCCGAAGATCTTGAAGCGCTCCTTGCCCTTCAGGCGATAGTGTTCCTCCGCGCCGCGGAAGCCGGTCTTGTTGGGCGAGACGGTGAAGTCGAGCCCGAGCTCCCACAGCGTGTCGCCGGCGGGCTCGTTCTCGAGCGGATACATCTGCGAGTTGTCGTAGGGGTAGAACAGCAGGTAGCTCTCGGTGCGCAGCCAGTCGAGCGCGGTAAACGAGCAGGGTATGATGCCCATCGCCTTGCCCTCGCTGACGATCTGGTCCCAGATCGCCGGCGCGTCCTCGGCGCGGCAGAAGATCTCGTAGCCGCGCTCGCCGGTGTAGCCCGTGCGCGAGATCATCACAGCCTTGCCGAAGAGCTGCGTCTGCATGTGGTGAAAGTACTTGAGCTGGCGGATGCCGGGCACGTGCTTCTCGAGATAGTCGACGGCCAGCGGGCCTTGCAGCGAGATGTCCTGCAGGTCGTCGTCGAAGAGCAGCGCGACGTTCTTGCCGGCGAGCTCGCTCGCCAGCATGGCATGGCCGCCGCCCGAGCCGATCACCACCATCCAGGCGTTCGGGCCCGTGCGATAGAGGATGCAGTCGTCGGTGAACTTGCCGCCGTCGTTGAGGATCGCGGCATAGACGGAGCGGCCGGGGTAGAGCTTGCGCACGTCGCGCGTCGTCGTGTGCTGCAGCACCTGATGCGAGTGCGGGCCGACGAGGTGGAACTTGCGCAGGCCGGAGACGTCCATCACGCCGGCCTTGGTGCGGATCGCCTCGTGCTCGTCGGCGAGATCGCTCGCGTAGGTCCAGGCGGTCTCCATGCCGTTCCAGTCCTCGAGCGAGGACCCAAGCGCGCGATGGCGATCGGCAAGCGGCGAACGGCGCCAGGACATGATGCTCATGGGACCCACCTCCGGCTGATCCTTCCTGCCCGTCGGCGTGTCGCCGATCACCCCGCGCAGGAAAATCTTTTGTCTACAGAGAAATGGCTAGCATATCCGACCGTGACCCGCTTGGTGCCAATGGGCACCATCCGACCGTCTTTGCCGCACACCGGCACCATGGCCTCGGGCGTCGGTCATGCAAGGCATGATATCGATCCGGGCGGGAGGTCTGCGATGACGACAACATCTTCGACAGAGGGAGCCGCGCACGGCGCGTTCTCAAAGATCGATCCGGCGCAGATCAAGGCGCTGGCGTTCGACATGCAGGGGACGCTGCTCGACTTCTACTCGACGATCGTCGAGATGGGCTCGCCCTTCACGACCGCGCGCGGGATCGAGGTGGACTGGACGCGGCTGCTCGAAGATTGGCGAAAAGGCTACCGCCAACAGCTGGATTCCGTCACCTCGGGCGCGGTCGCGTGGCGATCCACCGACCAGATCTACCGCGAAACGCTGGACCGGCTGCTCGAGGATCACGCCTGGGGTGTGTCGATCTCCGCCGACGAGCGCCAGGCGCTGAGCGCCGCGTGGTCGAGGCTGAAGCCGTGGCCCGACACGCGCCCCGGCCTCGAGCGGCTGCGCGATCGTTTCACGCTTGCAACGCTGTCAAACGGCTCGATGGCGTCGGTGGTCAACATCGTGAAGACGCACGACCTGCCGTTCCACTGCGTCCTGACCGCCGAGCTTGTGAAGTCGTCGAAGCCCGATCCGAAGGTCTACGATCTCGCGCTGCGGTCGCTCGGCGTGAAGCCGCAGGAGATTGTGATGGTCGCCTGCCATAAGTACGACCTTGTGGCGGCAAAGGCGCTCGGCTTCCGCGTCGCCTTCATCCCGCGCCCGCTCGAGCTTGGCTCTGGCGCGAAGGTCGATCTCCGGCCGGAGGACTATTTCGACGCCATGGTCCCGAGCATGACCGAGCTGGCGGACGTGCTCGGCACCTAAAAAGAAGCCGCGGGACAATCCCGCGGCTTCCGGTCGCTTTACGCGGTGAAGGTGTACGAGCAGATCTTGTTGCCGGCCGGATCGCGCAGATAGGCGGCATAGGCGCCCGGAAGGTGGCTGCGCGCGCCGGGCGCGCCCTCGTCGGTGCCGCCGTTGGACAGCCCCGCCTTGTGGAAGGCGTCGACGTCAGCCGGGCTCGCGGCCGCGAAACCGACGGTGACGCCGTTGCTCGAGGCCGCCTGGCCGTTGCCCGGCTTGGCGATGAGGAATGCGGGCTTATCCTTCCCGTAGAGGATCCACTCGCCGAACGGGCCGAGGTTCTTCACGCCCAGCGGCGCGAGCGCCGCATCGTAGAATTTCGTCGAGGCGGCGACATCCGTCGCCGGGAGAAACACGTGAGAGAAAACGCCGTCGCCCGAAATCGCAGCCATGCTTCGCCATCCTTTTGTGAGGTCTCGCAACGTCCGCGCAGCGCGTCAGACGTTATATCGTAACCAGTAGATAACGACGGTCGTGTCAACCGACGATCGACCCTGCCTCGGTCAGAAAAAATGCGGCTCGGCATCAGAGAATTTTCGGGCCCAGTGCGTCACCCCGTCCTTCGGGCGGCGAGAGCCTGAAACAACAGGACTCTTCAGCGGCGCACGGTCTGGCTCAAAACTGCCAGCCTGTCTCGGCGTCACAGAACGCCGGGGATCAGCCACCACGACCGGCTGCGGTACGCGGCCCAGCCGGGATACCGCGACATGCTGCGCTCCTTCATGATCATGTTCGTCGCGAACACGCCGATCCAGACCCAAGCGAGGATCGCGACCGGCAGCCATTGCCAGATCATGAGCGCGAAGCTGCCGTAGATCATAATCTCGCCGATGTAGTTGGGATGACGCACGTAGCGGAACATCCCGTCGGAGATCAGCCCTCTCTGCAGCCGCAACGTGAAGTATTTTTGGGCATCCGCCGCTACCATGATCGCGCAGCCCAGGATGCACAGGCTGATGCAGAGACAGAACCAGGCTTCTGACGGCAGCGGATAGGCCGGGGTTGCATTGCGGGAGATCAGCAGCCAGCCCATGAGCCAGTACAGCGCCAGGACAGATGCGAATGTGACGAAGGCCCCACCGAAGGTGATCTTCTTTTCCCAGGTCGCGTCCGGGAATGCGTTGGCTTTCAGAAGCCAAACCAACCCGTACGATCCTTGCATCGCAACGTAGATCCACGCCGCCGTGGTGACGTTGTCATAAAAGGCAAGTAGAAATCCATACAGGATGAAAGTGCCGCCTTTTTGAAAATTTATAACCCATGCCATCTTGAGTAGACGAGGGCCGCCAAGAAACCGTTCCGTCAAATAGGCCAGGATTGCCTGGATACGACCGACCAGATCGTTTTTGTAGACAAGAGCCGTGCGCTCGAACGGGACGCCTTGATCAGTCATCATCCTATCTCCGGCTCGGTGCCGGACAATAGGCGACCCCTTAGAAGATACAACGTCTTAGCGCTTCTACTTTCGTATAAACGCTCTGGTCTGCATCAGTTTTAGACCGCGACAATCGGCACTTCGACTAGCCGCCTGGAGGCTCAATCGGTGCCTGCTGATTCAAGAACCACAAACTTGTCGCGGTAAAGCGACTCGTGGTGCGGGCGGTCGGAATCGAACCGACACTCTGTCGCCAGAACCGGATTTTGAGTCCGGCGCGTCTACCAGTTCCGCCACGCCCGCGACGGGAGCGTCCCTATAGCGGCCCTGCCGAGCGCCGCCAAGACAGGGTCGGGGAGCTGGCCCCACCCACCATCAAATTGACATCGCTCGCCCGCCCTTTAGTAAGACGCCGCGCCCTGCGGTCCGGCCGCACGCGTCGGCGCATCTTTAAAACGGCGTCGTTTCGGACCATTTGCCCCCATAAGGGCAGTCGCGCCGCAGAGGGCCTGCGCGCGACGATGAGGACCGGCCGCCCGGGCCGGCTGGAAAGGTCACTTCGAGGATGCTCGGCAATCTCGCCAAGAAGGTATTCGGGTCGTCGAACGACCGCAGGCTGAAGAGCTATCGCCCGAAGGTCGCCGCGATCAACGCGCTCGAGCCGGAGATCGCCAAGCTCACGGACGAGCAGCTCGCGCACCGCACGGTCGAGTTCCGCGAGCAGCTCGCCGCCGGCGCCAAGCTCGACGACCTGCTGGTCCCGGCCTTCGCGACGGTGCGGGAGGCCGCAAAGCGCGTCCTCGGCCAGCGCCATTTCGACGTGCAGCTGATCGGCGGCATGGTCCTGAACGAGCGCGGCATCGCCGAGATGCGCACCGGCGAGGGCAAGACGCTGGTCGCCACGCTCGCCGCTTATCTCAACGGCCTCGAGGGCAAGGGCGTCCACGTCGTCACCGTCAACGACTACCTCGCCCGCCGCGACGCCGAGTGGATGGGCCGCGTCTACCGCTTCCTCGGGCTCACCACCGGCATCATCGTGCACGGGCTCGACGACGAGCAGCGCGCCGAGAGCTACCGCGCCGACATCACCTACGGCACCAACAACGAGTTCGGCTTCGACTATCTGCGCGACAACATGAAGTACGAGCTGCACCACATGGTGCAGCGCGGGCACAATTTCGCAATCGTTGACGAGGTGGACTCGATCCTCGTGGACGAGGCGCGCACGCCGCTCATCATCTCCGGTCCGTCCGAGGACAAGTCCGACCTCTACAACAAGGTCGACAAGGCGATCCCGATGCTCGGGCCGGGCGACTACGAGCTCGACGAGAAGCAGCGCACCTCGCATCTCACCGAGGCCGGCAACGAGAAGATGGAAGAGCTGCTCGGCCAGATGGGGGTCGTCACCGACGGCTCGCTCTACGACGCCTCGAACGCCACCATCGTCCACCACGTCAACCAGGCGCTGAAGGCGCACAAGCTCTTCCAGCGCGACAAGGACTACATCGTCCGCAACGACGAGGTGGTGATCATCGACGAGTTCACCGGCCGCATGATGCCGGGCCGGCGCTATTCCGAGGGCCTGCACCAGGCGCTGGAGGCGAAGGAGCACGTCACCGTCCAGCCCGAGAACGTGACGCTCGCCTCGATCACCTTCCAGAACTACTTCCGCCTCTACAAGAAGCTCTCCGGCATGACCGGCACGGCCTCGACCGAGGCCGACGAGTTCGCGCAGATCTACAACCTCGACGTGGTCGAGATCCCGACCAACAGGCCGGTCGCCCGTCTCGACGAGCACGACGAGGTCTACCGCTCCTACGAGGAGAAGCTCGAGGCGATCGCCAACGAGATCGCCGAGGCCAACGCCAAGATGCAGCCGATGCTCGTCGGCACGACGTCGATCGAGAAGTCCGAGCAGCTCGCCGAGTTCCTCGTGGCGAAGGGCTGGACCATGCTCGACGTCTCGCAGCCCGACGCGCTGCAGAAGCTCTACAAGGCGGCGCGCGAGGGCACGCCCTCGAAGCTCTTCACCGTGCTCAACGCCCGCTTCCACGAGCAGGAGGCCTACATCGTCGCCGAGGCCGGCGTGCCCGGCGCCGTGACGGTCGCCACCAACATGGCCGGCCGCGGCACCGACATCCAGCTCGGCGGCAACGTCGAGATGCGCGTCGAGAAGGAGCTGGCCGGCGTCGAGCCGGGGCCGGAGCGCGATGCGCGCGAGGCGGCGATCCGCGCCGAGGTGGCCGACTTCCGCGAGAAGGCCAAGGCCGCCGGCGGCCTCTACATCATCGGCACGGAGCGCCACGAGAGCCGCCGCATCGACAACCAGCTGCGCGGCCGTGCCGGTCGCCAAGGCGACCCCGGCCGCTCGAAGTTCTACCTGTCGCTCCGGGACGACCTGATGCGCATCTTCGGGTCGGACCGCATGGAGGGCATGCTCGTCAAGCTCGGCCTGCAGGAGGGCGAGGCGATCGTCCATCCCTGGATCAACAAGGCACTCGAGAAGGCGCAGCAGAAGGTCGAGGCGCGCAACTTCGACATGCGCAAGAACATCCTGAAGTACGACGACGTGATGAACGACCAGCGCAAGGTGGTCTTCGAGCAGCGCCGCGAGATGATGGCGGCCGAGAGCCTCGAGGAGCAGGTCAAGGAGATGCGCGAGGGCGTCGTCGACGACATCGTCGCCCGCTACATCCCGCGCGACTCCTACCCCGAGCAGTGGGACATCGAGGAGATGCAGAAGGCGGTCGACCATGCCTTTGCGATCGCCCCGCCGCTCAAGGAGTGGCAGCAGGAAGAGGGCATCTCCGACGAGGAGATGACCGAGCGCCTGCAGAAGGCGGCGCACGAGGCCTATGCCAAGCAGGTCGAGAAGAACGGCCCGGAGGTCATGCGCTACGTCGAGAAGCGCATCGTGCTGGAAGCGCTCGACCACCTCTGGCGCGAGCATCTCGTGACGCTCGACCATCTGCGCCAGGTCATCGGCTGGCGCGGCATGGCGCAGGTCGATCCGCTCAACGAGTACAAGCGCGAGGCCTTCCAGCTCTTCGACGAGCTGATCGCCGAGCTCCGCGGCATCACCACGGCGCAGCTCAACCACGTGCAGATCGGCTACGAGCAGCCGCAGGACGGCCAGGTGCCGCCGATGCAGGCAGGCGAGTTCGAGCCGATCAACGGCAACCACGACGAGCTGGCGCAGCTGATCAGCCGGCTCGGCTCATCTTCCGACGTGCTGCCGACCAACGGCGCCGCGGTGCTCGACCCCGCTGGCGACACGCAGACGATGCCGCGCGAAGGCGACCCCGCCAGCTGGGGCCGCGTCTCGCGCAACGCGCCGTGCCCCTGCGGCTCGGGCAAGAAGTACAAGCACTGCCATGGGGCGCTGAACTCGTAGGCGCTCTCGCCTCCGTCACCTCGGGGCCGCGCTAGGCGCGACCCCGCAGGAGGGCGGCGGGGTGCGGCGCCTGCAGCTTTGGCCCGGCGCCGAACAGCTTCTCCCGCAGCGTGCCTTCGGCGTAGTGCGTCTTGTAGCGCCTACGCCGCTGCAGCTCCGGCACGAGATGCTCGACGATGTCGGCGAAGGTGCCGGGCATCAGCGCATAGGCGAGATTGAAGCCGTCGACGTCGGTCTCGGCGACCCAGGCTTCGAGCGCGCCGGCGACCTGGGCCGGCGTGCCGCAGACGATGGGGCCGATGCCGCCGAGCGCGACATGGCGCCCGACCTCGCCGACCGTCCAGGTGCGCGAGGGATCGGCGCGGGTGATGTTGTCCATTGCCGTGCGCCCGGCGTCGTTCTCGACGTGGCGGACCTCCTCGTCGAGGCCGAAGGCGGAGAAGTCGACGCCGGTCCAGCCGGCCATCAGCACCAGCCCGCCCTCCGGGCTCGTCAGCTCGCGGAGCGCCGCGAGCTTGGCGTGCGCCTCGGTCTCGGTCGAGCCGAGCACGATCGTCATCATCGAGAATATCTTTAGAGCGTCGCGGCGTCGGCCTGCCGCCTCCGCCGCATCGCGCAGGCCGGCGACGCGCGGCGCGATGACCTTGGCCGACGGCCCCGAAACGAAGACGCATTCCGCATGCCGTCCCGCGAAGGCCTTGCCGCGCGACGAGGAGCCGGCCTGGTAGAGCACCGGCGTGCGCTGCGGCGACGGCTCGGAAAGATGGATCGCGTCGCAGGCGTAGTGCCGGCCGCGATGCACCACGCGGCGCACCTTTGCGGGGTCCGCGAAGACGCCGCACGGGCGATCGCGCGGCGCCGCATCGTCGTCCCAGCTCGCCTCCCACAGCTTGTAGACGACCTCGAGAAACTCGTCGGCGAAATCGTAGCGGTCGTCGTGGGCGACCTGGCGGTCGGCCCCGACGCCGCGCGCCGCGGAATCGAGATAGCCGGTGACGATGTTCCAGCCGATGCGGCCGGCGGTGAGGTGATCGAGCGTCGACAACCGCCGCGCGAAGACATACGGCGGCTCGTACGAGAGGTTGGCCGTCACACCGAAGCCGAGATGCTCGGTGACGAGCGCCATCGCCGAGACGAGCATCATCGGATCGTTGACTGGCACCTGCACGCCGCTGCGCAGCGCCGCGTCCGGCGATCCGCCGTAGACGTCGTAGACGCCGAGCACATCGGCGATGAACATCGCGTCGAACTTGCCGCGCTCGAGCAGGCGGGCGAGGTCGGCCCAGTGCTGGAGCGAGGTGTAGTCGGCCGAGCGGTCGTCGGGGTGCCGCCACAGGCCCGGCGACTGGTGCGTCGCGCAGTTCATGACGAAGGCGTTGAAGAGAATCTCTTTCGTCATCGGGCTGCGGCTCTACCCCTTCTCCCGCCTGCGGGAGAAGGTGGCCCCGCGAAGCGGGGTCGGATGAGGGGCGGTGCCGCTTCTCTGCCGACGCAAGCCCAAGCGGGAACTCCCCTCGTCCGGCCCGACTTCGTCGGGCCACCTTCTCCCGCAAGCGGGAGAAGGAGAAGCGCGTCGACCCTCACAGCGTCCCCGTCGACGGCGGCAGGTTGCCGTTGAGCCAGTAGTCGCCGACGAAGTGGTACTTCCAGCGCACGGGATCGTGCAGCGTGTGGGTGCGGCCGTTGCGCCAGAAGATATCGAGGTTCAGGTGCTCGAGAACCGCGCGCGTGCCGGTCAGCTCGAACAGTTTCGAGCCCAACAGCAGCGCCACGTCGTTGCCGGCGATCTTGGCCTCCGCCACGGCCATCGAGGCGGCGGCGACGTTCTCTTCGCTCGGCTCGGCGCCGGCCTTGTCGACGAACGCGCCGGCCCGCTCCAGCATCGCGTCGGCGGCGGTCATGCGCACGCGCAGGTCGCCGACGGTGGCGACCATGTGCGGATCGTCCGTCACCTTGTCGATGCCGCTGGCACCGTAGGGCCGCGCATGCTTGCGCAGGTGATCGAGGCCGACGGTGAAGGCGCCCCGCGCGATGCCGACGTCGATCGCCGCATGGATGATCTGCGCGACGGAGCCCATGCGCGTGCGCCGCTCGAACGCCTTCTCGTGATCGAGCACGTGGGCGTCGGGCACGACGACGCCCTCGAAGACCACGGTGCCGGAGCCCGTCGTGGCCTGGCCGAAGCCGGTCCAGTCGTCGACCAGCGTCAGGCCCGGCGCGTTGCGCGGGATGAAGCAGATCTTGCGGCGGTTGGTCTCGGCATCGCGCGGCACGCAGGCGACCCAGTGCGCGAACAGCGCCCCGGTGCAGTAGAACTTGCGCCCCTCGACGCGCCAGCTGTCGCCCTCGCGGAACACCTTGGTCTTGAAGTCGTGCGCGTGCTTGCCGCCGATCTCGGAAAGCGCGTTGCCGAGACGCTCGCCCTTGAGCACGCGCTCGAAGAAGAAGCGCTTCATCGCCTCCGGCGCATCGAGCCGCAGCGCCTCGACCATGTAGAAATGGCTCTGCGGGATCTGCCCGAGGCTGCCGTCGGCGGCGGAGATGATCGCGATGACCTCGGCGAGCGTCCCCATCGAGACCTCGGCGCCGCCATAAGCCTTCGGCACCGTGATCGCGAGGAGCCCGGAGTCGGAGTAGGCCTCCATCTCGTCCCACGGCAGGCGGCGGCTGCGGTCGCGCGCCGAGGCGCCTTCGGCGAAGGTTGCGGCGAGCCGGTGCGCGACCTCGATGGCCTCGGCGTCGGAGCGGATGACGTGCGCCGGGCCGCGCGGCGGAAGGTCCGGGACCGGACGGAGCGAGTCGGGGATGGACTTGGTCATATCCAGGAATGCCTCGGCGGCTTGGTGCCGTTGACCACGTAGTCGCCGATCGCGAACAGCTTCCAGCGCACGGGATCGTGCAGCGTGTGCACGCGGGCGTCGCGCCAATGGCGGTTCAAGTTCAGCTCGGCCAGCGCCGAGCGCGTGCCGGAAAGCTCGAACAGCTTGTTCGTCGCCTGGATCGCGATCTCGGTCGTCAGCACCTTGGCCTCGGCGACGGCGATCGAGGCGGCCGCCGCCGTCTCGGCGGTCTCGTTCGCGAGCCCGGCGTCGATGACCCGCCCGGCGCGCAGCAGCACCGCCTCGGCGGCGTGCAGCTTGACCTTGAGGTCGGCGACCTCGCGGATCGTGAACGGGTCCTCGCCCGCCGTCTCGCGGCCCGAGTCGGCCCACGGCCGCGCGTGCTCGCGCACGAAGGCGATCGTCTCGTCGGTCGCGCGCTGCGCGATGCCGAGATCGATGCCGGCGTGGATGATCTGCGCCACGGCGCCGTGCACGCTGGGCGTGTCGAAGGCGAGATGCGCCGGGACGATGCGGTCGGCCGAGACCCGCACCTTGTCCAGCACCACCGTGCCGCTGCCCGTGGTGCGCTGGCCGAAGCCCGACCAGTCGTCGATCACCTCGAGCCCTGGTACGTCGCGGTCGACGAAGGCCAGCACGTGCTTGCCCTCGTCGTTGATCGCATGGACCGGCACGAGATGCGCGTAGAGCGCCCCGGTCGAGTAGAACTTCTTGCCGGTGATCGAGAAGGCATCGCCGTCGCGGGTGATCCGCGTCTTCATGTCGAAGATCGTCTTGCCGCCCCGCTCGGAGAGCGCGTTGCCGAAGCGCAGCCCGTCGAGCGCGGCGTCGAGCAGGAAGCGCTTGCGGCTCGCATCGGGGTCGAAGCGGATGACGTCGATCAGGCTGACGTGATTCTGCGCGATTTGAGCGATCGATGCGTCGCCCGCCGCGATGATCGCGAAGACGCGTGCCACCGTCGCGTAGGACACCCCAGCCCCGCCGTCCGCCTTCGGCACGTTCATCGCCCACAGGCCGCTCTGCGAGAAGGTGTCGAGTTCGCCCCAGGGCAGGCGCCGCTCGGCGTCGCGCGCCGACGCCTCCCTTGCGAACTCGGCCGAGAGCCGCTCGGCGATAGCGATCGCCTCGGCATCGTCCTTCAGGCGGTGCGCCTTGGTGGTGGGGCGCGGGGCGATCTGCGTGTGGGTCACGGGCGTGGCGTCGGCTCCCAAAGGTCCGTCTTTTTCGCCGATCCACGGCCTTCGGTCGATGAAACGGCGCTGCTTTGTTGGCGGGGTAAGTGGAAGCCCGTTCCCCAGCAGCAAGCCGCCGGAGATCAAATGCCTCCGGGCGAGTCGGCGGAGGCATCTTGCCCGAATGACGTGCGCCCGCGTTGACAGCGCCAGCGCGGCAACGCACTGATGAAGCGCGCAATTCTATAAGACAATGACGAGGCTCCCCAGCGAGCCGGCGCGAGGGAGTCGAAGCGAACATGCGGTCCGAGACCGGACTTTACGCTGTCGAGAGCGGCGGCGACGGCCAGAACCAGCCCGACGTCCAGACGCGCTTCAAGGACCTCAAGGCCTTCCTCGAGGGCCGCCTGATCGGCGGCGTGCTGCTCACCGAGCGCCTGCTGATCGGCCTGCTTGCCTCGGGACACCTCCTTGTCGAAGGCGCGCCCGGCCTCGCCAAAACCCGCGCGGTGAAGCTTCTCGCACAGGGCCTGCACGCGCCCTTCGCGCGCATCCAGTGCACGCCGGACCTGATGCCGGCCGACCTCACCGGCTCCTCGGTGTTCCGGCCCGACAAGGGCACGTTCGAGTACGTCGAGGGGCCGATCTTCCACTCGCTGGTGCTGGTCGACGAGATCAACCGCGCGCCGCCGAAGGTGCAGTCCGCCCTGCTCGAGGCGATGGCCGAGCACCAGGTGACGGCCGCCGGCGTGACGCACAAGCTGCCGGACCCGTTCATGGTCGTGGCGACGCAGAACCCCATCGAGCATGAGGGCACGTTCCCGCTGCCCGAGGCGCAGCTCGACCGCTTCATGCTGAAGGTCGAGGTCACGCTGCCGGATGCGGCGGTGGAGCGGCAGATCCTCGATCTCGTCGAGGGCGAGGCGACCGGCGAGGTCGGCGACGCGCCGCCGCCGATCACGCCCGCCGAGATCGAGCAGGCCCGGAAGGCCGCGATGGCGACGCACCTGTCGCCGGCGGTGAAGGACTACATCGTGCGGCTCGTCACCGCGCCGCGCTCCGGCGCCGCGCACGGCGAGGTGACGGCCAAGGTCGAGCATCCCGCCTCGCCGCGCGGTACGCTGGCGCTCGCCGCCGCCGCGAAGGCCAAGGCCTACCTCGCCGGTCGCGACCACGTCGTGCCGGCCGACGTCGCCGACCTTGCGGGCGACATCCTCTCGCACCGGACCATCCTCACCTGGCGCGCCACCGCGGACGGCGCCACGCCGCGCGGCGTCATCGGCGAGCTGGTCGAGCGCGTGCACGCGGTGTGATGAGGACGGGGGCACAGCTCGCATTTCCCTCCCTTCTCCCGCTGGCGGGAGAAGGTGGCCCCGCGCAGCCGGGTCCGATGAGGGGACGGGAGAGGCCGGCAGCATGACCCCCGGCGTCGACCTCGACGTCGAGGCGCTGCTCCGGCTGCGGCACCTCGCGGCGCGGATGCGCGACATCCGCACCCTGCCGCGCTCGACGATGCCCGGCGACATCATCCACAAGCGGCGCGGCCGCGGGCTCGAGGTGCACGACGTGCGCCCCTGGGTGGAGGGCGACGACATCCGCCACCTCGACCAGAACGCCACCGCGCGCACCGGCGTGCCGCACACCAAGACCTATTTCGACGAGCGCGAGCGCTCGATCCTGCTCGTCGCGGACTTCCGGCCCTCGATGCTGTTCGGGACGCGCCGCGCCTTCCGCTCGGTGGCAGGCGCCGAGGCGCTGGCGATGCTCGGCTGGCGCGGCGTCGGGCGCGGCGGCCGGGTCGGCTGCCTCGCGGCGACGGCGCGCGGCACCCGCTTCTCGCGCCAGGGACGCGGCGAGCGCGCGATGATCGCCCATGTCGGCGTGCTCGCCGAGGCGCACCGCGCCGCGCTCGCCGACCGCGAGCCGCGCGACCCGCCGCTCGCCGAGGTGCTGGAGACGACCGAGCGCCTCGCCGGCACCGGCTCGACGATCGTCGTCGCCACCGCGCTCGACGCGCCGGGTCGCGACTTCGACGACGTCGTGCTGCGGCTCACGCGCAAGCACGATCTCGTCTTCCTGCTCGTCGAGGACGCCTTCGAGTCCGAGCCGCCGCCCGGCGACTACCCCTTCTCCACCGCCGAGGGCGTCAGCGGCTGGCTGCTCATCGATCGCAAGCGCGCCTCCGATGCCGTCGACCGCGTCGCGAGACTGCGGCGGCTCGGCGCTCAGGGCGCGCGCTTCGCCTCCGCCACCGCGCCGGAGGAGAGCCTCCAGGTGCTGGAGAAGATCGATGGCTGACGGTCTCGCGCGCGCGCTCGATATGATGCATCCGATGCGGGAGCCGCCGCAGCCGGCGAGCCTCGCGCCGTTCGCGCTCGCCTTGGCAGTGGGCTGCGCCGCCGGGCTCGTGCTCCTGGCGCTGGCGATCCTTGCACGGCACCGCCGCGCCGGCCTGCGCGACGCGGCGGCGGCCGCGCTGGCGCGGACGCGGGCGCTGCCTCCGGGGGATCGTCTCGCCGCGCAGGCGGCGCTGCTGCGCCGCCTCGTGCGGCAGATCGCGGGCGAGGACGCGGCGCGCCTGCAAGGCGCGGCGTGGCTGGCGGAACTCGACCGGGTGTTCGCGACGACGTTTTTCACCCAGCACGCGGGCGTCGCGTACGGCGATGCGCTGTATGCGGCGACGCTCCCCGACGTGGACGTGCTGGATGCGGAGCTGGCGCGGCTCTTTGCGAAGCTGCGCGCCCCAACCATCTCCCGGACAGCGGAGAAGCGTGCGTTGACGCCGGCGAGGGTCGGATGAGGGCTCATCCAACCCTGCTTCGCGGGGTCGCCTTCGTCCGCGAGCGGGAGACGGAAGGGGCTGCGGCATGACGCACGGCTTCGACCTCGCGACGCCCTGGGCGCTGCTGCTGCTGCCTCTGCCCCTGCTCGTCGCGCTATGGCGGCGACACGGCACCGGCGCCGCGGCGGGGCTGCGCATCTCGGAGGCCTTGCGCGAGCGCCTTGCCGGCGATGCCCCGACGGTGCGGCCGCCCTCCAAGACCGCGATCCTGCGCTGGATCGCCTGGGTGCTGCTCGTCGTCGCCCTCGCCGACCCGCGCCGCGTCGCCGCGACGCCCGCCCTGCCGGCGACGGGACGCGACATCCTCTTCACGCTCGACCTCTCCGGCAGCATGGTCGCCAACGACATGCTCGACCACGGCAAGCCGATCACCCGCATCGCGCTCTTGAAGAAGATCGGCACCGAGCTGATCCGCCGCCGAGCCGGCGACCGCGTCGGGCTCGTCATCTTCGCCGAGCACGCGCTCGCGGCGGCGCCGCTCTCGTTCGATGCCGACGGCGTCGCGCGCGTGCTGGCGCAGACCGACATCGGCCTCGTCGGCCGCTCGACCGCGATGGGCGACGGGCTTGGGCTCGCGGTGAAGCGGCTCTCCGAATCCAAGGCGCCGACCCGCGTCATCATCCTGCTCTCCGACGGGTCCAACAACGCCGGCTCGATGGACCCGTCCGGCGTCGCGGTGCTTGCGCACAAGCTCGGCATCCGCATCTACACCATCGGTTTTGGTCCAAACGACACGACGCGGCCCGAGGACGATCCCGACTCCGTCGACTACGTCGCGCTGCAACGATACGCCAAGGTCGGCGGCGGCGAGGCGTTCCGCGTCCGCAATGCCGAAGACTTCGAGGACGCCGGCAAGAAGATCGAGAAGCTGATCGCCGGCGAGGCGTTGGCGCCGCCCGCCGTCATCCACGACGACCTGTGGCCCTGGCCGGCCGGGGTCGCGATGGCGTCGGCCTTCGCGCTCGTCGTCATGCGCAGGCGGCCGAGATGATCGCGCTCGGCCATGTCGCGCTGCTGCGCCCCTGGTGGCTCCTCGTGCTGCCGGTCGTCGTCGTGCTGTTCCTGCTATCGCGGCCGCGCGGCGGCATGCTCGCCGGCTGGGAGAAGGCCGCGGAGCCGCACCTGCTCGCGGCGATGGTCGCGCGCGGCGGCGCGGCCGGCGGCGGCTTCCGCGCGCCGCTGGTGCTCGCGACGCTCGTCCTCGGCATCCTCGCGCTGGCCGGGCCGGCGGTGCAGCGGGCGACGCACGACCGTCTGCGCAACCTCGACGCCACGGTGATCGTCGTCGACGTGTCGCAGGACATGGCATCGGGCGGCGCGATCCGCGAGGCCGCCGCAGCCGCGCACGACCTGCTGCAGCACCTCGGCGCGCGGCAAGCCGGCCTCATCGTCTATGCCGGCGACGCCTACGTGGCCTCGGCGCTCACCGACTATGTCGGCGGCATCGACACCGACCTCTTCTCGCTCGACGACACCACGGTGCCCGACCCCGGCGCGCGGCCGGACCGCGCCCTGGCGCAGGCGCGCAAGATGCTGGAGGAGGCGCACATCATCGCCGGCGACGTCATCCTGATCTCGGCCGGCGGCGGCCTCGAGGGCGCCGCGGCCGATCGCGCGGCGCAGGCGCTGGCCGCCGCCGGCCATCGCGTCTACGCGATGGCGGTGAAGGCCGGCCCGCGGCATGCGGCGGCGCTCCAGCGCGTCGCTGCGGCCGGAGACGGCTTCGCCGTCGATGTCGGCGATCCCGGGCGCCTCTACGACGTGCTCGAGAACGAGGCGATCGCCCGCACCGGCAACAGCGTCGTCAACGCGCTCGACTGGCGCGACCTCGGCCGCTATCTGCTGCTCCTGGCGGCGCTGCCGCTGCTCCTCGGCTTCCGCAAAACGGTGTCGGCATGACCGCTGGCATGAGAACGCGGCCATGAGAACGCTCGCATGAGACGGCTTCTCGCACTCCTCCTCATCCTCGTCCCCTGCGTGGCGCTCGTCGCCTTCGGCCCCGCGCTGCTCGGCCACGCGCTCTTCGCCCTGGGCTTTCGTAGCGAGGGTGCACGACTGATGGGCAATGCCGGCTGGCGCGGCTACATGCTGGCGCGCGAAGGCCACTACAACGAAGCCGTCGCCGCCTTCGGCGACGCGCCGGCCTTCGCCTACGACCGCGGCAACGCGCTCGTCCGTGCCGCCCGCTACGAGGAGGCGCTCGACGCCTACGACGACGCGCTCGCCGCCGACCCCGAGGACCAGGACGCCCGCTACAACCGCGCGCTCATCGCCAAGCTGCTCGACACCAAGATCCTCGCGCCGGGCCAGGCGCAGGGTAACGCCAACGCCATCGGCCGCCACTCGCGCACGCACGGCGGCACCGGCAACAAGGACGGCGAGACGAACAGCCTCGGCAACGGCTACGTCGGCAACCAGGAAAGCAACACGACATCCGGCACGCAGGGCTCGAGCTCGGTGGCCAAGCTCTCGAACGGCGGCAACCAGGCGACGGACTCGAATTCGCTGAAGGCCTCCGGCTCGGCCGGCGTCGCCTCGGGCGCGGGCCGCTCGGGCGGCGACCTCGCCGACATCACCCAGCAGCTCGCCTTCAACCAGCGCCGCTACGCGCCGATGTTCACCGCCAAGGTGCTGGAGCCGAACACGCAATGGCTCGAGACCGTGCCCGACGACCCCGGCAGCTTCCTGAAGCTGCAGATCCGCGCCGAGCGCAAGCGCCGCCAGGCGGAGGCCGAGCAGGCGACGGGAGGCGACGAGTGAGGGTCGGGCGCGGTCTTCCGCATAGAGTTGCGCTCGCGCTTCTCGCCCTGCTCTGCCTCGCGGTCCCGGCTCTCGCCCAGACCGCCGGGCCGCCCGTTGATCCGTCGCTCGGCAGGGTCGAGGTCACCCTCGACCTGCCGAAGGACAAGCCGTTTGTCGGCGAGATGATCATCCTGCGGATCCGCTCGTTCATCCGCGCCTACATCGTGCTCGACCAGCTCCGGCAGCCGCCGATGGTCGACTTCGACGTGCAGCAGCTCGGCCGCGACAAGCCGATCGACGCCATGGTCGACGGCTACCGCGTTCAGGGCATCGAGCGCGACCTCGCGATCTTCCCGCAGCAGTCCGGCCGCCTCATCATCCCGCCGTTCGTCCGGCACGTGACGATCGCCAACGACGACGGCTCGCGCTCCGAAGCCGACTTCGCCTCGAAGCCCGTCTACGTCGACATCCAGAACTACCAGGCGATCAACCCCGCCGACGCCTGGTGGCTGCCGGTGAAGTCGCTGACCCTCACCGACAGCTGGGCGCCGGAGGCCGACGAGATCCCGGCCGGCACGCTGGCGCGGCGCACGATCAAGGTCGAGGCCGTCGGCATGACGGCCGACCGCCTGCCGCCGCCGCCCGAGATGCGCGCGCCGGGGATCATCGCCTTCCGCGGTCCGACGACGAGGGAGACGCAGATCACCGAGGACGGCCCGATCGCGCACGCGACCTATCAGTGGGACCTGCGCCCGGCCACCGGCGCGCCGGCGCGGATGCCCGAGATTTCGATCCCGTGGTTCGACACGAGCGAGCGGCGGATGCGCCAGGCCGCCATCCCGGAGCGTTGGGTCGCCTATATCGGGACCTTCGTCCATGCGCGGCTCGAGAAGATCCCGAGCTTTTCCGAGCGGGTGATGCGGCCGGCGCCGATCGCGCTCGGCCTCGCCGGCTTCGCCTGGACGGCCGCACTCGTCGGCCTTCTGGTGACGCGGGCGCCGCGCGATCCCGAAGCGCGGCGCCTGCGCAGGGCGCTCGGACGCCTGAAGCGGGCGGCGCGCTTTCACGACGAGGCCGGCTTCCGCAATGCCGTCGCCGAGGTGGGACGCCTCGCGCCGGCACGGTGGCAGGCGGTTGCGGCCGTGCCCGGGATCGCCGCGGGCCTCGCGGCGCTGGACCGCGCGCGCTTCGGGCGCCAGGAAGCCGCGCCGCCGGCGCTCGCACCGCTGGCCGAGGCGATCGTGCGGACCTGGCGGGAGCTCGCGGCCCGGGCCGAGGCCCGCGAGCGCGCGAGCCTGCCGCCGCTCGACGACGACATCGGCGCCACGGCCCCGCCGAGCTGGCGCGCCCGGCTGCGCGACCTTGCGGCCTGGAGGCCGCGATAGACGCGCGTCCCGAGATCGCGATCGTCGGCGCCGGCCCGGCCGGCCTCATGGCAGCCGAGGTCGCGGCGCGCGAGGGCGCGCGCGTGACGATCTACGAGCGGATGCCCTCGCCGGCACGCAAGCTCTTGCTGGCGGGACGCGGCGGCCTGAACCTAACCCACAGCGAGCCCGCCGACGCCTTCCTCACGCGGTATGGCGAGGCGGCGCCGCACCTCGCCGGCGCGCTTGCCGCCTTCGACGCCACCGCGCTGCGGGCCTGGTGCGCAGAGCTCGGGATGCCAACCTTCGTCGGCACCAGCGGGCGCGTGTTCCCCGAGAGCTTCAAGACTTCGCCGCTGTTGCGGGCCTGGCTGCGCCGGCTCGGCGCGCAGGGCGTGACGCTCGCCGCGCGGCACCTCTGGACGGGCTTCGACCAGGCCGGCCGCCTCACCTTCGAGACGCCGGATGGCCCGAAGGTCATCGCGGCCGACGCGACGGTGCTGGCGCTCGGCGGCGCGAGCTGGCCGCATCTCGGCGGCGACGGCGCCTGGGTCGCGCCGCTCGCGGCCGCCGGCGTCGCCATCGCACCGCTGCAGCCGGCCAACTGCGGCTTCGCGGTGGATTGGTCGGAGGTGTTTCGCGACCGGTTCGCCGGCGTCCCGCTCAAGGCGGTGGGGCTGTCCTTCCAGGATCGGCACGCCCGCGGCGATCTCGTGATCACGCGGCACGGGCTCGAGGGCGGCGCGATCTACGCGCTGGCGCCGGCGCTGCGCGAAGCCATCGCCGCCACCGGCCACGCGATCCTGCACGTGGCGCTGCGGCCCGATGTGCCCGACGCGACGCTGGCGGCACGCTGGGCGCGTCGCGCGCGCAAGGACAGCCTGACGAATGCGCTGCGCAAGACACTCGGGCTCGCGCCCGCCGCGATCGGCCTGCTGCGCGAGGCCGCGCTGCCGGAGGCCACGACGCTCGCCGACCTCGGCGACGCGGCGCTGGCCCGGCTCGTCAATGATGTACCTGTGCGTCTGACCGCGCCGATGCCGCTCGACCGCGCGATCTCGACGGCCGGGGGCGTGCGGTTCGACGACCTCGACGACACGCTGATGCTGCGCTCGAAGCCTGGCCTCTTCCTCGCCGGCGAGATGCTGAATTGGGAGGCACCGACCGGCGGTTACCTCCTGCAGGCCTGCTTCGCGACCGGGGCGGCCTCCGGGCGCGCCGCCGTGGCCTGGGCGCGCGAAAATTTTGCGGCGCACTCAAACCAGATGCCGCAATGTGAGTTATAAGGGTTCGACCGTGTTCCTTTCGGGTGATCGGTTGAAGGGCTGCCGCGCGGAATGCGAAACCTGCGGCGGCCCTTTCTTTGTGCGCACCGCTCCTAGTGGATCGGCAGGGCCGTCTCGGCCTTCAGGTTCTCCAGCGCGAAGCGGCTCTTGACGCTCTTCAGCGGCGCCAAGCCGACGAGGCGCTTGTAGAACGCGTCGAAGGCCGCCGTGTCGCTCACCACCACGCGCAGCATGTAGTCGACGTCGCCGGCCATGCGGTAGAAATCCATAACCTCCTTCATGGCGATGACGTCGGCGGCGAATTTTTCCTGCATCGCGGCCGAGTGCTCGCCGACCTCGATCGAGACGAAGGCCGTGAGGCCGAGCCCGAGCTTGACCTGGTCGAGCAGCGCGATCCGCCGCTTGATGAAGCCGGTCTGCTCGAGCCGCTGGAGCCGCTTCCAACACGGCGTCTGCGAGAGGCCGACGCGGTTGGCGATCTCGCCGATCGCCAGGGAGGCGTCGACCTGCACGATCGCGAGGATGCGCTTGTCGATGGCATCGAGCGGCTTGGGCGGCGTAGGCATGCAGAAACCTCGGGCAACGGCGCCGGCGCTCGGATGCGACGGCACCGCTAGGAGAAACTTATTCTCCAAGCACTGTCAACGTGGCTTCCAGCATCGCGAAGCAAAAATTTCCGCCGCGGCGCGCAATACTTGGGCGGCAAATGAATGGACGCGCAGAAGGAATGCCAAGGGCGCGGCCGTTATTGGAATAAAGCTCCAAGGATGCTGCAGCCGGGAAACGATTTCGTCCACCCTCCGACGCAGCCGCTTCGTAAAGGACCTCAGTCGCGCGGTTGCGGGACGGTTCGCAGGTAGGGCTTGATCGCCTTGAAGCCGTCCGGAAAGCGCTTGCGCGCGTCCTCGTCGGACACGGCCGGCACGATGATCACGTCCTCGCCCTGCTTCCAGTTCACCGGCGTCGCCACCTGATGCTTGGCGGTGAGCTGCAGCGAGTCGATCACGCGCAGCACCTCGTCGAAGTTGCGGCCGGTCGAGGCGGGATAGGTGAGGGTGAGCTTCACCTTCTTGTCCGGCCCGATGACGAAGACCGAGCGCACCGTGAGCGTGTCGGACGCGTTCGGATGGATCATGCCGTAGAGGTCGGAGACCTTTCGGTCGGCATCGGCGATCAGCGGGAAGTTCGGGCGGGCGCCCTGCGTCTCCTCGATGTCGTCGGACCAGCGGCCGTGCGCCTCGAGCGGATCGACCGAGAGGCCGATGGCCTTCACGTTGCGACGGTCGAACTCCGGCTTCAGCTTCGCCGTGTAGCCGAGCTCGGTGGTGCAGACGGGCGTGAAATTCTTCGGGTGCGAGAACAGCACGACCCAGGAGTCACCCGCCCATTCGTGGAAGCGGATCCGGCCTTCGGTCGTCTCGGCCTCGAAATCGGGGGCGATGTCGCCCAGCTGCAGTGCCATGATCGTCTCCGAGGGGGGCGCGCGTGGGCCGCGCAGCGGCCGATTTACGCGAAAGGCGCGGCAGTGTCCGAGATGCGCTGGCCGAGGTCAACGAAACGTCGTTCCGAAGATGCCCCGCCCCAGAGACGAACTCTGTCGTGGCGCGGCATGGTTATGTGTCTCAATTCTTCGGGAGGACAGTCGTCGGCAGGTCGATGTTCGGCGACTTCGCCGTTCCGCCAACGGGCTGGGCCGCCTGCGGAGGCGATTGCCCCTGCGACGGCACAATTGCTCCAACGCTGTCGTGGTCGTGGTCGTGCTCTCGGATAAAGTCGCGCGCGGTCGAGACGAGATCCTTCATCTGGTCGCTCCAAGAATAGGGAAAACGGCCAAGCAGGTCGTGGTAGGTAGCAAGTGTGGCCTCGCGATCGCCGAGGTGCTCCAGCGCATCCGCCTCCGTGATCAGCGCCCTGGCGACCTGTACGTCAAAGCTTTGGTCTCCCTGCTCCTCGTCGTTGGCAAGCGGATAGCGGTCGACCACCCTGTGGACGATCCGCAGCACGACCTGGTAATCTTTACGTTCCGCCTGGATGGAGGCCCAGTTGTTGAGCGCCATCGCCACAAAGCGGCTGACACCCGTGTCGTTCGAGTTGCCGAAGGTCTCTTCAAGCTCCCGAAAAGCGTCTATCGCCTCGTTTTCCCTACCCATCTTGTGAAGCACGACACCCTTGTTGAGCATCGCGATGGCGACGTCCTTTGCGATGAGGTCAGACCTGGGCGGCGGGTAGGCCGCGACAAAGTTCGTGTAGTCGTCGACGGCCCTCAGCGGCGTCAACTCTTCCTCGTTCCGGATCGCCGCTATGCGGTCTCTTGCCTTCCCCTCCGGACTGTCTTGATCCATCGCGTTGTAGACCACGCCTAACGCGAGAACGGCCAACCAGCCGACGGCGAACAGAAGCCCGAAATTGATCTTGCCGACGGTCCGCTCCGCGCGTTGCCAGCGCGCAAGGACGATCGGCTCGATCGGCGGCGACACCGCGTCAACGTCTCCCGCGCCGATGTACCGCAGCAGCTTAACGACCATGTGCGCCATCGGCGGCAGCGGGAGCCAGCGCAGCGCGGTCCATCGCGCGGCATGCCGGCTCGTCAGGATATGCACGATCGCCCGCGCGACCAGCGGCGACCAGCCGGCGCCACGCACCCTGACCGAGAACTCCCACCGGTTCTCGCGGGCGAGCAGATGGCGCGCCCACGCGGCCCCCACTTGCCGCGTCCAGCGCTTCGAATTGGCCTTGCGCAACTGCTCGACCGCGAGAAGGTCGATGCCGGCTAGGACGTCGTCGACGCCGAAGGCGGCCATAAGGGTATCGAAATGGTTGGGCGGCACGGCCATGCTCTCGTCGTCGAGGGCCGTCAGGACATAGGGCGCCAGCGTCGGCTTCATCGCCAGTGGCCAAGCCGCCATGCGCGCCTCCAGCCAGGCATGGAGGTCGGCCGCGGGATCGGCGAGGAGCGGCCGGACATCGGCCAGGAACGCGTCGAAGTCGAACACGATGCCGCCGTCGGCGCGCGGCGCCGCGTAGTCGAAGAGGATGTCCTGGCCGTCGACGGGGGCCGCCGGCGGATCGTGCGCGATCTCCGGCGGCGCGGAAGGCGGGGCGGCGTCCGGCGCAGCGGGCGGCGCCGCTGCGGAATCGAGACCCTCGCCTTCCTCCTCGACGGCAGGGGCGCGCCGTCGAATTGCGCCCAGCGCCGCCTTGTAGGCGGCGTTGAGCGCCTGGAATCCCACGGGATCGTCGTCGGGTCGGGTTGAGCGCAGGCGCGTCGCGTAGGCGCGCTTCACCGCGCGCTCGTCGGCGTCCTCGTCGAGGCCGAGCGCGGCGAACGGCGACATCAGGCCCGCTCAATCCCGTCGAGCGCTTCGGCGAGCTGCTGGCGCGTCCGCGCGATCACGCGCTCGTCCTGCGATTCCAACACCGAGCGGAACTCGACGATCATCGCCTGCAGGCGCTCGCGGTGGTCGAGCTGCTCCTCGTAGAGCCGCTCGGCGCGGGCGATCATCGCGAGGTTTTCCTGCTTGCCGCGCGGATGCACTTTCAGGCTCGCCAGTGCCGCCAGCCGCTCGGCGATCTCGGCCTTGGTCAGGACGCCGGGCCGCTGCTCGAGGATCAGCTCGTGGCGCTTGCCGGTCTTTGCGACCGTCACCTCGACCTGCAGGATCCCGTTGACGTCGTAGGTGAAGCGGATCGTGGCGCCGCGCTCCTGCCGGGGCCCGGGGCGCGCCAGGTCGACGGTCAGCTCACCGAGCTTGACGTTTTTGTCGGCGATGGGGTGCTCGCCCTGGTAGATGTTGAAGGCGAGCTGGGTCTGATCATCGGTCAACGGCCAGATCGTCTCCTCGCGGCTGATCGGCACCGTCGAGTTGCGGTTGATGATCGGCAGGAGAAAGCCGAGGTGCGCCGTCCCATTCTGGTCGCGCTTCGCGACGTCGGTGCCGAGCGTGTAGGGGCAGACGTCGGTGAGGATGATCTCCTCGAGCTTGGCGTCGCGCGCCTTCATGCCGGCGGCGACGGCGGCGCCGAGCGCGATGGCCCGGTCGGGGTCGATGTGGCGCAGCGGCAGACGCCCGGTCAGCCGCGACACCGCACGCGAGACCAGCGGCATCCGGGTTGCGCCGCCGACAAGCACCACCTCGTTGAGATCGTCGGGCCGGATGTTGGCGTCGCGCAGCGCCCGCTCCAGCGGCTGGCGAAGCCGCAGCACGAGCGGCTCGGCGAGGCTCGCGAAGGTGGGCTCGTCCATCGAGAAGCGCCGCGACTCGCCGTTGATCGTGAGGTCCGTCGCCACCTCGCGCTGCCCCGTGAGGGCGATCTTGAGCGCCTCCAGGCGACGCAGGAGCTGCGCCCGCTCGCCGACAGCGAGGGCCGACGGATCGAAGCCGAGGGTCCTGGCCGCCGCGTCGACGATGACCTGCAAGAAGTCTTCGCCGCCGAGGTAGTTGTCGCCTGCGCTGGCATGCACCTCGACGACCCCCTCGAAGATCTCGATGATCGACACGTCGAGCGTCCCGCCGCCGAGATCGAAGACCAGGAAGCGGCCGCCGCCCTCGCGGGCCTGCAGCCCGTAGGCGAGCGCGGCAGCGGTGGGTTCGTTGATCAGCCGCTCGACCTTGATGCCGGCGAGCTCGCCGGCGACGCGCGTGGCGGTGCGCTGCGCATCGGAGAAATAGGCGGGCACCGAGATGACCGCCTCCTCGATCTTCTCGCCGCTTGCCGCCTCGGCATCGGCGATAAGGCTGCGCAGGACGAAGGGCGGAGAGCTGCTCGGCGCGCAGGCTGCGGCCGGCGAGGCTGGTCTCGCGCGGGCTGCCCATCCAGCGCTTGAAGGCGGCGACGCTGCGGTCGGGGTGCGTGACAAGCCGGTCGCGGGCGCCGCTGCCGACGAGGACGCCGCCCGTGTCGTCGATGCTGACCACCGACGGCGTCAGGTGGCCGCCCGACGCGTTGGTGAACAACGCCGGCCCGTCCGGGCCGTAGGCGGCAATCAGCGAGTTCGTCGTGCCGAGGTCGATGCCGACGATCATGGGTGCCCTCTTCGAGGGTCCGCCCGCGCAATGCTCGGCCCGCCATGCGAACCTGCGGTCGGCCCGCACAGGTTATGGGTGCGAAAGCGCGGCCGACCAGAGGCCGCGTGCGCCGAACGAGCCGTGCAATCGCGAGATGCAGACATGATTATTCGATAGATTACTTCGATGAAACACGTGACGTAATCACTGCCCGGTGCGTTGCTTGGCCGGCGCCTTGCTCTACCGGCATTGGACTTCGCTGCGGTGCAATTTCACTGAGCTGCCATAAAAAATTTTTGCCCAAGACGCCGCCGGACGACGTCTTGCTAAGTCACCACTTCTGCGACACTTTCCGCTGCAACGAAAAACGGCCGGGCTCGGCCGGACGACAGATGGGTGGAAACGCGCGCTGTCTCTTTGCGTGCCGTGCGCAATATCCTAGCAACGGCATCCGGACTGGCGCGAGGCACGAAGACCTGACATGACTCAATCGATTGTTTTTCTTGATCGTGAGACCCTCGACGCGACCGTCCGCAAGCCCAGCTTCGAGACGAGCTACAAGGAATACGAGGTCACGACCCCGGACCAGATCGTCGAGCGTCTGAAGGACGCTACGATCTGCATCACCAACAAGGTGCCGATGCGCGGCGAGACGCTGGCGCAATTGCCGAACCTCGAGCTCATCGCGGTCGCGGCGACCGGCACTGACATCATCGACAAGGCCGCCGCCAAGGAGCGCGGCATCACCGTCGTCAACATCCGCAACTACGCGTTCAACACCGTGCCGGAGCACGTGATCGCGCTGATGTTCGCGCTGAAGCGGCAGATCATCCCCTATCACCTCGACGTGCAGCATGGCCGCTGGGGCCAGGCGCGCCAGTTCTGCTTCTTCGATCATCCGATCCGCGACATCGCCGGTTCTACTATGGGCATCGTCGGCTACGGCGCGATCGGCAAGTCGATCGGCAAGCGCTGCGAGGCCCTCGGGATGAAGGTGATCGCTTACGATGTGATGCCCCAGGACGGGCTCGTCGATCTCGACACGATCATCAAGGAGAGCGACGTCATTACGCTGCATGCGCCGCTTACGCCCGAGACGCGCAACATGATCGGCGCCGACCAGCTGAAGGCGATGAAGAAGACCGCGATCCTCATCAACACCGCGCGCGGCGGCCTCGTCGACGAGGCTGCGCTCGCGGAAGCCTTGAAGTCGGGCGAGATCGCCGGCGCCGGCTTCGATGTGCTGACCGAGGAGCCGCCGAAGAACGGCAACGTGCTGCTCGATCCTTCGATACCAAACCTCATCATCACGCCGCACGTCGCGTGGGCGAGCCAGGAGGCGATGCAGATCCTCTCCGACCAGCTCATCGACAACATCGAGGCCTTCGTCGGCGGCAAGCCGCAGAACGTGGTCGAATAGCACTGAAGGACGACCGCTCGCCGGTCGGCGAGCGGGCAGAGGACGAAGACAGGCAAAAAGCCGCCGCCAGGGAGGGACTGTCGCATGGATATCCACGAGTACCAGGCCAAGGAAATCCTGGCCAAGGCCGGCGTCGGCCTGTCGCGCGGCGCCGTCGCCTACTCCGCCGAGCAGGCGGTCTATGCCGCGACCGAACTCGGCGGCTGGAAGTGGGTCGTGAAGGCGCAGATCCACGCCGGCGCGCGCGGCAAGGCCGGCGGCGTCAAGATGTGCCAGACCTACCACGAGGTCCGCGAGGCGGCCGAGGCGATGCTCGGCAAGACGCTCGTCACGTCGCAGACGGGGCCAGAGGGCAAGCCCGTCCAGCGCGTCTACGTCGAGGTCGCCGATCCCTTCGAGAAGGAATTCTACCTCGGCTTCGTGCTCGACCGTAAGGAAGAGCGCGTCCGCGTCATCGCCTCCAAGGAAGGCGGCATGGAGATCGAGCAGATCGCCAAGGACAATCCGAGCTCGATCATCACCGTCATCGTCGAGCCCGCCGTCGGCATGCAGCAGTTCGAGGCGCGCGAGATCGCATTCAAGCTCGGCCTCAATTCGAAGCAGGTGCAGAACGCGGTGAAGACGATCCTCGGCTGCTATCGCGCCTTCCGCGACCACGACGCGACGATGCTCGAGATCAACCCGCTGGTGCTGACCAAGGACAACCGCATCGTCGCGCTCGACGCCAAGATGAGCTTCGACGACAACGCGATGTTCCGCCAGCGCAAGGTCGCCGACATGCACGACCCCGCGCAGGAGGACCCGCGCGAGGCGCAGGCGGCCGAGCACCAGCTCAACTACGTCGGGCTCGAGGGCAACATCGGCTGCATCGTCAACGGCGCCGGGCTCGCGATGGCGACGATGGACATGATCAAGCATGCGGGCGGCGAGCCCGCCAACTTCCTCGACGTCGGCGGCGGCGCCTCGGCCGAGCGCGTCGCCACCGCGTTCCGGCTCGTGCTGTCGGACAAGAACGTCAAGGCGGTGCTCGTCAACATCTTCGCCGGCATCAACCGCTGCGACTGGGTCGCCGACGGCGTCGTCAAGGCGGTGAAGGAGACAAACCTGCAGGTGCCGCTGATCGTGCGCCTCGCCGGCACCAACGTCGAGGCCGGCCGCAAGATCCTGAACGAGAGCGGCATCAAGCTGCACACCGCCGACAGCCTGACCAACGCGGCGAAAATCGCGGTCGAGGTCGCCGGCCAACCCGCCTCGGCAGCGGCCTGAGGGAGGAACCCATGAGCATCCTGATCGACGAGAAGACCAAGATCATCATTCAGGGCTTCACCGGGGACAAGGGAACGTTCCACGGCAAAGAGGCGATCGAGTACGGCACGAACATCGTCGGCGGCGTGACCCCCGGCAAAGGCGGGATGAAGCACCTCGACCGTCCGGTGTTCAACACGGTGAAGGACGCCGTCGAGGCGACCGGCGCCGAGGCCTCGATCACCTTCGTCGCGCCGCCCTATTGCGCTGATGCGATGATGGAGGGCGCCGACGCCGGGCTCCGGCTGATCTGCGCCATCACCGACGGCATCCCGGCGCAGGACATGATGCGCGTGAAGCGCTACCTGCGCCGCTACCCGAAAGAGCGCCGCACCATGCTCGTCGGCCCGAACTGCGCCGGCATCATCTCGCCCGGCAAGGCGATGCTCGGCATCATGCCCGGCCACATCTACTCGAAGGGCTCCGTCGGCGTCGTCTCGCGCTCCGGCACGCTCGGCTACGAGGCGGCGGAACAGCTGAAGGCGCTCGGTCTCGGCATCTCTACCTCCGTCGGCATCGGCGGCGACCCGATCAACGGCTCGTCGTTCGCCGACCATCTCGCGCTGTTCGAGGAGGATCCGGAGACGGAGGCCGTGCTGATGATCGGCGAGATCGGCGGCCCGCAGGAGGCCGAAGCGGCCGAGTGGGTGTCGAAGAACATGAAGAAGCCGGTGGTCGGCTACGTCGCCGGCCTCACCGCGCCGAAGGGCCGCC
Source organism: Beijerinckiaceae bacterium RH AL1 (assembly GCA_901457705.2). Lineage (NCBI taxonomy): Bacteria > Pseudomonadati > Pseudomonadota > Alphaproteobacteria > Hyphomicrobiales > Beijerinckiaceae > Beijerinckiaceae bacterium RH AL1. The sequence goes on from LR590083.2 coordinate 3,859,417, forward strand.
GCATGGGCCACGCCGGTGCGATCATTTCGGGCGCCGGCGACAGCGCCGCCGAGAAGGCGAAGATCATGGAGGGCTTCGGCCTCACCGTGGCGCCGTCGCCGGGCGAGCTCGGCTCCACGATGGCGAAGGTGCTGGAGCGGCACAAGAAGGCGGCTTGATGCGCGCCGGAAGCTCCGCAGCCAAACTTTCTCCCGCCTGCGGGAGAAGGTAGCCCGAAAACGCCGGGTCGCAAAAGGGGACGAGCGTCCCCTTACCAGCAGTGGTGCTAGCGGGGACTTCCCTCATCCGACCCCGCTTCGCGGGGCCACCTTCTCCCGCAGGCGGGAGAAGGAGATCCCACGAACCGGAAGGAATTTTTCAAATGAGCTTTACCCTCATCGAGCAGGCGACGCCCCGCCTCCATCGCTCCCAGCTGGCGGTGCCCGGCTCAAACCCAGGCATGTTCGAGAAGGCGGCCAAAGGGGAGGCGGACGTGATCTTCCTCGACTGCGAGGACGCGGTGGCGCCCGACGACAAGGAGCAGGCGCGCAAGAACATCGTGCAGGCGCTGAACGACATCGACTGGGGCACGAAGACGATGCAGGTGCGCATCAACGGCCTCGACACGCACTACATGTACCGCGACGTCGTCGACATCGTCGAAGCTTGCCCCCGGCTCGACATGCTGCTGATCCCGAAGGTCGGCACCGCGCAGGACGTCTACGCGGTCGATATGCTCGTGACCCAAATCGAGCAGGCGAAGAAGCGCGAGAAGAAGCTCGGCTTCGACATCCTGATCGAGACCGCGCTCGGCATGGCCAATGTCGAGGCGATCGCCCAGGCCTCGAAGCGTAACGAGGCGATGAGCTTCGGCGTCGCCGATTACGCCGCCTCGACCCGCGCGCGCACGACGGTGATCGGCGGCGTCAACCCGGACTACGGCGTGCTCACCGACAAGGACGAGCAGGGCCATCGCGACTTCGTCTGGGGCGATCCGTGGCTCTACGCGCAGAGCCGGATGATGGTCGCCTGCCGCGCCTACGGCCTGCGGCCGATCGACGGACCGTTCGGCGATATCCAGGATGCGGAGGGCTTCAAGGCGGCGGCACGGCGCTGCGCGGTGCTCGGCTTCGAGGGCAAGTGGGCCATCCACCCCAGCCAGATCGCGCTCGCCAACGAGGTGTTCTCGCCCTCTGAGGCCGAGGTGACCAAGGCGCGGCGTATCCTGGAGGCCATGGAGAAGGCATCGAAGGAGGGCCGCGGCGCCGTCTCGCTCGACGGCCGCCTCATCGACATCGCCTCGATCCGCATGGCGCAGGCCCTGATCGCCAAGGCCGACCAGATCGGCATGCCGGCGGCCAAGGGCTGATCGCAACCTAATCCCGATGACACGAGAGATAAGGCCCGCATCCAGGTGCGGGCCTTTTCGCGTCCGGCCGGTCGTGCCGGCTCACATCGTCTTCTTCATCATCTTCTTGTGCATCATGTGGTGATGCTTCTTCTTCATCGGCGCCGGCTCGGCGGGCGCCGCGGCCGGCTCGGGCGTGAAGATATGCAGCGGATCGAGATCGAGCCCGTTGCCGGGCGTCGGCAGGACGCCGACGATCGGGAGCTCGAGCCCCTCCGCGAGGACGGGCGTGGCAGCGAACGCGAGCGTGGTGACGAGAGCGGCAATCTTGATAGTCCGGACCATGCTGGGCTCCTCCTTAGAGCACGAGAGCAAAGACGGATCCGAGCTTGGCAATATCCGTACCTGATTAGCCTCCTCCCCGATGCGATCGTCCGACAAAGAAAAAGCCCGCATTCGCGTGCGGGCTTTTCTGTTCCGGCCGGAACGCGCGCGACGCCGCGAGGCATCGCGCCGGCGATCACATGGCCTTCTTCATCATCTTGTGGTGCATCATCATGTGCGAGTGATGCATCATCATGTGGGAGTGGTGCATCATCATGTGATGGTGATGGTGCATCATCATGTGGTGGTGCATCATCGGAGCCGGGGCGGGAGCGGCCATCGGGGCCGGCGCCGGGGTGAAGATGTGCAGCGGGTCGAGATCGAGGCCCGAAGCGTTGTCGCCGACCAGCGGCAGGCCGTTGATGATCGGCAGATCGCCGACGATCGGGGCGCCGTTCTGCGCGAACGCAGGGGCCGCGACGAACGCGAGAACGCCCGCGAGGGCGATCGACTTGAACTTATTCACCATGCCACGCTCCTCCTAGAGCATTCTTGAAGCCTTAAAACGGCCACGCATGGGATATCCGCCTCGACCCGCCGTGTCGAGGCGCATGCACGCCCACGGTAAAGACTCAGCTCGCGCGCGGCGGCACGGCAACAGTGCTGCCTTTTTTGACAATGCCGCGACAAAACCAATGCGCGTTGCACTGCATCAACAGCGCTCGGCTCACGCCTTTCGCAGCACGAAGCGGCTGGCCTCGCCGACACGCTCGATCGCGACGAGGTGGTGACCGTCTTCCCGCGCGAGGTGCGGGATGTCGATCGCCGCGAGCGGGTCGGTGCAGACCACGGCGAGCGAGCGCCCGACGGCGAGGCGCCGCATCGCCTTGCGGGTGCGCAGCACCGGCATCGGGCACTTCAGCCCGCGCAGGTCGAGCTCGGTCGGCGCGTCCTCATCCATCGATTGGATGCTATAGTCGCAGGCCGAGGGCCGCGGCAACGCGGCCGCCGCGGAGGAGCCGAATAAAAGCCGTGACCGACACCGCTGCCGACGGGGCCGCCCACGATGCGCTCGTGATCGAGCAATTCGGCCCCCGCGCCGCCGCCTACGTGACGAGCGCCGATCACGCGCAGGGCGCCGATCTCGAGCGGCTGGCCGGTCTCGCCATGGCGCGGCGCGGGGCGAGGGCGCTCGATCTCGGCTGCGGCGGCGGCCATGCCAGCTTTGCCGTCGCGCCCTTTGCCGCGAGCGTCGTCGCCTACGACCTCGCGGAAGACATGCTGGCCACGGTGCGCGTCGAGGCGCTGCGGCGCGGCTTCGAAAACATCACGACCCGGCAGGGCGGCGCCGAGGCGCTGCCCTTCCCCGATGCGAGCTTCGATCTCGTCCTCACCCGCTTCAGCGCGCACCATTGGCGCGATCTCGGCGCCGCGCTGGCCGAGATGCGCCGGGTCGTGGCGCCGGGCGGCCTCGTCGTCGTGATGGACACGATCTCGCCCGACGCCCCAGAAGCCGACGCCTTCCTCGACGAGGTCGAGCGCCTGCGCGATCCCTCGCACGTACGCGACTACAGCCTCTCGGAGTGGCGCGACGCGCTTGCCGCCGCGGGCCTCACGCACGGCACGACGACGTTGGGCCGGCTGCGGCTCGCCTTCGCGCCCTGGGTGGCGCGCATCGGGACGCCGGCCGATCGCATCGCAGCGATCCGCGCGCGCCAGGCCGAGGCGTCGGCGGAGGTCGCCGCGCATTTCGCGATCGAGCCCGACCATTCGTTCACGATCGACACGATGATGATCGAGGCCACCCCATGACGAGGACGACATGAAGCTCATCGGCTTCGCCGGCTGGAGCGGCGCGGGCAAGACCACCCTGCTCTGCAAGCTGATCCCCGAGCTGAAGGCCAAAGGCCTGACCATCTCGACGATCAAGCACGCGCACCACGCCTTCGACGTCGACTCGCCCGGCAAGGATTCCTACGAGCACCGGCAGGCCGGCGCGCAGGAGGTGCTGATCACCTCGTCGACGCGCTTCGCGCTGATGCACGAGCTGCGCGGCGCGCCGGAGCCGCCGCTGCACGACCTCCTGGCACGGCTCGCCCCGGTCGACCTCGTTCTGATCGAGGGGTTCAAGCGCGACGCGCACGACAAGATCGAGGTGCACCGCGTGAGCAACGGCAAGCCGTTCCTGTTCCCGAACGACCCGAGCATCGTGGCGCTCGCCTCCGACGCACCGCCGCCCTTCGGGCCGCTGCCGCGCGTCCATCTCGACAACATCGAGGCGATCGCCGCCCTCGTCGTCGCCCACGCCCTGCCGGCCGAGGAGGCGATCCGCCGCCTTGCCGCCGCGCAGGCCACGCCGCCGAGCGACAAGGCGCAGTAGGCTAGCGCCCCGCCTTCTCCATGATCGCCGCCGCCAGCTCGGAGACGGGCGCCTTGGGCGCACGGGAATGGCGCAGCAGGATGAAATCGAGCGTGCCGAGCGTCGGCAGGCCGGCGACGGGGCCGAGCACGGCGAGCCCGTCGGGCACCAGGTTGCGCGCCAGCGTCGCGATGCCGAGCCCCGCCTTCGCCGCGGCGACGACGCCGCTCAGGTTCTCGCTCGTGCAGGCGATGCGCCACTTGACCTCCGCCTGCGACAGCGCCGCCAGCGCCATTGAGCGGGTGATCGACGGCGCGGGATAGAGGATCAGCGGCAGCGGCTCGTCCGGCGGCGGCGCACCGCCGACTCCCACCCAGACGATCTCGTCGCGCCAAACCACCTCGCCGCGCGTCTCGCCCGGCCAGCGCTTGCACAAAACCACGTCGAGGTCGCCGGCGTCGTAGCGGGCGATCAGCGTGCTCGACAGCGCGATCGAGAACTCCAGCTCGACCTCGGGGTGCTCGGCGACGAAGCTCTTCAGCACCGAGGGCAGCCACGACAGGACCAGGTCCTCCGAGGCGCCGAGCCGCACGCGGCCGCGCAGCTTGGTGCCGGCGAAATGCCGCTCCGCCCGCTCGCCGGTCTCGACGATCGTGCGGGCATAGCCGATCAGGGTTTCTCCCTCCGGCGTCAGCGTCACCGAATGCGTGTCGCGCACGAAGAGCTGGCGGCCGAGGCACTCCTCGAGGCGGCGCACGTGATCGCTCACCGTCGACTGGCGCATCGAGAGCCGGCGGCTCGTCTCGGAGAAGCTGTGGCCCTGGGCGATGGTCAGGAAGGTGCGGAGCAGGACGGGATCGAGCATCGGCGGCCTATCGCGGGCGCCGATGACCGGCCGCCGCGTGCGACGCCCTCATACTGACCTCGAGGTCGCGCGGTCAAACGGGGCGGCAGCAAGGTGCGCCGCCGCTCCGTGTCGCTCCGCTTCAGTCCTCGTCGTCCGCCGCCACCGGGACGCCGGTGATGACGCGGGCGCGGGAGTGGGCCAAAATCTCGCGCTTGCCGGTGTGGCTCGCGGGCCCGAGGATGCCTTCCTTCTCCATGCGCTCGATCAGCGAGGCGGCCTTGTTGTAGCCGACCTGCAGGCGGCGCTGGACGTAGGACACCGAGCTCTTCTTGTCGCGCAGGACGACCTTGACCGCCTGCTCGTAGAGCGAGCCGTCGTCGCCCTCGGCGCCCATCGCGGTCTTGTCGAACACCGCGGCGTCGCCGCCGTCCTCGTCGCCCTCGTCCGCGGCCTCGCCGTCGACGTCGTCGGTGACGCTGTCGAGGTAATCGGGCTGGCCCTGGGTCTTGAGATGCGCGACGACCTTCTCGACCTCGTCGTCGGACACGAACGGCCCGTGCACGCGGTAGATGCGGCCACCGCCCTGCATGTGCAGCATGTCGCCCTGGCCGAGCAGCTGCTCGGCGCCCTGCTCGCCGAGGATCGTGCGCGAGTCGATCTTCGACGTCACCTGGAAGGAGATGCGGGTCGGGAAGTTCGCCTTGATCGTGCCGGTGATGACGTCGACCGACGGCCTCTGGGTGGCCATGATGAGGTGGATGCCGGCGGCGCGGGCCATCTGCGCGAGGCGCTGGATGGCGCCTTCGATGTCCTTGCCGGCGACCATCATCAGGTCGGCCATCTCGTCCACGATGACGACGATGTAGGGGAGCTTGGCGAGGTCCATCGCCTGCTCTTCCGTCGTCGGCTTGCCGGTGTCGCGATCGTAGCCGGTCGTCACCTGCATCATGATCGTCTCGCCGCGCGCCGTCGCCTCGGCGACGCGGGTGTTGAAGCCGTCGATGTTGCGCACGCCGACCTTCGACATCTTCTTGTAGCGGTCCTCCATCTCGCGGACCGCCCACTTGAGCGCGACGACCGCCTTCTTCGGGTCGGTGACGACGGGCGTCAGCAGGTGCGGGATGCCGTCGTAGACCGACAGCTCGAGCATCTTGGGATCGACCATGATGAGGCGGCACTCTTCCGGCTTCAGCCGATAGAGGAGCGACAGGATCATCGTGTTGATGGCGACCGACTTGCCCGAGCCGGTGGTGCCGGCGACGAGCAGATGCGGCATCTTCGCGAGCTCGGCCACGACGGGCTCGCCGCCGATCGTCTTGCCGAGCGCGATCGCCAGCTTGTGCTTGGAATCGCCGTAGGCCTCGCTCTCGATCATCTCGCGGAAGTAGACGGTCTCGCGCCGCTCGTTGGGCAGCTCGATGCCGATGGCGTTGCGGCCGGGCACGACCGCGACGCGCGCCGACAGCGCCGACATCGAGCGGGCGATGTCGTCGGCGAGCCCGATGACCCGCGAGGACTTCACGCCGGGCGCGGGCTCCAGCTCGTAGAGCGTGACGACGGGGCCGGCGCGCACATGGATGATCTCGCCGCGGATGCCGAAGTCCTCGAGCGTCGACTCGAGGAGGCGGGCGTTCTGCTCGAGCATCTCCGCGGTAAGCGCGGTGCCCTCCGGCTTGCGCGGCTCGGCGAGCAGGTCGACGGAGGGGTACTCCCACTCGAAGGCGGTCGGACGCACTGCGGCCTTGGGCGCTGACCCGGCGGCCAACGTCACACGGGACGAGGCGGCGGCGACGGCAACGACCGAGGCCTCCGGGGCGGCGACCGTTGCCTTCGGCTTGGCGCGCACCGCGACGGCGAAGGGCTGCTTCGGAACCGTCGCCTCGACGGCCGGCGCCAGCGTCGCCGCAAGCGCGCGCGCAAGGTCGTTGGCGGGCTGCGGCGCATCGGCCGGCAGCCCGCTCGTCATGCGCAGGCGCCACGGCAGCCCGCGACGCATCTCGAATGCAACCCGTTCCTCGATGCTCAAGTCCGCAACCTCGTCGGTGAAGTCGAATTCAGGGCCGTCGAACGCGTCGTCATCGACGAGATCGACGGTTTGGTCGAACGGCGCGATCGGCTCGGGATCGGCCGCAATCTCAAAAGCCTCGCTCGCTTCGGCGCCGGTGATCGGCGCGATCGGCACGTCATTCTCCCGCGCCCGGCGCAGGAGATGGTCGGGGGTGCGCACGTAGCGCACGCCGGGCAGCGCCTGGAACGGCTTCTGCCAGCTCGGCGTCTCGTCTTCCGGCATCCACGGTGGCGGATCGCGAGGCGCCGGCGTGGGCTTCGGCGGCGTGAAGGACGCGCGGGCAGCCGGCTGGGGCTCGGGCGCCTGGTCAGGGGGCGGCGGCGCGAAGGCAGTGGGTTGCGTTGGAGCCGGGGCGCGCGGGACCTCCGCCGGCTGCCTCGGAGGCGCGAAGGGCTCGGATACTGGACGCCCGGTCATATCATCTCGCAGCACCTCTTGGACGCGCAGCGGGTTCGCGACCTTGCGCGCCGCGCGCTCGATCTCGGCACCGAGCGGGGTCGGCCCGAAAGCGGAAAGGCGGGTGCCGTGCGGCCAGCTCGGCTCGGCCCGCCGGCCGACCTCGTCCTGGGCGCGAAGATTCTCGATGAGCGCGACGATCAGGCGGCTGAGGGCGCGTGCGCTCGAGAGCCCCGCCTCGCGCAGCCGCCCCTCGCGAGGGCGGGCTGGAATGGCGCGGCTTGTTGAGGGGGGCATGCAGCACGCTCGACGCAACGGGAACGCGTCGAACGGTAAAGTTCGAGCGTTAAGATATCGCTGCGATTGACCATGAATCGGGCCGAGACGACGGGACGCCGGTGAGCTGGAAGACGTCGCCAGCCGTGCCATTAGCGTCGTCGGGTTAGGGTTCCTTCCCGGTCACTGGCGCTTGGCCGGCAGGGAAGTTGACCCCGACAACTATAGGTCAAGCTAAGCTATTGAAGCGTCGTTTTCTGAATTGACAGCTCTGCGCGCGCGCCCCACCTTGGAAGACAAGTGGAACGGGAATGCTCGTTCGGCGTCTGGCCTCGGGGAAGCTCGGGGCCTTTCGCTTTTCAAGGGCGAAATCACCTGCTCACCTGAGCGAGGCTACATCCCCGCGGGGTGGTGCGACAGGGCGGCGGCGAGGCGGATGCGGATCTGATCGGAGATCTGCTTCGCGTCCTGGATCTCGGCGTCGCGCGCCGCGCGCACGTTGCCGTAGCGGTCCGAGTTGCGGTCGTAGCTCTTGAACACGAAGACGTGCCCGGCCGTGACCTGCTCGGCGGTGCCGACCTTCACGAGGCGATAGTCGCCGTTGATCACGATCGTCGACGAGGTCGCGATGCCCGTCACCGTGTCGAGCAGCGGCGTCTGCGAGGTCTCGGAGAGGGTGACGTAGAGCCGGTACTTCGGCTCGACATGCGAGCCGGTGCCGTTGAGGTCGAAGATCAGGTCGTCGCCGAGGTAGTGGCCGATGCGATCGGGGATCGGCTCGATGGCGATCGCCTGGAGGTCGCCCTGCAGGTCCTTGCCGCCCTCGGACAACTGGCCGTACATCGGCTGGAGGCAGCCGCCGAGCGCCAGCACGGCCGCGAGCACCAGGCCCTGCAGGCCGGTCTTCAGCCGCGGCGCGGAGGCTCGTTCCAGTCCGGTCGCCCTGCCTGGCGCGGTCGCGTCCATCCGGTCCCTGATCTCACATCCAGAGCGCAAGCTCTTAGCACGTCTTCCTTAACGAGGCGCGGAATGCGGCCGCGTCGGGGCGTCACGATCACGAAATCCGCGCGCGATGCATTCGGGCAACGCGACGAGCCCGGCCGCTCAGCGCTCGAAAAGCGCCGCCATCGCCTGGTGGATCTTGTTCTGGAACTGGTTGTCGTGCCCCAGCGCGAGGTCGGCCGCATCTGCGGCGATCGCGTCGCAGAGCGCCTCGAGCCAGCCCTGCTCATCCTTGCCGAAATTGCCCAGCACCCAGCCGAGCACGCGCTCCTTGGTGCCGGGGTGGCCGATGCCGAGCCGGACGCGGCGATAGTCGTTGCCCATGTGCTGGGTGATCGAGCGCAGGCCGTTGTGACCGGCGTTGCCGCCGCCGGTCTTCACCCGCACCTGGCCCGGCAGCAGGTCGAGCTCGTCGTGGAAGACGACGATCTCCGGCAGGCCGAGCTTGTAGAAGGTCGCGGCCTCGCGCACCGAGCGGCCGGAATCGTTCATGTAGGTCTGCGGCTCGAGCAGCACGACCTTCTCGCCGCCGATCGTCGCCTCGGTGACGAGGCCCTGGAAGCGGGCGCGCGGCTGCGGCGCGCGATGGCGACGGGCGATCGCGTCGATGGCCATGAAGCCGATGTTGTGGCGCTGGCCCGCGTGCTCGCGCCCGGGATTGCCGAGGCCGACGAAGAGAAGCATGCGCTCGCCCACGGAAAAGCCCGCGCCGGGGACCGGCGCGAGCTTGGTCTAGCCAGAAGGACGACCTCAGTCGTCCTTCTTCTCGTCCTTGGAGTCGCTCTTGTCGCCCTCGGCGGCATCCGCCTCGGCATCGCCCTCCTCGGACGGCACGGCGTCGGCTGCGACCTCCGGCTCTTCGTCGACGACCTCTTCCACCGGCGGCGCGATGGTCAGGATGGTGATGTCGTCTTCCGACGGCGACGACAGCTTGGCGCCGCGCGGGAGCTTCAGGTCGCTCAAGTGCCGGACGTCGCCGATATCCATGCCGGCGATGTCGACCTCGATCGCGTCCGGGATCGCGTCGGCCGCGACCTTGAGCTCGATCGCGTGCTGGACGAGGTTGACGACGCCGCCCTTCTTGAGGCCGACCGCCTCTTCCTCGTTGAACACGCGGACGGGGATCTCGACGTCGATCTTCGAGCCCTTCTTGATCCGCAGGAAGTCGACGTGCAGCGGCCGGTCCTTGACCGGATCGAGCTGGTAGTCGCGCGGGATCACGAGCTCCTTCGTCCCATCGATGTCGAGGTCGAAGGTCGTGGTGAGAAATCCGCCATGGTAGATGAGCACGTTCACATCGTGCCACAGGAGCGAGATCGGCACCGGCGGCTCGCCGCCCCCGTAAACCACTCCTGGAATGCGACCCTCACGGCGAACGCTGCGGGCGGCCCCCTTGCCTGTCCCGCTGCGCACCGAGGCCGCCAAAGACTTCGTCTCGGCCATCTGGTGTCCTTTTGATTTAGCTTGAGGCCGTGCCCACGCCTCCAGGGGTGTCGGAAACAGGCACGGCGGCGGGTTCTTTAGCCGCAGAGGGCAGCGAGGGCAAGCCGCGGATGCCGCTTAACGCTGCGGAAAGCATGGCGAGCGGCCGATTGCGTGCCGCGCGTCGCCTTAAGCCTCTCTTCACCGCCGCGGCCCGAGATGGCGGCCACGCCGGAGCAAAATCCCCGCGGATTGGCGCGGTCGCGCCAACCGCTCGTCAACCATAGCAGCCGAAACCGAGCGTCGTGACGCGACGTCATGCCCGCGTCGGGACGGCTACGCCAAGGCCGTGTTTACCACGCGCTTCGCACGCTTCCTCCGTCATGCGGGAGTGGTGGAGATGCGTGGGCTGTTGCGGCGTGTCGGTGCGCTCAGGACGAGCTTTGGGGCCAATCGAGAGGGACAGGTCGCCGTGACGTCCGCCCTCGCCCTTCTGCCGTCGCTGCTGATGGTCGGCGCCGCGGTCGACTACGGCCGGGCGGTCGCCAAGCGCGCCTCGTTGCAGCAGGCGACGGATGCGACCGTGCTGGCGATCTCCCACAACGAGCTGTCCTCGACCAGCACCGTCGCCTCGCTCACCGGCCCGACGCAGACGTATCTCAGCGGCCTCATCAACGGCGCGGCGATCCCATCCGGCGGCCTGACGCTCGCCCCGGGAAACACCCAGATCTGCCTTTCGACGACGCTCAACGTGCCGACGACGATCATGGGCCTCGCGAACGTCACGACGGTGCCCGTCGGCGCGCGCAGCTGCGCCAAGCCGGCGAGCAGCACGACGATGGAGATCGCGCTGGCGCTCGACAACTCCGGCTCGATGTCGGAATCGGCCGGCGGCTCGACGAAGATGGCAGCGCTGATCCAGGGCGCCCAGCAGCTCGTCGACACGATGATCCCGTCCGGCACGACGACGCCGCGCGCGGCGATCTCGATCGTGCCCTTCACCGCCGTCGTCAACGTCGGCGCCAGCTCGCCGCCCCCGGCCTTCGTCGACACGGCGGGCACGTCCTCGATCCACTGGCAGAACTTCCACCGGCCGGCGCCGATCCCGGTCCTGGCGCCGTTCTACCCGACATCGAAGTTCGATCTCTTGGCGGCGCTGTCGCCCAAGGGGTCCTGGGGCGGCTGCGTCGAGGAACGGCCCGTGCCCTACACGACGAGCGACACGCCGGCGAACACGGCGACGCCCGACACGATGTTCGTGCCGTTCCTCTCGCCCGACGATCCCGGCGACACCAACCCGAACGACTGCTTCTTCGTAAAACCGGCCGTGCAGCTCGTGAGCACGAGCTGCTCGTTCGGCACGCTCGGGCCTGGCCTGCTCAACACGCACCTCTTCTACAATTCCTACCTCGCGGACACCGGCGCGGTGAACCTCAACCTCGGCAACACGTGCCTTCTCAATCCGCTGTCGGTCACCAACGACACGATCAAGCTGCCGCTGCTCGCATCCGACAACCAGCCGAACTACTTCCCCGCCGCCGGCGCGACGATGGTGTGCAAGTACAATCAAGGCAAGGTGGTCTCGGTGACCTCCGGGCCCGGCGTCACGACCGGGCCGAATTTTCTATGCAGCGGGCCGGCGCTGACGCCGCTGACCACCGACCGCAGCGTGCTCACCACGGCGATCAACGCGATGAAGGCCGGCGGCAGCACCGATCTCGCCGCCGGCACGATGTGGGCCTGGCGCACGATCTCTCCCGTCGCCGCGATGTTCCCGGTCTCGGCGCCCGGCACGATCGGGCCGCAGAACCCGAAGTCCTACGCGACTTCCACCGGCGCCTCGGCGACCAACGCCAAGTACCTCATCCTGATGACCGATGGCTTCAACTCGTGGACGCAGAACGCCTACAGCCCGTGGGGCTCGACCTACGAGGCCTTCGGCTACTACGTGAACAACCGCATCGCCTCCTACGGCGACTGCAACAATCCCGGCTATTTCGTGCCGACCACGGCCAGCACCTACCGCTGCCAGCTCGACAACGTGACGCGCGAGGCCTGCACCAACGCCAAGGCCGCGGGCATCACGATCTACACCGTCGGCTTCACCATCTCGAGCGACCCCATCGACGCGCAGGGCATCTCGCTGCTGCAGAGCTGCGCCTCGAGCACCGCCGACTATTTCCAGGCGAGCGACGCGGCGGGCCTCGTCAACGCCTTCCAGCAGATCGCCGCCAACATCCAGGGCTTGAGACTGACGCAATGACGAAACGCAGAACGCAGAGCTCGTCCCTGGCGATCGGAACGACCGCGATCTTCCTGACGCTGGCCGGGCTCGTCAGCTTCCTCGCCGACGACGGCGGCGTGCTCGGCCGCGCCTGGAGCCTGCGCGGCACGCTCGTGCCCAGCGCCCAGGCCGAAGAGCGCTGACGGGCGGTCCAGGTCGAACGGCGCCGACGTGCGTCCAGCTTGAAGGACACTGGCGTGGGCCACCGCCACGGCGGCGATTGCCAGCGGCCGCAAATCCGGTGTAATGCCGCCCGCCCTCGGACGGCGCGTTAGCGACGATCGGCGGGCCGGTAGCTCAATGGTTAGAGCCGGCCGCTCATAACGGTCTGGTTGCAGGTTCGAGTCCTGCCCGGCCCACCAGCAGTCCCAAGCGTTGCGCCAGTCGTTTGTCGACGCGCCGCACGGCCTCTCCGGCCCCTTTACGCGACATTAACCACGGAGCCTCAAGCTGCGAGCCGCAGGAGAAGCTCATGCTGATAGAGGCGTCGCGGCCGCTGTTTCAATTCGCCGAAAGCGAGCTCGAGCCGCCGGTGGCGCGGCCGGCTGCGAAGAAGATCAGCATCGTCACGCCCTGCTACAACGAAGAGGCGGGCATCGCCGAGTGCGTCGTCGCCGTCCGCACTGTCCTCGAGACCGAGCTTCCCGGCTATATCTACGAGCACGTCTTCATCGACAATTGCTCGCAGGACCGCACGGTCCTCATCCTGCGTGAGCTCGCGCGCCACGACAAGCGCATCAAGATCATCGTCAACGCCCGCAACTTCGGCCCGGACCGCTCGCCGTTCCATGCGATGCTCGCCTGCGACGGCGACGTCGTCGTGCCCGTGCTGGCCGACCTGCAGACGCCGCCGTCCCTCATCCCCGCGATGATCGAGCTGTGGCTGCAGGGCAAGAAGAGCGTCATCGCCGTCAAGCGCAAGACCGAGGAGCCGGTGCTTCTCGGCCTCGCCCGCAAGGCGTTCTACGACGCCATGCGCCGCGCCTCCAAGATCGAGCAGATCCCGAACTACATGGGATACGGCCTCTACGACCGCTGCGTCATCGATGCGCTGCGCGCCCTCAACGAGCCGGAACCCTACTTCCGCGGCCTGATCGCCGAGGTGGGCTTCGAGCGCGCGCTCATCGAGTATGATCAGCCGAAGCGCCGCCACGGCCGCTCGAGCTACACGATCTTCTCGCTCGCCGACTACGCGTTGCTCGGCCTCTCGAGCTACTCGCGGTTGCCGCTGCGCCTGATGACGCTGGTCGGCTTCGGCGTCTCCTGCCTGAGCTTCCTCTGCGGGCTCGCCTACCTCATCGTGAAGCTGATCTACTGGTACAGTCTGCCGGTCGGCGTGGCGCCCGTGCTGATCGCGATCTTCTTTCTCAGCGCCGTCCAGCTTCTCGCGCTCGGGATCGTCGGCGAGTACATCGGTTTGCTCCTCAACTACGCGCGGAAGTTCCCGCACGTGATCGAGAAAGAGCGGATCAACTTCGACTAGATCCGGCAGCGCTCACGGCCGCGTCGACGTATCGAAGATCTTCACGAGGAAGCGCGGCGCGACCTTGTCCGGCCAGCAGGCTTGCTTGACGGTCGGCGCCGACGCGAAGCTTGCCGCATTCATCAGCCACGTCGGGATGTCGCGAACCGGCGCCACGTAGTTCGAGGGCACAGCGTCGCTGCCGAGCGCATGCGACGCCTCCATCAGCGAGCAGTCGCTGATCGCATAGCGCGGCGTGGCGAGCGCGCGCCCGATCTCGACGATGGCGGACGGCGTGCCCGCGACGACCAGCGCCCAGCCGACGACGGCGACGATCCGGCGCTCGCGCGTCAGGTCGATGACGACCCCACCGAAGACGAAGGCGACGATGACGAGCGGCGCGATCGAGCTGCGCATCACGAGATCGTTGTTCGGTCCGAACGAGAAGAACGGCAGCGCAAGAAGCACGAGCGCGCTGAGCGCGAGGGGCGCGCGCGCATCTTCGGGGATCCTGTGCCTGACGAGGACGAGGAAGACGAGCACCGGCAGCTCGAAAAAAACGAACAGCTCGTACCAGAAGAAGAAGTCGGGCCGCGAGGTCGGGCTCACATGCGCGATCGACGCCGAGGCGAGCACCATGTAGGCGAGGATCGGCAGGAAGCCGAGAGCGGCGAGGCTCCCGAGCCAGGTGCGTCGAGACGACAGCACATGCCGCCAGCGCCGCGCGAGGCTGAACAGCAGCCACGGGACGAAAGGAACGACGGCGAGCGGCGACCAGAAGGCGAGGCCCGCAACGGAGACGCCCAGTGTCGCGACATCCGGCGACGATCGCCGCTGCAGCAGCAGCAAGGTGGCGAGCCACCAGCCCGGCAGCGCGTGGTTCGGCACCCAGAAGAGCTGCACCATGCTGCTCGAGTACTGGTAGTAGGGATGCCAGCTATCGAGCCCGAACTGCAGGAGATGCGAGTTATCGCGGCCTGTCGTGCCGAAGATCAGCAGGGCGCCGAAGGCCGACAGGCCACCGAAGAGGATGACGATGGCGAGGTTCCCCCAGCCGCGTCCGATGGTCGCCAGCAGATAGAAGGTCGCGCCGAGGATCGCCGTGTTCTGAGCGAGCAGCGCGAGATGCGCGGCGAAGAGCCCGAAGAGGCGGCCGACGAGCGCCGGGGCCATGTACATCCCGAGCGGCGCGCGCAGCAGGTAGTCGGCGTCGCCGATGCGGTAGGTGGCCAAGCCATGCCTGACGAGGTCGGCGAGCACCGCGTCGCGGACACGCCAGTCCCAGGTCGCGTAGAAGAGATGCGTCTCGCCTCCGATGACGAGAAGGAGCAGCGCGAGCGCGACGGCGACCAGCAGGCGCGTGACGTGGACCGGCTCGGCGAGCCGGTCGTTGTCGGACGCGTGCCCGGCGATCAGCGCCATCGCGCCGCAGCACCCCACGATGACCGCAGCCGCGGGCAGCGGCGCGAGCGACATCGCGAAAATCGCGCACGGTAGGAAGACGAGCGCCGACACGAGCACGATGACGGCGTGGTTCGTCACGACGATCGAGGCGGCGCGGGCGTCGATGGAGGGCGATGTCGTGAGGCTCATGATCGACCGAAGGTGAAGCGGCTGTTGAGCAGATACGAGAGCGCGACCGCGCCGGGCAGCAGGAGCAGCGCCGCGATGCGCGGATCGACCGCCAGGCGCTGGAGGAGCGCGAGGCCGGCCGCGTTGTAGACGAACACCAGACAGTAGACGAGGCAGAAAGCGAGCAGCCGCCGCGGGTCGCGCGCGTGGAACACGTACGACCCGGTCGTCACGAAGTTGAACAGCACGGCCAGCACGGTCGAGACGCAGAGCGCCGCGAACGTGGAGGGCAGGATGGCGAGCGCAGCGACGAACAGCCCGTAGCCGACGGCCGTGTTAATGCCGCCGACGAGCAGAAAGCGCAGGAAGCGGTGCTCGCGCAGCAGGCGGCCTACGAGCCCTGAGGCGGACCTATGGCTGTCCGCCCGTCGTCGCGCGACGGGGGCCGTCATGATCGTCGGGAGTCGGAGCAACCGCGGTCCATCATGAAACGGGCGCCGCACGACGCCGAAGCTCGCAACCAGCATGACGCGACGATGGTTAAGGATCGCTCAACCCGCCTCTCGACGACACACGTGGCACGAACTCGATGACAACGCGCGCGATCAGCTTTCCCGTCGACGGCGGCGCGGTCTCGCTCGGTCTCGATGAGCTCGGCGAGGGCCCGCGCGTCCTGCTGCTGCCGGCGATGAGCAGCATTTCCACGCGCCGCGAGATGGTGCCGCTGATGGAGAGGCTCTCCGCGCGGTTTCACGCGATGACCGTCGACTGGCCCGGCTTCGGCGATCGCGAGCGGCCGCGCGCCGACTGGTCGCCTGCCGTGCTGACGGCCTTCCTCGATCGAGTCTTGCACGAGCATGCGGCGGGCGCCGTTCGCGCCATCGTCGCGGCCGGCCATGCCGCGCCCTATGCGCTTGCGGCGGTCGCGCGCAAGCCCGGCGTCACCGAGCGCCTGGTGCTCGTTGCGCCGACCTGGCGGGGGCCGTTCCCGACCATGATGCGGGGCCAGCGCCCGTGGTTCGCGCGAGCGTGCGCCGCCGTCGATCATCCGCTGCTCGGGCCGGCCTTCTACGGCCTCAACGTCTCGAAGCCGGTGATCGACCGGATGGTGCGCGAGCACGTCTACAGCGATCCCGCCTGGCTCGCCGGCGAGCGCTACTTCGACAAGCTCGCGGTGACGCGGGCTGCCGGCGCGCGGCACGCCTCGGTGCGCTTCGTGACCGGCGCGCTCGACCTCGTCGACAGCCGCGACGGCTTCCTCGATCTCGCGCGCAAGGCGGCGGTGCCGATCCTCGTCGTCTACGGCGCCGAGACCCCGCGCCGCTCGCTCGCCGAGATCGAGGCGATGGAAGGTGTCGAGAACGTCCGGCTCGAGCGCCTGCCGCGCGGAAAGCTCGCCGTGCACGAGGAGTTTCCCGACAAGGTCGCCGCGCTCGTCGCGCCGTTCATCGCGTAAGCGCGGCGAGCGACCGTCTCAAGAGGTCTTCGTCGCGAACGCCTCGAACGCGTCCTTGTAGTCAGGATGCCAGCGCGACAGCGGCGGCCGGTTCTCGACGATGTCGCCGGCCGCCCACAGGATGCGGCGCTCGTCCTTGGCGCGCGGCACGTCGTTGTCGGGGCAGAGGATGTAGAAGTCGCCGCGCTCCAGGCTCTCGATCATGAAGTCGATCGTCTGCTCCGGCGTCCAGGCGGCCTCGGGCTTCTCGGTGCGGCCCTTCGCGGTCAGGCCGGTGAACACGAAGCCCGGAATGAAGAGATGCGCGGAGACCTTGCAGCCCTCCTGGTTGCGCAGGTGATGCTGCAGCGCCTCGGTGAACGCCTTCACGCCGGCCTTGGCGACGTTGTAGGCGGGATCGCCCGGCGGCGTGGTGATGCCCTGCTTCGAGCCGGTGTTGATGATGAGCGCCGGCGTCCCCTGCGCGATCATGCCCGGCGCCATCACGTGCGTGCCGTTGACCACGCCCATGAGGTTGATGGCGATGATGTCGGCCCAGGCCTTCTCCGGCCCAAAAATGTCGCTGCCGGGCTGGATGCCGGCATTGTTCATGAGCAGGTCGATCGAGCCGAGCTGGTCGCGCACGGTCGCCTCGAGATGCTGCAGCGAGGTGCGATCGGCGACGTCGGTCGGCACCGCCAGCGCGACGCCAATCTTGCCGAGCTCCTGCTCGGCCGCGGCGAGCCGGTCGCCGGGCCGGTCGGCGATGGCGACGCGCAGCCCGAGCTTCAGGAACGCCTTGGCGGCGGCGAGGCCGAGGCCGGAGGCGCCGCCGGTGACGACGGCGACGTTGCGCGGGGCGAGGACGGGGTGGGGCATGCAAAAGTCCTGGGCTCAGAGGAATCGTCGCCACAACGGCCTGCGGCGGGAAAGGATCATCGGGACGGGGCGCCGAGCACCTTGCCCGCGACGGTGCGACCGTACATCGACATCGGCGTGTCGTGGAATTGCTGCCGCGTCGCCGCGACGTCGCCGGTGAAGCGCGGATCCTGCGGACGCTCGTGGCTGTCCATGAATAGCGCGACGTCCCAGGCCTCCTGGTCGGAGAGCGTGCCGCCCTGGCCGAGCGGCATGTTGGCCTTGATGAAGCCCGACGCGTTGGCGATCGACTCCATGCCGGCGCCCCAGTTGAAGGAATCCGCGCCCCACAGTGCGGGAAACACGGGCGCGCCGGCCGCGCTCTTCTGTCCGGCGCCGCCCGGCCCATGGCAGAGCGCGCACTTGCCGGCATAGACCGTCGCGCCGCGCGAGAAATCGGCCGCCTGCGCCGGCGGCGGCAGCTTCGGATAGCCCTGCCCCGGCACCTTGGTGCCGACGGGTTGCCCCTTGGCGAGGACGAACGCGTAGGTCTCCAGCGCCACAAGCACCTCGTCGCCGAGCGGCGGCTCTTTTCCGTTCATCGAATAGCGAAAGCACCCCTGCAGGCGCTCGGCGAACGTGTCGACGTGATGCGTCTTCTTCCGGTAGGCGGGGTAGAGCAGATAGGCCGCGCCCATCGGCGCGGAATCGGCCCGGCGCCCGGCGTCGAGATGGCAGTTTGCGCAGGTCAGGCTGTTGCCGACGAAGCGCGCGGCATGCGCCTGGGGATCGCGGAAGATCGCCTCGCCCTGGCGCGCCACCTTGCCAAGCTCGTCGTCGGGCAAGGCGGTGTCGAGCACCGGCAGGGGTGACTGGCCCGGCACCGGCGACAGCGACGCGTAATAGGCGGCAACGGCCGCGACCTGATCCGACGCGAGCTTCCTTGCGATGCCGCCCATCAGGCCCTGCGGATCGTCGCTGCGGCCGCCGTCGACCCAGGACCGCAGCGCGTTCGCCAGAAAGCGCGCGGGCTGCCCGGCGAGCGGCGGGAACGCGGACCCGACGCCGAGCCCGTCGCGGCCGTGGCACGAGGCGCAGGGCGGCACACCCTTGCCCCAGTCGCCGCGCTCGGCGAGCGCCGCACCGGCCGCAGCCTTTGGATCGGCCGGCTCGTCGAGAGGCTTCGGCCGCAGGCTGGCGTAGTAGGCGGCGAGATCGCGGCGCTCAGCGTCAGGAAGCCCGGCCGCGATCGGCGACATGATCGGGTTCTTGCGCGCCGGCGTCGCGAAGGCGTCGAGCCGGTGCTCGAGATAGCCCGCATCGAGCCCGGCGAGGCGCGGGACGCCGGCCGCCGCGCCGCCCTGGCCCTCGCCGCCGTGGCAGGCCGCGCACGGGCCGGCAAGCGCCGCGCCCCGCGCCGCGTCGCCCCGGTCATTCGCGTGCACCACTGCGGGAACGAAGAGCGCAAAGGCCGCCGCGAACAGGGTGGTCCGAGGCCGACTCATGGCGTGCCGTCCGTGTAACGCCTGAAGCCGTAGCCTTCGAAGATCTTGAGCGCGGTCGGCGAGCGGATGAACTCGAGCCAGGCTTTGGCGGCCTGCGGATGCGCGGCGCCTTTCACGACCGCGCCGGCATAGATCCCGGTTGCGTTCTGGCCGGCGGGGATCTCGATATGCGCGATCGCGTGGCCGACCTGCTCCTGGAAGATGGCCTCTGACCGCCACGTCACGCCGGCATCGGCGCAGCCCTGCATCAGGAAGAGCGGCGACTGGCGGTGGTGAATGTGCGTGAGGATCGTCGAGCCGTCGGCGACCTTCGTGTCGTACACGGCCTTGGCGAGGGCGGGCCCGCCGGCCTTCTCCAGCGCGGCGTTAATCTGCGCCGCGATGCCTTCGAAGGCAGGGTTCGGCATGACCAGACGGACCCCTTGCTTGCCGAGATCGGCGAGCCCCGCGACATGCGCAGGATTGTCCTTCGGGACCATGATCGCCAGCGTGTTCGACACGTAGGACACGACCGGCCCTTCGAGCAGCCCGTCGTCGACGAGCTCGCGCACCTTCTTCTGCCCGGCGAGGTAGACGTCGCCCTTGGCGGTGAAGGTGAGGTTGCCCGACGTGACCGTGCCGCCGGCTTTCAGCTGATCGACAAGGAGGCCCGGCGGGATCGTCTCCCAGAAGAGCTTGCCCTTGTACTCTGGGCGCTCGGCCTCGAACGCCTTCACGAGCGGCGCCATCGCGAAGAAGTAGTTGCCGCCGACATAGAGCACGAGCTTCGGGTCGGTGAGGTCGCCGTGGAAGTCGGCCATGACATCGGCCTGCGGCACGGTGAACTCGAGGCCGCGCTTCGCCGCGTCGTTGTTGGCGCCCTTCTGCCACGGCGGGTAGATGCTCTCGTCATAAGTGGTTGGGCGACAAACCGGAGCGGCCGCCGGCGCCGGCCCTACGCTAGCGAGACAAAGGAGGATGGCGAGCGGCGCGCGGCTCATTTCGCGTAGTGGAAGCCGACGGCCTGCAGCTCCGGGATCGTCGCGACGGCACCGGGCGTGAGGATGACGCCGGGGATCAGGTGATTGGTGAGCTCGGCGGCCAGCGCGTCGAGCGCCAGCCTGTCGGGGTCGAGGCCCATCTCCGAGATCTTCGCCGCCTGCTCCCAGATCGCGTTGTGGCAAGAGAGGAAGACGACCCCGCGGCGCATCAGCTCGGGGATCGAGTTCGCGGCCGGCGAGAAGGCGCCCTTCGGGTCCTCGTAGTTCTTGGGATCGGCACCGCTCGCCGGCTTCTCGACGATCAGCGTGTTGGTCTTGAACCGGTCGCCGGCGAGCTTCGTGAGCTGGTACTTGTCCCACGTCGCCTGATCGTAGAGCGCGAGATTGGCCGTGCCGTGGGTCGCCGAGGCGACGAGGAACTCGGGATGCTTGAACGACCAGATCTGCGCGTTCAGCGAGTTGCGCATGACGCCGAGCCAGGGGCCGTCGATCGCCGTGTTGTCCCACACCTGCTTCGGCCCCTGCTTGTAGGCCATCAGCTCGTGCAGCGCCTCGTCGTCCCACTGCGAGGGATCGTCGAGGATCATCGGCACGCTCTTGAAGTCGCGCCGCCGCGGGGCCGCGGCAAGCCGCTCGGTCAGCGCCCGCAGGCTGGTCGCGCCGGGCGCCAGGAGCGACGTCGATGCCGGCGCGGCCTCGGCGGTGCGCGTGCCGAGCGCGAGGCTCGCTGCGGCGAGGCCGCCGCCGAGCGTCAGCAGTGCCTCGCGGCGTCCCGTCAGGTCCTCGGGCACGGCGTCCTCCTTGCTCTTCGGCGCGTCGCGTGCGGCGCGCTGCACGCCATATAGCGCGGCCTCGGCGGAAAGCTCAGCGACGCGCCTTGCGCAGGCGCCTCAACATCTCGTCGCTCGTAAGGTGGCGCGTTCGGACGCCGCGATGCCACGACGTCCAGGTGCGGCGGCCGCGGCGCTCCTCGAGCACGAGCGCGGCGAGCACGGTGAGGACGATGACGAGATGCGCGAGCAGGAAGAGGCCGCTGGACATGGGTTGGCTCCGGACGGTCCGATCCTAGGCCGAAGTCGCACGACTTTCCTATACGCCGACCGGCCTTGCCGCCTCGAACCCCTATGCGGCGCATCGTAGCTGATCTCGCGGCGCCCCGAGGCGTCGAACGAGCGATCTGACATGTACCCTCCGTCCATCGAAAACTTCCCGGCGCCGCGACCGGAGCCGAGCTTCGTCGTCGGGCCCGACGGCGCCGGGCACTGGCTGGCGGTCGAGACGCACGGTCTCGGCGGCGGCATCTTCGTCTCGCAGGACGCCGCGCTGCACTACGCCCGCAGCGAGTCGTGCCGCCGGCCCGGCGCCGTTGAGATCACGCCGCGGATGATTGCACTCCGCTAGCTTTGCCGTGGATCGATCTGCCCGCTCGCGCGTTGAAGATCGGGGATTGTAGAGGAGGGATTTGTTATGCGCATTCTCGGGACCATCGTCGTGGCGAGCGCCGCGCTTCTGACCGGTGCTTTCGGCGCCGTTGCCGCGCCCGCCACGAGCGACAACGCGACGATCATCACGCCGCACGCGTTCGCCAAGGGGATCGACGTGCAGACCGGCCGCAGCGCCGCCTTCGATACGACCGACGGGATCAGCGACAAGTATCGCTTCAGCATCGGGTTCACCCCAGCCACCTCGCCGTGCGACACCGCCCGCATCCAGTCGCTGTTCTGCCGGGACGCGAGCTAGCCTTCCACCGCCTCCCGCCGCATCTCGAGGGCGAGCCACTCGTCCTCGGCTGCGGCGATATCGGTCTCGATCTTCGCGTAGGCTTCCGATTGCTTGGCGAAGCCTGACGGGTCGCGGGCGTAGAAGCTCGGATCGTCCAGCGTGAGGCGCAGCTTGGCCTTCTGAGCCTCTAGCGCTGCGATGGTCTTCGGCAGCGTCTCGAGCGCGTGCTTCTCCTTGAACGACATCTTGTCGCGCGTCGGTGCCCGCGCCACCGTCTTCTCGGCTGACGCCTTCGACGATGCCTCGCGCTTCGCGGCGACGCGGCCGGAGACACCGGCCCCGCGCTGCGCGACCATGTCGGTATAGCCGCCGGCATATTCCTGCCAGACGCCGTCGCCCTCGGCGACGACCACGCTCGAGGCGACCCGATCGAGGAAGTCGCGGTCGTGGCTCACCAGGAGCAGCGTGCCGGGATAGTCGGCGAGCAGCTCCTGCAGCAGGTCGAGCGTCTCGAGGTCGAGATCGTTGGTCGGCTCGTCGAGCACCAGCATGTTCGACGGCTGCGCCAGCGCCCGCGCCAGCATCAGGCGGCCGCGCTCGCCGCCCGAGAGACGGCCGGTCGGCGTGCGCGCCTGCTCGGGGCCGAACAGAAAATCCTTCATGTAGCCCATGACATGCTTGCGGCTGCCGGCGACCTCGACGTAGTCACTGCCGCCGCCGGTCAGCGCGTCCTTCAGCGTCGTCGCGGGATCGAGCGAGGCGCGCTTCTGGTCGAGCGTCGCCATCTCGAGGTTGGCGCCGAGCTTCACGGTGCCCGCGTCGGGCTCGAGCGTGCCGGTGAGCAGCGAGATCAGCGTCGTCTTGCCGGCGCCATTCGCGCCGACGAGGCCAAGCCGGTCGCCGCGCAGGACGCGCGTCGAGAACCCCTTGACGATCGGCCGGCCGTCGTAGGCCTTGGCGACGCTCTTCGCCTCGATCACCAGCTTGCCGGAGACCGCGCCCTCGGTCGCCTCGAGCTTGACGTTGCCTTCGACGCGGCGGTGCTCGCGGTGCGACTTGCGCAGGCTCTGCAGCCCGGCAAGCCGCTTGACGTTGCGCTTGCGCCGCGCGGTGACGCCGTAGCGCAGCCAGTGCTCCTCGTCGGCGATCTTGCGCTCGAGCTTGTGCTGCTGCAGCTCCTCTTCCTCGAGCAGCGCGTCGCGCCACGCCTCGAACTCGCCGAACCCCTTGCCGAGCGTGCGCGTGACACCGCGGTCGATCCACACCGAGGTGCGCGAGAGATTGGTCAGGAAGCGACGGTCGTGGCTGATCAGCACGAGCGCCGCGCGCGAGGACTTCAGCTCCGCCTCGAGCCATTCGATCGCCGGCAGGTCGAGATGGTTGGTCGGCTCGTCGAGAAGCAGGATGTCGGGCTCCGGCGCCAGCGCACGGACGATCGCCGCGCGACGCGCCTCGCCGCCGGAGAGCTGCGACGGATCCTCCTCGCCGGTCAGCCCGAGCGCTTCGAGCATGGCGGTGACGCGATAGGGATCGTCGAGCGGACCGAGGTCGCTCTCGGCGTAAGCGCGGGCCGTCGCGAAGCCGGAAAAGTCGGGCTCCTGGGCGAGGTAGCGCACCGAGGCGCCGGGCTGCAGGAAGCGGACCCCGAAATCCGGCTCGATCATCCCGGCCGCGACCTTCAGGAGCGTCGACTTGCCCGACCCGTTACGGCCGACGAGGCACAGGCGCTCGCCCCGCTCGACCGACAGGTCGGCGCCTTCGAGCAGCGGCCGCCCCCCGCCGCCGAGCGTGAGGTGGATGTTCTGGAGCGTGAGAAGGGGCGGAGCCATCGGCGGGGTTTAGCGCAAGGGCGCCGCGTTTGGCAGCCGAAAGCTGGCGCCGTCGATCATGAGCGAAGCGGAGACGGCCGGTCCTTCAGGGCGTCCTCGACGGCAGCGCGCAGCAGCGGCAGATCGTTCTTGATGGCAGACCAAACCATCGACTCTTGGACGTTGTCGTAGTTGTGGCGATAGACGTTCCCGGCTCCCATGATCTTTCTCCAAGGGAGTTGTGGTCGTTCATCTCTGAAATCGGGCGCCAGCCTTCGGCTCGCTTCCGATATGATCTCCAGCGCCCGCGTTGCTGCGAAGAAATGCAGCCGCGACGCTGCGAAAGATTCGAACGACAGGCCTTCCAGAAAAGCTTCCGCCGACGCGATGGCGTCCAAGATATCGATCAGCGCGAGTTGGGTTTTAGAATGCATAGAGCGCGTCGCGCTCTGCCTGCGGCCTAACCAGCGGCTTGAGGGCGGCCCGGTTCGCGACGTCGACACGCTGGGGGAAAAGATCTTCCAAGTACTGAACAATCCCGACATAGTCGAAGAGCGAGATATCGGCGTCGGGGCTGAGCTCGACCATGATATCGATATCGCTGTCGGGCCTTTGGTCGCCACGCGCGGCGGACCCGAAAAGGGCCGCGCGCGAGACGCCGAGGGCGCGCAGCTCTCCCTCGGCTTCCTTCAGGACTTGGATGATCCGGTCTCGCGTCACCGCGTGAGATTACCACGGTTGGACGACGCCATAAAAGACCGGTGATCCGCAGGCCCTCAGTGCCTCCAGATGATCCAATAGGCCGCGACGGCGACGATCGCCCACAGCGCCCAATGCCCGAATTTCTGCGCGTCCTTCTGCATTTGGCCGAACTGGTCGAGCGCGTTCTGCGAGAACTCGAAGCCGTTGTCGGCCATGTCCTCGAGCATCTCGAGCGTGCGGCCGGCGCGCGACAAAGCCACCGGCAGCCCGCCGGCGAGCTTGTAGAGATCGTGGACGCCGCGGCTCGCATCCTGCAGCTTGCCGAGCGGCCCGAGGTTTTCCTCGATCCAGGCGCGGACGACGGGCTCGGCGGTGGTCCACATGTCGAGACGCGGGTCGAGCGTCCGGGCCACGCCTTCCACCACGACCATCGTCTTCTGCAAAAGAACCAGCTCGGTGCGCGCCTTCATGTCGAAGAGGCCGGTGATCTCGAAGAGCAGCGACAAAAGCCGCGCCATCGAGATCTGGTCGGCGGTCCGCGAATGGATCGGCTCGCCGATGGCGCGGATCGCCTGTGCGAAATCCTCGACGCGGTGGACGCGCGGCACGTAGCCCGCCTCGAAATGCACCTCGGCGACGCGAAGATAGTCGCGGGTGATGAAGCCGTAGAGGATCTCGGCGAGGAAGCGGCGCTCCTTGACGCCGAGCCGGCCCATGATGCCGAAGTCGACGGCGACGAGGCGCCCGTCGCGGTCGACGAAGAGATTGCCCTGGTGCATGTCGGCGTGGAACAGGCCGTCGCGCATCGAGTGACGCAGGAAGCTCTGGATGACGATGGCGCCGAGCTTCGGCAGCTCGAAGCCGCGCTGCGCCAGGCCGACCGTGTCGGAGAGCTTGATGCCGTCGATCCATTCGAGGGTCAGCACCTCGGCGGCGGTGCGGTCCCAATCGATCTTCGGCACGCGGAAGTCGGTCTCGTCGGCGACGTTCTCGGCGAACTCTGAAGCCGCCGCCGCCTCGAGCCTGAAGTCCGTCTCCATCTTGAGCGAGCGCGCCAGCGTGTCGACGACGCTCGTCGGGCGAAGCCGCTGGCTGTCGGGGAAGCGGCTCTCGATGAAGCTCGCCGCGACCTTCATGTCGGCGAGGTCGCGCTTCATCAGCCGCTCGACGCCGGGGCGGCGCACCTTGATCGCCACCTCGCGCTCGCCGAGCGCGTCGCGCACGCGGCCGCGATGCACCTGGGCGATCGAGGCGGCGGCGACCGGCTCGCCCAACGACACGAACATGTCCTCGAGCTTGCAGCCGAAGGCCTGCTCGATCTGCCGCACCGCCGCCTCGCGCGGGAACGGCTCCATGCGATCCTGCAGCCGCTCCAGCACCTTGACGACGTTGGGGCCGACGACGTCGGGCCGCGTCGCCAGGAACTGCCCGAGCTTCACGTAGGAGGGCCCAAGCTTGGAGATCGCGCCGGGCAGCGCGGCGAGCGCAGGCCCCTGCGTCTTCCTGGCGAGCAGCCGGGCGACCGCCAGCGGCAGCTTGGCGAAGGGCGGCAGCAGCGTCGTGTCGACGTCGTTGAAGACGCCGGCGCGGACCAGCACGAAGACGGCACGCGCCAGCCGGAAAAAAGCCCCGAGGCGGGTGATCACGCCCGGGCCTTGCTCACAGCTTCCATCCCGAGTGGATCGCGACGATGCCGCCCGACAGCGGCACGACCTGCGTCTGCCGGAAGCCGGCGGCGCGCAGCTGGCCCTCGAACGCGGCGGCGCCGGGGAACTTCCGGATCGACTCGACGAGGTACTGGTAGGACTCGCGGTCGCCCGTCACGCGCTCGCCGATCCACGGGATCACCTTGAACGAATAGGTCTCGTAGACGCGGTCGAGCAGCGGCAGCACGTCGGGCGAGAACTCGAGGCACAGGAAGTGCCCGCCGCGGCGCAGGACGCGATAGGCCTCGGTGAGCGCGACCTGGATGCGCGGCACGTTGCGGATGCCGAAGGCGACCGTGTAGGCGTCGTAGCGCGACGCCTCGAAGGGCAGCTCCTCGGCGTTCGCCTCGACGAACTCGACGCGATCGGTGAGCCGTGCCTTGGCGGCGCGGTCGCGGCCGACCTGCAGCATGTCGGCGTTGATGTCGAGCACGGTGACCCGCGTGCGGTCGCCGCCCGCGCGGGCGATGCGGAAGGCCACATCGCCAGTGCCGCCGGCCACATCGAGATGGTCGAAGCCGAGCCGCTTCGGCGGGTTCACCATCGCGACGAGCCGGTCCTTCCACAGGCGGTGCAGGCCGCCGGACATCAGGTCGTTCATCAGGTCGTAGCGCCGCGCGACCTTGTGAAAGACGTCGTCGACGCGGCCCTGCTTTTCGCCGAGCCGGACGTCCTCGTAGCCGAAATGCG
Organism: Beijerinckiaceae bacterium RH AL1; assembly: GCA_901457705.2. Lineage (NCBI taxonomy): Bacteria > Pseudomonadati > Pseudomonadota > Alphaproteobacteria > Hyphomicrobiales > Beijerinckiaceae > Beijerinckiaceae bacterium RH AL1. The sequence continues at coordinate 3,886,162 of LR590083.2, forward strand.
TCGTCTCGTCGGCGTCCGGCGGGATCGCGTTCGCAGCGTCGAGATCGGGCGCGTCAAAGTCAGGCGCGTCGTGTCGGGGCGCGTCGTATCGGGGCGGGCGGGTCATGCTCGGGTCTCCGCGGGCCTCTATAGCGGGCGTCCCGTCCCGTGGCTATGCGGCGGCGCGGTCGAAAGGCCGCGGCTGATCCGGCCTCGTGATCGAACGAAGCCGTCGTCCCGGCGGTTAACCGGCTGGCGCCAGGTGGCGCCCGATCTTCAACGACCGAAAGCGAGTTCCATGACCGTCAAGACCGTTACCCTCGCCGCCGTCGGCGCGCTGGCCCTCGGCATCGCGTCCGTCGCTCCGAGCCAGGCCGAGGAGATGAAAGTCTCCGCCAGCCTGTCGCCGTCGGCCGAGGTCCCGCCGCCGTCGGCCGACGCCCATGGCAAGGGCGAGCTGACCGGCACGTTCGATCCCGCGACGAAGAAGCTCAGCTTCACCGCGACCTACAGCGGCCTCACCGGGCCTGCGACGATGGCGCACCTGCACGCGCCGGCGCCAACGGGCAAGTCGGCCGGCGTCGAGATCCCGATCTCCGGCGCGGTCGAGAGCCCGATCAAGGGCGACTACACGCTGACCGACGCGCAGGCGAAGAACCTCACCGACGGGATGACCTACTTCAACGTGCACACCAAGGCGAACCCGAAGGGCGAGCTGCGCGGGCAGATCCTGACCGTGAAGTAAGGGCTGCAACAGCATCGGGCAGGTGCCATATGCCGCTGACCGCAACCCCTGGGGTCAGCCTTGCCCGAGCTTCCCGAGGTCGAGACCGTGCGACGCGGTCTCGCACCTGCCTTCGTCGGCGCGACGATCGATCTCGTCGACCAGCGCCGTCCCGACCTCCGCTTCCCGTTTCCTGCCCGCTTCGCGTCGCGATTGATGGGGCGTCGCGTCGAGGCGCTCGACCGACGCGCGAAATACCTGCAGGCCAGGCTCGACGACGGCACGATCCTCGTCATGCATCTCGGCATGTCCGGCTCGTTCCGCATCGAGGCCGACGACGTCCTCGTCACGCCGGGCGCGTTCCACCATCCCCGCTCGGCCCTCAAGACACACGACCACGTCGTCCTGTCGCTCTCGAACGGCGTCCGCATCGTCTACAACGACCCGCGCCGCTTCGGCTTCATGCTGCTGGTGCCCGAGGCCGACCTCTCCGCGCATCCGCTGTTCGCGTCGCTCGGTCTCGAGCCGCTGAGCGACGAGCTCGACGGCGCCGCGCTTGCCGCGCGCCTCGCCGGCAAGAAGACGCCGTTAAAGGCTGCGCTGCTCGACCAGACGCTGATCGCCGGGCTCGGCAACATCTACGTCTGCGAGGCGCTGCACCGGGCCGGCCTGTCGCCTCGGCGCGCCGCCGGCACGCTCGCCAAGCGCGACGGCAGCCCGACCGCGCGGGCGGACAAGCTCGCGCGCGTCATCAAGGAGGTGCTGCTCGAGGCCGTGGCGGCCGGCGGCTCGACCCTGCGCGACCACAAGCTGACCGATGGCAGCCTTGGCTACTTCCAGCATGCCTTCCGGGTCTACGACAGGCTCGACGACCCCTGTCCGAACCTGAAGTGCAACGGGGTCGTCACACGGATCGTGCAGTCCGGGCGCTCCACGTTCTTCTGCCCGGTCTGCCAGCGGTAAAAGACGTCGCGGCCGCAAGCCGCCAAACCTAGATCGGTCTGATAAGGTCGTTCCGCAGGGCGCCGGATCAAAGCGGAGGCATTCTACGTTTTTGACTTCAGAGCATTTCGTGCTTCGATATGCTTGAGGACGCTGAACATCCCACTAAACGGAAGTCCGGGCTCCGTCTTTAATTTGAACTCAGCATTGTTGCTGGTCACCAGCGTCAATTCGTCTTGATCGGTCATTCTCGTCATTTTGAGCCTCATGAGATGGAGATCGACCTTTACGTGGTGAATTTCTTCAAGCTTGATGGCACAAATGCGAGCCTCGATAGAACTGTAAAGACGACGATCAGACAATAGAAACCAATTGTTCTCGTCATGCACGCTGACAATCACCGGCCTTTCGTCTGGATCTACGATCTTTTCGTCAAAGAATTTCCGGTCTTTCACAGCAATAGATTCGTATAGCTTGGTGTACTCACCATTGCCTCCTTTTCTCTTGAAAATGGCGGCCATCACTGTTCCGTGACTCATCGCAGCCTCGCGCATTGAACCGTTCCGCGCAGGCGTCGCGCAGAAGCACCAATCGTGGCGCTCAGCCCCTGTCGAGCGCGTGGCCGACCGCGCCTTCGTCGAGCGCCACGGTCTTCACCAGCGCGCGGACCGGCGCGCCCTCGACGAGGCCGAGATCATGCAGCGCCCGCCGCGTCACGAGCGCGACGAGCGACTCGCCGCCCTCGAGCGCCACCGTCGCCGCGGCGAGCGGGCCGTCGACCACGATGCTCGCGATGCGGCCGGCAAGCGCGCTGCGAATGGTCAGGGGCCGGGATCGGCCGGCGCCAGCGACACGTCGGTCGCCTTGATGAGCACGCGGATCGGGCTGCCCGCTTCGCCCGCGCGCCCGGCGAGCCATAGGGTGCCGGCGGGATGCGCGAGCGCCGTGAGATCGAAGGCGTCGTCGTAGGCGCCGACCCGCGCCGTGAGGATCGAGGCGCGGCCGAAGCGCCGATCCTCGGCGACCCGCGTCGCGCCGAGCACCGCCTCTGGCGCGCCCGAAGCGACGACCCGGCCGGCGTCCAGCACCACCACGGTCTTGGCGATCCGCACGACCTCCTCGAGCGCATGCGAGACGTAGATCAGCGGCACCGAGAACTCCGCGCGCACGCGCTCGATCAGCGGCAGGATCTCGAGCTTGCGCTGGCGATCGAGGGCGGCGAAGGGCTCGTCGAGCAGCAGCAGGCGCGGCGCGGCGAGCAGCGCGCGGCCGATGGCGACGCGCTGGCGCTCGCCGCCCGACAGCGCGCCGGGACGCCGCTCGAGCAGCGCGGCGATGCCGAGCGTCTCGACCACGGCGTCGAACGAGGCGGCCGCCGCGGCGCGCGGCGCGAACCAGCGCCCGAACAGCAGGTTTTTGCGCACCGAAAGATGCGGAAACAGATGCGAATCCTGGAAGACGAGACCGACCCGGCGCCGGTGCGTGGGCACGAAGAGCCGGCGCGAGACGTCCACGAGCGGCGTGCCGTCGACGAGCACGCGTCCCGCATCCGGTCGCGCGAGCCCGGCGATGAGCCCGAGCGTCAGGCTCTTGCCGGAACCGGACCGGCCGAAAAGGGCGGTGGCGCCTGAGGAATCAGCGAAGGCAACGTCGAGATCGAAGCCGGGCAGCCGCTTGGCGACGGCGACCTCGATCAAGCCGCGCTCCAGCGGTCAGCTGGCGCTGCGAAGATTCTCCCACACCAGCAGCGACAGGCCGACGAGGCCCACCGTGGCGCCGATGAGAAGGTGGTGATCATCAGGAGCGAGAAGATCGGCGCGGGCGCCGATACCTTTGGCGTACATGAGGCCGGCCAACCAAGCGGCCGCACCCAGACCGTTGAACACTGCCCATCTCATGGCGGAGGAACTCGGAAACAACGCGACGGCACCGATGCAATGCCGACGCCACGCGGTTAGTTCGCGACGAATTCACGCATACGGCGAAATTTTGACAGCTGTGCATCAAGTGTCGACGATCCCGGCCGTGAACGCGACGCGGCCCTCGCCGCGCGGCAGGCTCATGTAGGTCGAGGACTGCATCTCCACGAGCCGCGAGACGGTTCGTTCGCACTCGAAGGCATCGCGCGGATCGACGTCGGCGAAGAGGCTCGCGGGCTCCGCCTCGGCCGAGGCAAAGAGCTTCACCCGCGCCTCGTAGAACGAATCGATGAGCCTCACGAAGCGCTGCACCTCGTAGCGCTGCTCGGCCTTGAGCTTCGGGATCGCGTCGATGATCACGCTGTGGAAGCGCGCGGCGATCGCCAGGTAGTCCTGCGCGCCGAGCGGCTTGCCGCAAAGATCTGCGAAGCCGAAGCGCGCGACGTTGCCGCGAGCCTGCGGCACGGCGATCGCCCGGCCGTTCACCGTCAGCGTCGTCGGCTTGCCGGCCGGGCGGCCGGTCAATGTCTGAAAAGTCTGGGCCAGCGCCGCCTCGGCGGCCGCGTCGGCCGGGACGTGGAAGGTCTTCGAGCCGGCGAGCTTCTCCATGCGGTAGTCGGTGCGCGAGTCGAGCCTGACGACATCCATATGCGCCTGGATCAGCTCGATCGTCTCCATGAAGAGCCCGCGGTTGAGCCCGTCGCGATAGAGATCTTCCGGCGCGACGTTGGAGGTTGCGACTACCACGACGCCGCGCGCGAACAGGACCTTGAAGAGCCGGCCGATGATCATCGCATCCGCGATGTCGGTCACCGTGAACTCGTCGAAGCAAAGCAGGTGCGCGCCGCGGGCGATCCCCTCGGCCACAGGCTCGATCGGATCCTCGCCCTTGGCGGTGCCGCGCTTCACCGCCTGGCGGTGCGCGTAGATCGCCGCGTGCACCTCGGCCATGAAGGCGTGCAGGTGCACGCGCCGCTTCTTGGCGACGGCGACATGATCGAAGAACATGTCCATGAGCATGGACTTGCCGCGCCCGACGCCGCCCCAGACGTAGAGCCCCTTCGGCGCGTCGCCGCCCGCCTTGGCGCGGACCAGCCAGCCGAGCGCCGAGGATTTCCGCGCCGGGGCGTAGCCGTCGAGCTCCTCGCCGAGCGCATCGAGCAGCGCGACGATCTTCGCCTGCGCCGGATCGCGCTCGAGCCCGCCGGCCCTCACGCGGGCCTCGTATTGCTGGCGGATAGGCATCTGCAGCGCACGGCACTCGGAGGCGGGGCGCTGTGCTTAGCCGGCTTTCTCGCGCCGCGGCAAGCGCGCCGCCTGTGGCTGCGAAGAGACCGTCAAAGCTTCATTAAAGCTTTAGCGGTCTCCTTGCCTTGATTTGAGCCAAACCGGTCGGCACTGTCGCGATCGTCAGGGGCCAAGGAAGAGGCGGGGGCATGAGCTTTCGAGTCGGAACGACGATCGCTTTCGCATGCGCTTTTCCCGTCTGTCTCGCCTCGGTGCCCGTCAACGCCGGCCCTGTCCAAACCTTCCCCTACAGCGAGACCGCTGCGCCGGTCGCGCCGCGAATCACGCCCGTCGTCGTCTTCGGCCAGAACGCGCGCCGGCTCCCCGAGGTGTTCGCCGCCGAGCATAACCTCGATGCCGCCGAGATCACCCGGGAGCATCAGGCCTCGGGTCTCATCCAGTGCGGCAATGCGCACGGCGCCGGCCAGCTGACGCTGACCGACGACGTGATCACGACGGCCGCCCACGTCCTCTACGACGAGACCGGCCTGCCGCGCGCCGAATCCTGCAGCTTCAAGATCACCGTCGACGGCCGCGACACCGTGGTGCCGGTCGATCTCTCCTCGGTCGTCGCCGGCTCGACGCATCCCTACGACGTCGCCGTGGCGCACGACTGGGCGGTGGCGCGGCTCGCGCATCCGCTGACCGGCATTCGCCCCTACGGCCTCGCCAGCAACGTCGAGGAGAACGAGCCGGTGAGCTTCGTCGCCCGCGGCCACATCGATTGGGGCGGCGCCAAGGCGCTCTCCATGCAGGACTGCACGCTGCACGACCAGCTCTCGCAGGGCGAGGAAGGCACGCGCGAGTTCTCCTTCGATTGCGACACCGGCGACGGCGCCTCGGGCGGCGCGGTGATGTTCGACCGCGCCCGCTCGCGCATCGGCGCGATCCTCGTCGGGTGGCGCTCAAACCATCCGTTCAGCGCCGTGCCGTTCTCGAAGAAGCACTACAACTTCGCGGTGTCGATCGAAGGCGGCTTCCGCCAGGCCGTGTACGCCGCCGCCAACAAGTACCTGGTGCAGAAGTAGCCGCAATTTCGCCACGAAGGGAACACTCGCCGGACGGCGAGCGATACCAGACGTTGCACCGTAACTACAGCATCGGCGGGCAACTCGCCCTATAGTTGGCGCATCATGAATGACGCGCCCTTGTCCTCCTCGCTCCGTCGCCGCCTTGCCGGCGCCATCGCCCTCGCCGCGGTGGCCGCGACGCTGGCCGGTTGCGGCCCCGATGGGCCGCAGCTCGCGCTGAACGCGCCGCCGCCGCCCGCCGCCGCGACGCCGAAGCCGGTGCAGACGGCCGCGCTCGATCCGCGCTTCTCGGCGCTCTACCAGCCGATGAAGGACAAGTTCGAGGTGCCCGGCGTGCCGAAGTCGGTCGTCCGCAAGGGCTTCGATCGCGTCGAGGTCGACTATGCGACGGTCGAGAAGCCCGGCACGGTCGTGGTCGATCCGCACGCCCACTACCTCTACTTCGTGGAGCCGAACGGCAAGGCGATGCGCTACGGCGTGGCTGTCGGCAAGGCCGGCTTCGTCTGGTCGGGCGAAGCCTACATCAAGACCAAGCAGGAATGGCCGGACTGGTACCCGCCGAAGGAGATGATCGACCGTCATCCCGAGCTCAAGGCGCAGCTCGACAAGCTGCAGAGCGGCATGGGCGTCGCCGGCGGCTATCGCAACCCGCTCGGCGCCCGCGCCATGTACCTCTGGCAGGGCAACAAGGACACCTACTTCCGCATCCACGGCACGCTGGAGCCGCACTCCATCGGCACCAACGCCTCGTCGGGCTGCATCCGCCTGATCAACCAGGACGCGATCGACCTCTACTCGCGCGTCAGCGAGGGCACCAAGGTCGTCGTGCTCGGCCACGAGCAGCCGACGATCGGCGTCGCCAAGGGCGTGACGAAGGCCAAGCACGAGGGCTGATCCTCTCGCGCATCGGCGGATCAGCGCGCCCCGAAGATCGCGCTGCCGACCCGCACATGCGTCGCGCCGAGCTGGATGCCGAGCTCGAAGTCGGCGCTCATCCCCATCGACAGATGCGCGATGCCGTTACGCGCCGCGATCTTGGCGAGCAGCGCGAAGTGCGGCGACGCCTGGTCGTCGACCGGCGGGATGCACATCAGCCCGGAGATCGTCAGCCCGTGTTCCTCGCGGCATGACGCGAGGAAGGCATCGGCCTCCTCCGGCAGCACGCCGGCCTTCTGCGGCTCGGCGCCGGTGTTGACCTGGACATAGAGCCGCGGATGCCGTCCCGACTTCTCGATCGCCTTGGCGAGCGCCGCGGCGATCTTCGGCCGGTCGACCGTCTCGATCGTGTCGAACAGCGCGACGGCGTCCTCCGCCTTGTTCGACTGCAGCGGCCCGATGAGGTGCAGGTCGAGGTCGGGAAAGCGCTCGCGCAAGGCCGGCCACTTTCCCTGCGCCTCCTGCACCCGGTTCTCGCCGAAGACGCGCTCGCCGGCCTCGAGCGCCGGCAGGATCGCGTCGGCCTCGAAGGTCTTCGACACGCAGACGAGGGTGACGGATCCGGGATCGCGACCGCAGTCGCGCGCGGCGCGCGTTATCCGCTCGCGCACCTCGGCGAGGCGAGCGACAACGCTGTTCGCAACCGTTGGGTCATTGGCCCGCGTCATGCTTCATCCTTATCGTGGATCACGAATTTTTGCCTCTTATCGCGTCATCTCGCGCGATAAGAAGCAGGAGCTTGAGCCCGTCGCCGACTCGGTCGGCGGATGCAGTCGAGTTGATGAGGACATCGAGCATGCGCGGTCTCCCGCCGTCGTTCTCGCGGCGCCAGGCTTTCGTGCCGCTGGCGGCCGCGCCGCTGGCCGCCGCCGTGCTCCCACGCTCGGTCGTCGCCGGCCCCGCCCATGCCGCACCACTGGTGCCGCAACTGCCCGACCACTACGACACGCCGCTCGGCATCGGGCTCGAGAGCTGGCCCTACCCCGCGCACGTCAGCCTGCGACCCTGCGCCGTCGGCAACGAGACGGCCCGCATGGCCTACATGGACATCGCGCCGACGGCAAAGCCGCGCAACAAGGCGGTGGTCCTGCTGCACGGCAAGAACTTCGATTCCTCCTACTGGGCGGGGCCGATCGCCGACCTGACCGGCGCCGGCTTCCGGGTGATCGTGCCGGACCAGATCGGCTTCAACAAATCGGCCAAGCCCGACGTCCCGTATTCCTTCGACATGCTGGCGCGCCACACGCTCGACCTGCTCGGCGGCCTGCAGATCCGCCAGGCGAGCTTCATCGGCCACTCGACCGGCGGCATGCTCGCCGTGCGCATCGCCGCCGCCTTTCCCGGCAGCGTCGACAAGCTCATCCTCGAGGATCCGATCGGGCTCGTCGACTACCGCCGCTTCATCCCGCCGCAGACCAACGAGACGCTGGTCGCCGCCGAGCATCGCATGACGGCGCAAAGCTACCGCGCCTTCCTGCGCAACCTGATGCCGGCACTCCCGCCGGCCAAGATGGAGCCGTTCGTCGAATGGCGCATGCGCGTCGCGCTGAGCGGCGAGTACGACCGCTTCTGCAAGGCCTCGGCCCTCGTCTACCAGATGATCTACCGCGAGCCGGTGCGCGACGAGTACGACGACATCCGCGCCCCGACGCTGATGATCGTCGGCGAGAAGGACGCCTCGGCGCCGCTGCGCAACTACGGGTCGCCGGACAAGATCGCCAAGATGCCGTCGATCCCCGCCGCCGCGCCGGACGCGGTGAAGGACCTGCGCGACGGCAAGCTCGTCACGATCCCCGACGTCGGCCACGTGCCGCATCTCGAGGCGCCGGACGCCTTCCGCACCGCGGTGCTCGGCTTCCTCGCCTGACGCCGTAGCGGCTCAGGCGGCCGGGCGCCCATCGACGAGCGTGATGTCGGCGGCAATGCTGCGGGCGGCGACGATATCGGCGTTGGGCAGATCGTTGCGCTCCGCCTTCGCCCGCGCCGCTGCCGCGTCGAAGCCGTAGGAGAGCCAGCGCGCGATCAGCCGCTGCTCGAGGACATCACGATCCTCGCGCAGCATTACGGTGAGATCGAAGAACGGCCGCAGGCGCGCCCAGTCCGGCTCGTCGAGGAGCAGGTAGTTGCCTTCGACGATCAGGACCCTCGTCGACGACGGCACGATGGACGCGGCCGCCCGCGCGATCTCCAGCCGGCGATCGAAGATCGGCACGGCGACCTCGGGCTCGTCGTGGGCGCGCAGGCGCCGCAGCAGCGCGAGCAGGCCACCGACGTCGAACGTGTGCGGCGCGCCCTTGCGCTCGATCGTGCCGCGCGCGCGCAGGACGGCATCGTCGTAGTGGAAACCGTCCATCGGCACGAGGGCCGCCGTGCCGGGCGCCGACGCGTCGAGGGCCTGCACGAGCGCGGCCGCGAAGGTCGACTTGCCGCCGCCGGGCGGCCCGCGACGGCGACGATGACCCGCGCCGCCGCAAGGCCGCGAAGGCGGGCGCACACGAGATCGACAGCTTCAGACATCGCCCCTCCGGTCCCGGTGCCGCAATCCGCAAGGTCTCTCTTGCACAGCGGCGCAAGACCGGTCATCGGTCTTCGATGAGCCGTCCCGCCCGAGCTGCGCCTGAGACCGACGCCGACTTGGGTCCTTCGTCCAGCGCGCGCGGCAATGCGCGCCTCGTCCGCGACATCAACGAGCGGGCCGTCCTCGCCGAGCTGCGCCGTCGCGGCACCGCCTGCAAGAGCGAGATCGCCGAAGCGCTCGGCCTGTCGACCAACGCGGTCGGGCTCATCGCCGCCGCTTTGCAGTCTCGCGGGCTCGTCACCACCACCGCCAAGCGCACGGGCTTCCGCGGCCAGCCGGCGACGCCGCTCTGCCTCGATGCCACCGGCGCGCACGCCATCGGCATCCACATCGGCCGCAGCCGGCTCCAGGCCGTGCTGCTCGACTTCGCGGGCAAGGTGCTGGCGTCGCGCACGCGAGAAATGCCGCTGCCGACGCCCGAGGCCGCGGTCGCTCTCATCGCCGAGCATGTCGGCGCCTTTCGCGCGAGCCTGCCGGCCGGCCAGCGTGCGCGGCTCATCGGCATCGGCATCGCGGTGCCGAGCAACCTCGACTCCTGGCGCCGCGAGCTGGGCATCCCGGAGGACGTTGCCGAGGCCTGGAGCCGCTGCGAGCTGCCGACCGACCTCGCCGCCGCACTCGAGGCGCCGATCATGCTCGTCAACGACGGCACCGCCCTTGCGGCGGCCGAGCGCTATGTCGGCGTCGGACGGCAGCTGCAGGACTTTGCGCTGGTGCATCTCGGCACGGCGCTCGGCGGCGGCCTCGTGCTCAAGGGCGCCGTTCGGCTGGGGCGGCGCGACAATGCCGGCGACTTCGGCCTGATGCCCGTGGCGCCCTCGCGACTGGCCTGCACGCCGAAACCGCCCGCTGGCCTGCCCGACATCCTTCTCAATCGCGCCTCGTACCACGCTCTCGAGCGCCACTTCGCGGCCGAAGGGCTGGAGTCCGACGCGGACACGATCGCCGCGCGGCCGGACCTCGTCGAGACCTGGGTGGCGGATTGCGCGGCCGCGCTGACGCGACCGCTCTACGCCATCTCGACGCTGCTCGACCCGCAGGCGATCGTGCTCTCGGGCCGGCTGCCGGATGCGGTGATGGACGCGCTGCTGGCCAGGCTCAGCGACGACCTCGCCGCGGCGGCGCCGGAATCCCGGCGTCCCCCGAAGCTGGTGCGCGGCATGGGCGGCACGGACGCCGGCGCGACCGGCGCCGCGCTGCTGCTCTACGAACGCGCGTTCGCGGCGCCGGATGCGCGGACGATCCGGCTCGGCGAGGGCACGGCGGCCCAAGCGGCGCGGCCGTAGGTTCCGCTCACGATGTCGGCGATGTCGCCGCGCGACAGGCGCAGCTCGGCCAAGCCGCGGTCGCTGGTGGCGTCGAGCTCGTTGCGCAGGCGCGTTCGGGCCTTGAAGCCGGCCGTCAGCCCGGCGAACCGATCGGCGAGTGTTCTGCGAATGGACATGGGATCAAGCCTTTCTGTTGAAACGCCCTCCTGTCTCCTCCGCGGCTCAAGATGCGCTCGCCCCATGGCCGCTGCCAGCGCCTCTGCCGCAGCGCAGCATTGCATTCGGCATCTGCCTTAAATCATAGGGAAGGGCAAATTGACGGTGGCGCGCGTCATCTGCTTTGCTCGTTTGCCCAGTCGCCGTTGAAGCGCGGCGGGTCGGAGGGGTCGTGGATCAGCTCATCGACTTTGCGTCCCCTGTGCAGGGGAAGGTCGGCGGTCGCGGCACCAACTCCGCGGCAGTGCGCCGCTACAATGCGCGGCTCGTGCTCGATCAGCTGCGGCGCCTCGGCTCGGCGTCGAAGGCCGAGCTGTCGCGCGCCACCGGCCTGACCCAGAACGCCGTCGGGCTGATCGTCGGCGACCTCCTCGAGGCCGGGTTTCTCAAGGTGACCGGCCAGCGCGTCGGCCGGCGCGGCCAGCCCTCCACCCTGCTGTCGCTCGCCCCCGACGGCGTCTGGTCGATCGGCATCGGCTTCGGCCGCGACTCGATCATCGGCCTCATCGTCGACTTCGGCGGCGAGGCGCTGCACGTCGTCGAGCGACAGCGCGTGCTGCCGTCGCCCGGCGCGGCGATCGACGAGATCGTCGCCATGATCGACGCGCTGCGCGAGCATGGTCGGAGCCTGTCGGGAAAGCTCGCCGGCGTCGGCCTGGCGACGCCCTTCGACCTCGCCAGCTGGCGCACCGAGCTGGCGCAGCCGCCGGACGAGGCCTGGCGCGGCTTCGATCTCGCCGCCGCGGTCCAGGCGAGGCTGGAGCTTCCGCTCCTGACGGAGAACGACGGCACCGCCGCTGCGGTGGCCGAGCTGTTCCGCGGCCACGGTCGCGACCTCGACGACTTCGTCACGCTGACCATCGGCCCGGCGCTCGGCGGCGGCGTGGTGCTCGGCGGTGCCGTCCGCAGAGGCGCCGCCGGCAACGCCGGCGACCTCGGCCTGATGCCGATCTCCACCTGCGCCGAGCTCGGCGGCGACAAGGCCGGCGGGTTCGAGACGCTGCTCGCTCGTGCCTCGCTCGGCGCGCTGCGCCATCGCCTCGGCGCTGCCACCGCGTCCCCCGGCGAGCTCGAGGCCGCCGTGGCCCGCGATCCCGGCGCCCTCGCCGACTGGATCGAGGACGCTGCGCAGGCGCTCGCCGAGCCGGTCCTGTCGATCGGCGCCATCCTCGACTGCGACGCCGTCATCGTCGACGGCGACATCGGCGAAGCGGCGCTTGACCGACTGGTCACTCGCCTGCGCGAGATCACCGCCCTCGCTGCGGCCGAGGCGCGCGAGCCGCCGCGCCTGCTCGTCGGCCGCATCGGCCACAACGCCGCCGCGCTCGGCGCCGCGATCCTGCCGCTGCACCTGCTCTTCTCACCCGACCTCAGAAGCCTCTCGGGCACCGCCGCGTGAGCCCGGACCCCGCCCTTGCCGGCGAGACCCGCGGCACGCCGCTTCTCGAGATGCGCGGCGTCTCCAAGACCTTTCCCGGCGTGAGGGCGCTGAACAACGTCTCGCTGAAGGCCTGGGGCGGCGAGGTGCTGTCGCTGATGGGCGAGAACGGCGCCGGCAAGTCGACGCTGATGAAGGTCCTGTCCGGCGCCTATCGCGCGGATGCGGGCAGCCAGATCCTCATCGACGGCCAGCCCGTCGAGATGACCGACCCGCGCACCGCCAAGTCGCACGGCATCGCGATCATCTACCAGGAGCTTTCGCTCGCCCCGAACCTGACCGTCGCCGAGAACATCTACCTCGGCGACGAGATCGCGAAGGGCGGGCTCATTGACCGCGCCGCGATGGCCGCGGGCTGCGCCGACGTCCTCGAGCGCCTCGGCGCGCCGTTCGGTCCCAAAACCATCGTCGGCACCTTGTCCGTCGCCGAGCAGCAGCTCGTCGAGATCGCCCGCGCGCTGCATGCCAAGGCCCGCCTGCTGGTGCTCGACGAGCCGACCACGCCGCTCTCCTCGCGCGAGACCGACCGGCTGTTCGATCTCGTCCGCCAGCTCCGCGCGGAGGGCGTGGCGATCATCTACATCAGCCACCGCATGGCCGAGATCTACGAGCTGTCGGACCGTGTCAGCGTGCTGCGCGACGGCGGCTATGTCGGCACGCTCGAGAAGGGCGAGATCAACGCCGAGGCCCTGGTCAAGATGATGGTCGGGCGCGACCTCTCGACCTTCTACCAGAAGCAGCACGACCCGAACGCCGTCTACGGCGACGTGGCGCTCGAGGTCGCCGACATCACCGACGGCGGCCGGCGCGTGAAGTCGTGCTCGTTCACCGTCCACAAGGGCGAGGTGCTCGGCATCGCGGGCCTTGTCGGCGCCGGCCGCACCGAGCTGGCGCGGCTCGTCTACGGCGCGGACCCGAAGACGGGCGGCGGGGTCAAGGTCGACGGCCGAGCCGTCGACATCCGCTCGCCGCTGCAGGGCCTCGAGGCCGGCGTCGCCTACCTCACCGAGGACCGCAAGCGGCTCGGCCTCTTCCTCGACATGAGCTGCGGCGAGAACATCAACATCGGCGTCATCGGCCGCGACACGCGCTCCGGCTTCCTCGACCTGAAGCGCGGCCTGCGGCGAGCGCTCGACGCCTTCGACGCGATGCGCGTGCGCGCCGCGAGCCCGATCGTCCAGGTCGGCTCGCTCTCCGGCGGCAACCAGCAGAAGGTGCTGCTGTCGCGCTGGCTCGAGATCGGCCCGAAGGTCCTGATCCTCGACGAGCCGACGCGCGGCGTCGACATCGGCGCCAAGGCCGAGATCTACCGCATCATCGACGACCTCGCGAAGCGCGGCATCGCCGTCATCGTCATCTCCTCGGAGATGGCCGAGATCATCGGCGTCTGCGACCGCGTCCTCGTCATGCGCGAGGGCCGCATCGAGGGCGAGGTCGGCGGCAAGTCCGGCCGCGCGATCACGCAGGAAAACATCATGGCGTTCGCAGCCGGCGTGGCGGCCTGAGGAGGGTTCGATGAGCGGGACCGCCGTCCAGAGCGCCGAGGGTGCTGGGCTTTCGACACGCCAGGTGCGGCTGCGCAGCCTCGCCCAGACGATCGGCATGCTGCCGGTCCTCGTCGTGCTGTGCCTCGTCTTCCATTGGTTGAGCGGCGGACATTTCTTGACGCCGCGGAATCTGTCGATCGTCGCGCAGCAGGCGTCGGTCAACATGGTGCTCGGCGCCGGCATGACGTTCGTGATCCTCACCGGCGGGATCGACCTGTCGGTCGGCTCGATCCTCGCCGTCTGTGCGGTCGTCGGCCTCCAGGTCTCGCTCAGTCCGAACCTCGGCTTTCTCTCTATTCCCGCCGCGCTAGGCGTCGGGCTCGCCTGCGGCCTCATGAACGGCGCCCTCGTCGCCTTCGGCAAGCTGCCACCGTTCATCGTGACGCTCGGCGCCCTGACCGCGTTGCGCGGCGTCGCGCGGCTGCTCGGGCACGATCAGACCACGTTCAACCCCGACCTGTCGTACTCGTGGCTCGGCGACGGCGGCCTGCCGATCGGCGGCGGCTTCGAGATCCCGTGGCTCGTCATCGTGGCCCTCGTCGTCATCCTCGTCTCGTGGGTGATCCTCCGGCGCACCGTCCTCGGCGTGCGCATCTATGCGGTGGGCGGCAACCAGGCGGCGGCGCGTCTCGCCGGCATCAAGGTCGCGGGCGTGCTGCTCTTCGTCTACGCGACCTCGGGCGTCCTCTCCGCCCTTGGCGGCGTGATGACCAGCGCCCGGCTGCTCGCCGCCAACGGGCTGCAGCTCGGGCAGTCCTACGAGCTCGACGCGATCGCGGCGGTCATTCTCGGCGGCACCAGCTTCGTCGGCGGCATCGGCTCGATCTGGGGAACGCTGATCGGCGCGCTGATCATCGCCTCGCTCACCAACGGCCTGATCCTGCTCGGCGTCTCGGACATCTGGCAATTCATCATCAAAGGGCTCGTCATCGTCGGGGCTGTCGCGCTCGACCGCTTTCGCTCACAGGGGACCCGCACATGAAGTCCGTTCTGCTTTCGACCGCCGCGATCCTGGCCCTCGCCACCTCGCTCGCGCAGGCCCGCGACCTCAAGACCGTCGGCGTGACGGTCGGGACGCTCGGCAACCCGTTCTTCATCGCGCTCGCGGAGGGCGCGACGGCCGCGGCGAAGAAGGTGAACCCCGACGTCAAGATGATCACGGTCTCGGCCGACTACGACCTCGGGAAGCAATCGGCGCAGTTCGACAACTTCATCTCGTCGGGCGTCGATCTCATCCTCGTCAACGCCGTCGACGCCAATGCGATCGGCCCGGCGGTGAAGCGCGCGCAGGCCGCCGGCATCGTCGTCGTCGCCGTCGACACCAGCGCGGCGAACGTCGATGCGACCGTGCAGACCGACAACATCAAGGCCGGCGAGATCGCCTGCCAGTACATGGCGGACAAGATCGGCCGCAAGGGCAACGTCATCATCCAGAACGGCCCGCAGGTGACCGCCGTCATCGCGCGCGTCGAGGGATGCGAGAAGGTCCTCAAGGGCTACCCCGACATCAAGCTGCTCTCCTCCGACCAGGACGGGAAAGGCACCCGCGAGGGCGGCATGAACGTGATGCAGGGCTACCTGACGCGCTTCGACAACGTGCAGGGCGTGTTCGCGATCAACGATCCGCAGGCCATCGGTGCCAACCTCGCGGCGCGCCAGCTGCAGCGCGACAACATCGTCATCGTCTCCGTCGACGGGGCGCCGGACATCGTCCCCGCGCTCAAGGGACACACGCAGATCTATGCCTCCGCGAGCCAGAGCCCGCGGCACATCGGCGGCGAGGCCGTCGAGCTCGGCGCGGCGATCCTCGCCGGCAAGAAACCTGAGAAAAAGACCGACCTGATAGCGCCGAACCTCGTCACGCGTGACAATGTCGGCGAGTACAAGGGCTGGTAGCCGGATCGAGACTGATGGCCGACATCGTTTGCCTGGGCGAAGCCCTGATCGACCTCGTGCCGACGGTGAGCGGCGTCGGGCTCGCCGCGGCCGAGACCTTCGTCAAGGCCGCAGGCGGGGCGCCGGCCAATGTCGCCGCGGGCGTCGCGCGGCTCGGCGTCTCGGCCGGCTTCCTCGGCGCGGTCGGCGACGACGGCTTCGGCCACTTCCTCGCCGATACGCTGGCCGCGGCGGGCGTCGCGCTGGCCGGCCTGCGCTTCACCGACACGGCGCCGACGGCCATCGCCGCGGTGTCGCTGCGCGCCGACGGCGATCGCGAGTTCGTCTTCTACGGCAACCCGGCCGCGCACATGATGTACGCGCCGGACGACGTCGACGAGGCGGTGATCCGCCAGGCCCGCATCCTGCACTTCGGCTCGATCAGCCTGATCGGCGGCCCGGCGCGGGCCGCGACCCTGCGCGCGATCGACATCGCGCAGGCGAATGGCGTGCGGGTCAGTTTCGATCCCAACCTCCGCCTGTCGCTGTGGCCGGACGCCGAAGCCGCCCGCGCCGGCATGCGGCTCGGGCTCACGAAGGCGAACATCGTCAAGATCGGCGAGGAGGAAGTGCACTTCCTGCAGGGCGACAGCTGCGACACGGTCGGGGGCGCGCGCGCCCTCTGGCATCCCGAGCTCGAGCTGATGGCGATCACAAGGGGCACGCGCGGCGCGCTGTGGCTCGACGCTGACACGCAGGGCGAGGAGCCGGGCTACAAGGTCGCGGCGATCGACACGACGGGCGCGGGCGATGCCTTCATGGCCGGGCTGCTCGTCGGCCTCGTGTACCATCCAGAGGCGATCAACGACCACGCGATGCTCGGCCGGGTGATCCGCTTCGCGAACGCGACGGGGGCGCTGACGACGACGAAGCGCGGCGCGATCCCGTCGATCCCGGATCGCGCGGCAGTCGAGCGGTTCCTGGCCGCTCAGCCCATCTGAGCTGCGGTCACACGGCCGTCAGTCGTGGCCGTGCGCTTCCTCGTTGATGGTCAGCGTGCGCATCTGCGAGAAGTCGACCGCGACGGGCTGGTTGTTCTTGCCGGCCGCGAGCTGGAGCGTCTTCACGACGTGCTCGATGCGCCGGTAGACCTCCTTGTACTCCTCCGACGCGGTGTCGAGCTTCAGGGGCGCCAGGCAATATTCGATAATCTGCTTCGGCCGATCGAACTTCGTGCTCATTGCGCGTCTTCCTCAAGCCTTCGGGCGGGCGTTCATTCAGCTTTGCACCACGGCCCCGGCCTTGGCAAACGCGGTCTGCGAACCGTCCGTCAGGTCGCGCCGCGCAGGCGGACGAGACCCTCCTGCATGACGGTGGCGACGAGCTTGCCCTGCCGGTCGAAGAGCAGCCCGCGGGCCAGGCCGCGCGCGCCCGACGTGTTGGGGCTGTCCTGCGCGTAGAGCAGCCAGTCGTCGATGCGGAAGGGGCGGTGGAACCAGATCGCGTGATCGAGGCTCGCGGCCGAGAAATCCGGCTCGAACAGCGAGCGGCCGTGCGCGGCGAGCGTCACGTCGATCAGCGTGAGGTCTGACGCATAGGCCAGCACCGCGCGGTGGATCGCCGGATCGTCCGGCAGGCGCTCCTTGGCGCGGATCCAGACGTTCTGCTCCGGCGACGGCGGCTTCGAGCGGTCGTAGCGCGACAGGTCGCAAGGCCGCAGCTCGATCGCCCGCTCGCCCTTGAACCAGGCCTTCAGCGCCGGCGGCAGCAGGTCGCCGTAGCGCTGCTCGACCTCGGCGTCGCTGGGCAGCGCGTCGGGATCGGGCACGACAGGCATGGCCACCTGATGGTCGAGGCCCGGCTCGTCCTTGTGGAACGAGGCGAAGAGATCGAAGATCGGCCGGCCGGCCTGGACGGCGACGCAGCGGCGCGTCGTGAAGCTGCGGCCGTCGCGCACCCGCTCGACCTCGTAGACGATCGGCAGCGACGGGTCGCCCGGCAGCACGAAATAGGCGTGCAGCGAATGCGGCGCACGATCCTCGACCGTGCGCGCCGCCGCGACCAGCGCCTGCGCCACGACGAGGCCGCCGAACACCCGCTGGCGCCCGACCTGCGGCACGCGACCGCGGAAGATGTTGAGCTCGATGCGCTCGAGATCGAGCGCGGCGAGGAGATCGTCGACGCTACGCGCCATGGCGTGCGGGCCGCGATGTGGGCATGGCGGGGATCGTCATGGCGCAAGTGGTCATCGCGATGGGGTGTAAGCCATGGAGTGCCAAACGGGCAACAGCGCCCGGCGCAGGGTCAATAGAAGCCGATCGGAAACCACTTGAGGTAGAGATCGGCATAGGTGCCGTTCTGCGAGAGGTTGGACAGCTCGAGGTCGAGTGCCTCGCGCAGCGCCGCATTGTCCTTGGCGACGGCAATCGAGACGCCGTTGCCGAAGTAATGGCTCTCGGTGAAGGGACCGCCGCGGAAGGCGCAGCAGCCGCCTGAATCCGGGCTGTTCAGCCACAGCGCGAGGCCGATCGCGTCGGCGAAGGCGAGCCGGATCTGCTTGGCCTTGAGCGCTGCGAGGAGAGCCGCGCGGTTGGGGAAGGATTTCAGCTTCGCCCTCTTGAAGAAGGCCGCGAGGTAGGCCTCGTGCGCCGTGCCGTCGACGACGCCGATCGTCTGCCCGGCGAAGGCCTCGGGCGTCGCGTCGCCCTTGGCCTCCGGCGCGAGCGCGACGAAGCGGGCCGGCGTCGTGTAGTAGGGGGCGGTGAAGGCGACCACCTTGCGCGTCGCCGGCGTGTCGGCGATCGCCGCAATGGCGGCGTCGTCCTTGCCCTGCTCGATCTGCGGCAGGACGGTCTCGAAGCGGCGCGCCTGGATCGTGCAGGCCAGCTTGAGGTCGGCGCAGACGGCGCGCGCGAGGTCGATGTCGAAGCCGGCGAGCGTGCCGTCCGCAAGCGCGAAGTGGAACGGCGGGAAGTCGTCGGTCGTCAGGAAGCGGATCGACTTCACGCTGGTCGCCGGCGGCACGACCACGCGATGGCGCGGGTCGAACAGATCGGGAATGAAGGGGTGCGGCGCCGGGCTTGCCGCGGCTGCGGGGCCTGCGAGGCCGAGCACGGCCAGCGCTGCGAGAAGAATTCGGCGCATCGTCGCCCCCGGTGAGCGCGCGGCGGCGGCCGCGCACGCGGCCCTGGTTGCATCCTCGCCCGCGATCTGGTCAAGCCTCGCGCCGGATGATCACGCCCCCGCCCGAGACCGACGACGAGCTCGACAGCCTCGCCGTCATCGCCGCGACCGCCGGCCAGCGGCTCGACGTCGCGCTGACGGAGGCGGCGCGCGACGCCGGCCTCGTGCTGTCGCGCACGCGGATCAAGTCGCTCATCGAGGCCGGCGCGCTGACGCTCGACGGGACGGTGGCCGAGGATGCCAATCGACGGCTGAAGGGCGGCGAGGCGCTGCTGCTCCTGGTGCCGCCCGCCGAGGAGGCGGAGCCGCAGGGCGAGGACATCCCGCTTGAGATCGCCTACGAGGACGAGCACCTCGTCGTCGTCGACAAGCCGGCGGGGCTGGTGGTCCATCCGGCGCCGGGGCATGCGTCCGGCACGCTGGTCAATGCGCTGATCGCCCATTGCGGCGACAGCCTCTCCGGCATCGGCGGGGTCAGGCGGCCGGGCATCGTGCATCGGCTCGACAAGGACACGTCCGGCCTTCTCGTCGTCGCGAAGACCGACCGGGCGCACCGCGGCCTCGCCGCGCTCTTCGCCGACCACGGCCGCACGCTGCCGCTGACCCGCACCTATCGCGCCATCGTCTGGGGCCGGCCCGAGCGCGTCTTCGGCACCGTCGACGCGCCGATCGGCCGGCACCCCACCGACCGGCTGCGCATGGCGGTCGTGCCGGAGGAGCGCGGACGCGAGGCCATCACCCATTGGCGCCGCGAGGAGGCGCTGGGCGCCGAGGCGAGCGAGCTTTCGTGCAACCTCGAGACCGGGCGCACGCACCAGATCCGCGTGCACATGGCGAGCATCGGCCATCCCGTGCTCGGCGATCCGCTCTACGGAAAGGGGTTCGCCACCAAGGCGAGCAAGCTCGGGCCAGCGGCCCGCGTCGCCGTGGAAGGGCTCGGCCGGCAGGCGCTGCA
The DNA here is from genome assembly GCA_901457705.2 of Beijerinckiaceae bacterium RH AL1. NCBI lineage: Bacteria > Pseudomonadati > Pseudomonadota > Alphaproteobacteria > Hyphomicrobiales > Beijerinckiaceae > Beijerinckiaceae bacterium RH AL1. The sequence goes on from LR590083.2 coordinate 3,906,040, forward strand.
CGCCGCCGTGCTCGGCTTCCCGCATCCGGTGACCGAGGAGGCAATGCTGTTCGAGAGCCCGCTGCCGGACGATCTCGTCGCGCTGGAGGCGGCGCTCAGGACGTCCTGACGCGAGCTAAGCCGCCAGGTCCGCCACCACCGTGTCGAGCAGCGGGAAGCCGGCCGCGCTGACGCGCAGGCGGCCGTGCTGGGTCATCTCGACCATGCCCTCTTCCAGCAGCGAGGCGATGCGGCTGCGGTCGAGCATGCGGCTCGACAGCGCCTCGAACTGGGTCGGCTCGATGCCTTCGGCGAGACGCAGGCCCATGAGCAGGAACTCGTCGCCCTGCTCCTCGGTCGAGAGCAGCTCGTCCTCGACGAGGCCGTGGCCTTCCGTCTCGACGCAGGTCAGCCACATCTCGGGGTGCGGCTCGGTCGCGTGCGCGCGGCGGCCCTTCGGCGTCACGATGCGGCCGTGCGCGCCCGGGCCGACGCCCACGTACTCGCCATAGCGCCAATAAATGAGGTTGTGGCGGCTCTCGCCGCCGGGCGGGCGTGGTTGGAGATCTCGTAGGCGGGCAGGCCGGCGCGATCCATCACCTCCTGCGTGACGTCCCATAGGATGCGGCACTCGTCGGGCGAGGGCACCTTCAGCTTGCCGGCGTTGCGCAGCCGCTCGAACATCGTGTCCGGCTCGATGGTCAGCTGGTAGAGCGACATGTGGTCCTTGGCGCGGGCCAGCGCCTGCGTCAGCTCGGCCTTCCAGGTCGCCGGCGACTGGTTCGGCCGCGCGTAGATGAGGTCGAAGGAGTAGCGCTCGAAGATGGCGGCCGCGATCGCCACGGCCTTCACCGCCTCCTCGGCGGTGTGCAGGCGGCCGAGCGCCTTCAGGTCGGGATCGTTCAAGGCCTGCACGCCGAGCGAGACGCGGTTGACGCCGGCGCGGCGGTAGCCGGTGAAGCGATTGGCCTCGACCGACGTCGGGTTGGCCTCTAGCGTCACCTCGGCGCCGGGCTCGACGGTCCAGTTGGCGGCGATGGCATCGAGAATGCCGGCGACCGTGCCGGGCTTCATCAGCGAGGGCGTGCCGCCGCCGAAGAAGATCGAGGAGACGGTGCGCCCCTTGGTCAGCTTGGCGCGATGCGACAGCTCGGCGCGGAAGGCCTGGACAAATCGCTCCTCGTCGACCGCCTGCGCGCGCACGTGGCTGTTGAAGTCGCAGTACGGGCACTTCGACTGGCAAAAGGGCCAGTGCACGTAGACCGCGAAGCCGGGATTGCCCGACCTGTAGATGTGGCTCGCCATACCTGCCCCGTGAGATCGGCACGACCTCTAACATGGTTAGCGTGCACGCCGGGTCTTAAGAATGCGTTCACCACGTTTCCACCCACCGCATTCGTCGGGCGTGGTTAAAACGCGGGCCATGCGGCCGCTCCCGCCACGCCCGATTTCGGCCGCCGACTCGCGCGATGGTCCCGCCCGAGGCCATGGCGGCGCTTAGGACGCCGTTAACCATGGTCTCGCTACCGGATGAGGGGCTTGGCGGCGTGACGGCGCCGCAAGGGGTGGGGGCAGAGGCCGGTCTTGAGCTACTTGCAGCCGCCGCCGAACATGTCGCCGGTCGTCGTCGTCAAGGATTACGGCGGCTACGTCGACCAGTATGCGGCGGCCACCGAGAACTACCGCCGCACGGGCCGCGAGGTGCGCATCCACGAGTGCCACTCGGCCTGCACGATGGCGCTGTCGCTGCCGAACGTCTGTGTCTACCGCGACTCGGTCTTCAAGTTCCACCAGGCCTACGACCCGCGCAACCACATCACCAATTACGCGGTGTCGGACCAGCTCTTCGCGACCTACCCCGAGGCCGTGCGCGACCGGCTCGGCACGCTGACCAAGCAGTTCACGGTGATGCGCGGGCAGGAGCTGATCGATCTCGGCGTGCGCGACTGCAACGCGCCGGAGCCGCGCATCATGATCGCGCAGGCCAAGGTCAGGCCGCTGCCCGACGGGGCCACGACCGGCTCCTCGACCTTCGCGGCGCTGACCGGCAAGCTGCAGGGCATGGTGCCTGGCCTCGGAGCCAAGCCGCAGCCGGTCTCGCCGACCGGCGCGAAGCCACCGCGGCCCGCCCCGCCCGACGTGCCGGCCGGCATGCTCGCGCCGAAGATCCCGCTGCCGCCCGAGCGTCCCGTCGAGATCGCCACGGCCGCACCCAACGCGCCGGAGCAGGCCGCGCCGACCGTGCCGGCCCCGCAGGCGCCGCAAGACGTGACGCCGGCCGACGGCATCCCGCTGCCGCCGCCGCGCCCGAAGGTGCTCGTCGCCTACGTGCCATCGCTGAAGCCGATCCCGTATCTCCAGCGCATCGCCGGCTCGGCGGCGATTTTGCCCCCGCGCTTTATCCCGTTCCCGCGCCATCCGGCTTGAGCGGGGGCGCCTTTCTGGCTAACGCTCCCGCTCTCTCGTGAAAGAGGAGGCGACCATGGCACGCGATCGCGATTCCGAGTTCTGCTTTCGAGGTGATGTCGAAGCGGCGTAAGGGGTTCCCGTCCGAGACGCGCGTCAAGCGCGGGCTGCGCACGGTGCACGGCGATAAGGAGCTCATCGAGAAGCTCGGCCGCGCCGATCCCTGCCCGTGCGGCTCGGGCCGCTCCTTTCAGGCGGTGCTGCCTGCGCTCGGGCCGCCACGACGGCGCCGAGCGGAACCATTACTTTCAGGGACTGAGCGCTTCCAGGGATGGAGCGCTTGACGTAAGTCCCCGCGCGGCCGTCGCCGGCGGCCGCGACATCGCAGGGCGATCATGCACGACCGCTACCTCCTGCACATCCGGAAGACCGGCGGCATGGCGATCAAGGCGGCGCTGCGCCCGCACGCCGAGCGCATCGTCTTCGGCCGGCACGATCTCACCCTCGTCGACGTGCCGGCCGGCGCCAAGGCGCTGTTCTGCGTGCGCCATCCCTGCCAGCGCTTCGTCAGCGGCTTCAACAGCCGCCTGCGAAAGGGCCTGCCGCGGAATTTTCGGGAGTGGACAGCCGACGAGGCGTGGGCGTTCAAGCGCTTCACGACGCCTAATGCGCTTGCCGAGGCGCTGTCGTCGGAGGACGCCACGCGGCGCGGCGACGCCGAGCGCGCGATGATCGGCATCGCGCACACGGGGATGAAGCTGTCCTACTGGCTGCTGTCGGCGAGCTACGTGCGCAAGCGTCGCGACGATATTTTATGGATTGGTCACCAACCATCGCTCGACGCGGATTTTTCCGCGCTGGCGCGGCTGCTCGGCCTGCCGGGCGACGTCGCGCTGCCGGACGATGACGTCGACGCGCACCGCACGCCAGCCGGCTACGAAACGGCGCTGAGCCCGCTCGGCGAGGCCAACATCGCCGGCTGGTACCGCAAGGACTTCGAGATCTACGCGGCGTGCCTGGAGCTGCGCGAGGCGTTGCTCACGCAGCCGGGCTCAAGCATCGGGGCTTGATCCGGCGCGCCGAGCGAGCCGCGTCCTTAAGCCAGCGCCTGCTTCTGCAGCGCCACGAGCTGGGCGATGCCGCCCTTCGCCAGCGTCATCATCGCGGCGAGCTCGGCCTCGGAGAACACCGCGCCTTCCGCCGAGGCCTGCACCTCGACGAGCGCGCCGGAGCCGGCGATGACGAAGTTCGCGTCGGTCTGGGCCTCGGAGTCCTCGGCGTAGTCGAGATCGAGCACGGGCGTGCCCTGGTAGATGCCGCAGGAGACCGCGGCGACATGGTCGCGCAACGGGCTGTCCTTGATGATCGAGCGCGCGCGCATCCACTCCAGGCAGTCGCGCAGCGCCACCCAGGCACCGGTGATCGAGGCGGTGCGGGTGCCGCCGTCGGCCTGGATGACGTCGCAGTCGACGGTGATCTGCCGCTCGCCCATCGCCTGCAGGTTGACGACCGCACGCAGGCTGCGGCCGATCAGGCGCTGGATCTCCTGCGTGCGTCCGGACGGCTTGCCCGAGGAAACCTCGCGGCGCGTGCGCGTGTGCGTCGCGCGCGGCAGCATCGCGTATTCGGCGGTGACCCAGCCGCGGCCCTGGCCGCGCAGCCACGGCGGCGGCTTGTCCTCGAGCGAGGCGGTGCAGAGCACGTGGGTCGAGCCGAACTTCACGAGACAGGAGCCCTCGGCGTAGCGGGCGACGTTGCGCTCGATCGAGACGGGGCGCAGCGCATCGGGCGCGCGGTTGGACGGTCGCATCTGGGGCTCCTTCGGACCCGCGACCTCGTAGGCGGACGCCGCGCCCCACGCAAGACGACGGATCGGTCGCATTTGAACGGTTTTTGTCGTGTCGCCTTCAATCGGAACGGCTAAGGTGACATTCGAGGGACACAATCATGACGCCCAAGACGCCTGGCTATGCCTTGATCGGCCGCTCGTTCACCCGCGACGCGTTCGAGAGCCTCTATCAAGCCTCGATCGCAACGCGGCAGCGCGAGCGCGGCGGCATCTGGGCCCTCGGCCATCCCGTTCCTTCGCGCAGCGCATGGCTCACGACGCCGCGTGCGCCCGTCTCGCCCACGGGCGCGCTCTAGGCTCTACGCGCCGCGCTCGACCAGCAGCCGCGCGACGGCGGTGCGCAGGTCCTCGATGCCTTCGCCCGTCTCGGACGACGTGAAGATGATCTCGGGATGCGCCGCGACGTGCTTCGACAGCTCGGCGAGCGTGTCGGCCACGACCTTGTCGCGCGCGCCGGCCTTCACCTCGTCGCGCTTGGTGAGCACGATCTGATAGGACATCGCGGCCTTGTCGAGGAGATCGCACATCTCGCGGTCCGGCGGCTTCAGGCCGTGGCGCCCGTCGACCAGCACGAACACCCGCGCGAGCGGCGCCCGGCCGCGCAGGAAGGCGTGCATCAGCGCCGTCCAGCTCGAGATCTTCTCCTTCGACGCGACGGCGTAGCCGTAGCCCGGCATGTCGACGAGACGCAGGCGCTCCGGCTCGCCGATGGCGAAGAAGTTGAGCTCCTGCGTGCGGCCGGGCGTGTGCGACGTGCGTGCCAGCGCCTTGCGCCCGGTGAGCGCGTTGAGCAGCGACGACTTGCCGACGTTGGAGCGCCCGGCGAACGCGATCTCGGGCGGCCCGGCCGGCGGCAGGTTGTCTGCCTTCGACGCCGCCCAAATGAACTTGCCCTCGCCGGCGAATAGCAGGCGGCCCGCCTCGACGAGATCCTCGGTCACGAGACGAAGCCCGCCCGTCTCTCGCAAAGCGGGCGGCAGCTCACTCGGCCGGCGCCTTCGAGCCCGAGTCGGCCGGCTTCTTCTTGGTGTCGTTGGCGGGCTTCGGCAGGCTCGAGGACGGTTTGGCCCCGAACATGCTCTTGATGTTGTCGAACAGCTCGAGCTTCACGCCGGCCCGCTTCATGATCACCGACTGCTGGATGATCGTCAGCGTGTTGTTCACCGTCCAGTAGAGCACGAGACCGGACGGGAAGGTGCCGAGCATGAAGGTGAAGATCACCGGCATCCAGGAGAACATCGTCTTCTGGACGGGGTCCGTCGGCTCCGGGTTCATCTTCATCTGCAGGAACATCGACACGCCCATGATGAGCGGCAGGATGCCGATCGCCAGGAAGTGGCCGACGACCGGTAGGGTCGTCGGGTTGAACGGCAGGAGGCCGAAGAGGTTGAAGACGTTCGTCGGGTCGGGCTGCGAGAGATCGCGGATCCACAGGTAGAACGGCGCCTGGCGCATCTCGATGGTGACGAACAGCACCTTGTAGAGCGCGAAGAAGACGGGGATCTGGATCAGCATCGGCAGGCAGCCGGCGACCGGGTTGATCTTCTCAGCCTTGTAGATCGCCATCATCTCCTGCTGCTGGCGGACCTTGTCGTCGGGGTACTTCTCCTTCAGCGCGGCGAGCTGCGGCTGCACCGCCTTCATCTTCGCCATCGACGCATACGAGCGGTTGGCGAGCGGGAAGAAGACCAGCTTGACGAGGAAGGTCACGCCGATGATGGCGAGGCCGAAGTTGCCGAGCACCTTGTAGAGCCCGTCGATGAGGAAGAACATCGGCTTGGTGATGAAGTAGAACCAACCCCAGTCGATCATGAGGTCGAACTTCTCGATCCCGAGCTTGTCCTTGTACTGGTCGAGCAGGGTGACGACCTTGGCGCCGGCGAAGATGTGCGAGGACGACGAGGCCTCGGCACCGGCGGCGATGGTGACCGGCGCGGCGATCGTCGCGGTCTGGTAGGTGCGATCGGTGGCCGGGCCGGTGGCCTGGAACGACGCCTCGAAGCTCTGCGTCTGGTCCGGCACCAGCGCCGTCGCCCAGTACTTGTCGGTGAAGCCGGCCCAGCCGCCGGTGCCCTTCAGCGACAGCGTCTCGCCCGGCTCCTTCTCGATCGCCGAATAGGTCGTCTCCTTGACGCCGGAGTCGCCGACGACGCCGACATAGCCCTCGTGGAGCACCGAGTAGCCCGAGGTCTTGGGCAGGCCCTGGCGCACGATGAGCGAATAAGGCGACAGCGTCACCGGCGCGCCGCCCTTGTTGGCGACGCTGTTGGTGATCGTGAACATGTAGTTCGGGTCGACCGCGATCTTGCGCGTGAAGACGAGGCCCTTGCCGTTGTCCCAGGTCAGCGTCACCGGCATCGTCGGCGTCAGCTTCTGGCCGGCGGCCGCCGTCCACTGCGTGTCGGGGCCGGGCAGCGGCACGTCTGCGCCGACCTGCCCGACGAAGCCCGACTCGGCATAGTAGGCGGAGGGCGCCCCCGACGGCGTCAGCAGCACGATGTTCGGCGAGTTCTTGTCCGGCGTCTCGCGGTAGTCCTTGAGCGCGAGATCGTCGAGCCGGCCGCCCTTCAGCGCGACGGAGCCCTCGAGCGCCGGCGTGTCGATGGTGATGCGCGGGCTGTCGGCGAGAACCGCCTTGCGGTCGCGCATCACGGCGGGGCTCTCGGACACCGGTCCGCCCTGCGGCGGCGCGTTCACCGATTGCGGCGGCAGCGACGACACCGAGCCCGGCTTCGCCGTCTGCATCGCGTTCGGCTGCGTCTGCAGCTGGCGCGACTTGTCGAGCTGCGGCTTGGCGTAAAAATAATTCCAGCCGAAGATGACCAGAATCGAGAGCGCGAGCGCCAGGTAGTAGTTCTTGGTGTCGGGTTTCATGGCGTCCTGGATCTCTGCGTCCTGGATCTTCGTCGATCGGTCATCGAGCGCGTCCAGGCGTCAGCCCGGAGCGGCGCTCGTCTTGGGGGCATCGCGCCGCTTGCGACGCCCGGCGTCATGCACGCCAATGAAGGCGCGGGCAAGCTCGCTCTGAAGATCGGCGAACGGCACCCGGATCGCCTCGATCCGGCCGATGACAACATAGTCGTGACCGGCCCGCGCCGGAAGGTGGTCGGCAAGACGCAGCGCTTCGCGCAGCCGCCGGCGGGCGCGATTGCGGATGACGGCGCCGCCGACCTTCTTCGTCAGCGTCAGGCCGAGCCGCGGCGCCGCGTCCGCGAGCTCGGGCTCGCGGGCGGCCGCCTGCATCGAGAGCGCCTTGCCGTGCCAGCGCTTGCCCTTGGCGACGCGCAAAAAGTCGGCGCGGCGGAGAAGCCGGCCGATCTTTTGTGGCGCGGAGGGCGCGATGGCGTCGAGCGTCAGGCCGAAAGCCGCTTGCGGCCGCGGGCGCGACGCGCCGCGATGACCTTGCGGCCGCCGACCGTCTCCATGCGGGCGCGGAAGCCGTGGCGGCGCTTGCGCACGAGCTTCGAGGGCTGATAGGTGCGTTTCACGTCAAAAACTCCATCTCGACCGACCGGCGATGCCGTCGGCGGGGTCGAGGACCAAGCGTGGTCGATGAACCGTCGTAGATCTGGGCGGCAGGCAAGCGCATCCGCGCGCCGTCTCGCCCGAGCGGCGGCTTATGCGGGAAGGCGGCGCCGAAGTCAATTTTCTACGGGCCTATCCAGCCTGCGCCGGGCGCAGTTGGCGGCACTGGGGCGAACCTCTATGTCGGTGGCATGACCGCCACCTTCGACGTCATCGTCATCGGCGCCGGCGCGGCGGGCATCGGTGCCGGCCGCGAGCTTTCGCGGCGCAACGCGTCCTTCTGCATTCTCGAGGCCCGGGACAGGGTCGGCGGCCGCAGCTGGACCAGCTCGCTCGGCACGCCCTACACCTTCGATCTCGGGTGCGAGTGGCTGCACTCCGCCGACCGCAACGTCCTTGCGGCGCTTGCGCCCAAGCTTGGCGTCACGCTCGACAAGGCGACGCCGCCGTGGCGCCGCCGCCACCGGCAGCGCGGCTTCGGCGACGCGGAGCAGGATGCGTTCGCGCGCGAGTCCGACGCGTTCTTCGAGCGCCTGGAAGCGGCCGCGGAGACGGCGCGGCGCACCGGGCAGGACAGGCCAGCCTCCGACTTCATCGACCCTGCCGGGCGCTGGACCAGCTTTCTCGACGCGATCTCGACCTACTACAACGGCGCGCCGCTCGAGCGCGTCTCCGTGCTCGACTTCGACGCCTATATCGACACTGAGGTGAACTGGCGCGCCGAGGGCGGCTACGGCGCGCTCATCGCCACGGCCGCCGCCGGCCTGCCGATCCGGCTCGGCTGCCCGGTGACGCGGATCGACACGCGCGGCCGCACGATCGCCGTCGAGAGCGCCGGCGGCACGCTGACGGCCGACGCCGTCATCGTCACCCTCTCGAGCAACCTTGTCGCCTCCGGCGCCATCGCCTTCAGCCCGACGCTCGACGACCATCGCGCCGCGGCCGCCGGCTTGCCTCTCGGCATCGCCAACAAGGTCTATCTCGCGCTCGACGAGCCCGACGCCTTCGAACCCAGATCGCGGCTGATCGGCGCGCCCGACCGGCGCGACACCGGCACCTACACGCTGCGCGGCGACGGCAAGCCGGTGGTCGAGGGCTATTTCGGCGGCGACTATGCGCGTCACCTCGAGAGCGGCGGGCCGGCCGCCTTCTTCGACGCGGCGCGACGCGAGATCTCGGACGCGCTGGGGCACGACATCTCAGCCAAGCTCCACCCGATCGCCGCCACCGCCTGGGCGAGCGACCCCTATGCGCTCGGCTCCTATTCCCACGCCCTGCCGGGCCGCGCCGGCGCGCGGGCGAAGCTCGCCGAGCCCGTCGACGGCCGCCTGTTCTTCGCCGGCGAGGCGACCTCGCCGCACTTCTTCTCGACCGCTCACGGCGCCTTCGAGGAAGGCACGCGCGCCGCGACCCTTGCCGCACCGCGGTAACCGCGTCTCGCAGCGCCCCTTCCCAAAGCCGCCGCTGCTTCCTAGAACTGAAGCATGTCGTCCGACCTCTACACGCGCACGACGCGCGACATCGAAATCTCCGTGCTGCCGGAGTTCCTGCCCGAGCGGTCGGACGCCGCGGAAGGCCACTATTTCTGGGCCTACACGGTCGAGATCGCCAACCAGAGCCGGACGGCGATCCAGGTCACCGACCGCTACTGGAAGATCACCGACGGCCTCGGTCGGCTCGAGGAGGTGCGCGGCCCCGGCATCGTCGGCGAGCAGCCGGTGCTGCAGCCGGGCGACGTGTTCCGCTACACCTCGGGCTGCCCGCTCTCGACACCGTCGGGCTTCATGACCGGCACCTACCGCGTCGTCGTCGACGGCGGCGAGGCGTTCGAGGCCGAGATCCCGCTCTTCTCCCTCGACTCGCCCTACCTGTCGCGCGTGCTCAATTGAGCGCGGCGTCGGCGGACGACGTCCGCGACACCGCGCTCTCGCTCCTCGAGGAGCTGGTCGGGTTCGACACCGTCAGCGCGAAGACGAACCTTCCGCTCATCGATCGCGTCGAGGCCTATCTCGCCGAGCACGACATCAAGGCCGTCCGCGTGCCCAACGCCACGGGCGACAAGGCGGCGCTGCTCGCGACCGTCGGCCCCGAGGGCGACGGCGGCGTCGTGCTCTCGGGCCACACCGACGTCGTGCCGGTGAAGGGCCAGAAGTGGTCGAGCGATCCGTTCAAGCTGCGCCGCGACGGCGACCGGCTCTACGGCCGCGGCGCCTGCGACATGAAGGCCTTCGACGCGCTTTGCCTCGCCATGCTGCCGCGGTGGAAGCGCGCCGGGCTCGCCAGGCCGATCCACCTGCTTCTCTCCTACGACGAGGAGATCGGCTGCCGCGGCTCGCTCGACACGATCGCCCGCTTCGGCGACGACCTGCCGCGCCCGGGCCTGTGCATCGTCGGCGAGCCGACGAAGATGGCGGTGGTCGACGCGCACAAGTCGATCTCGCATTTCGAGACCTATGTGCACGGCAAGGAAGCGCATTCCTCCGACCCGCGCGCCGGCGCCAACGCCGTCGAGATCGCCTGCGATCTCGTCACCGAGCTCTACCGCCTGCAGGGCAAGCTCGAGGCGGAGGGCGATCCCTCGGGCCTGTTCGAGCCGCCCTACTCGACGGTGCATGTCGGCATCATCGAGGGCGGCAACGCCGGCAACATTCTGGCGCGCGACTGCCGCTTCGTGTGGGAGTTCCGCGGCCTGCCCGGCGTCGACCCCAAGCTCGCGGCAACCCACCTGCAGGACTACGTCGATCGCGTCGCGCTGCCGCGCCTGCGCCGCTACACGCAGGACGCGTCGATCGAGATCCACCGCGACGTCGAGGTGCCGGGGCTCGAGCCCGACCACGGCTCGGAGGCCGAGGTGCTGGCGAAGCGCCTCACCGGCACCAATGCCGTCGAGACGGTCTCCTTCGCCACCGAGGCCGGCCAGTTCCAGAAGGCAGGCATCCCGACCATCGTCTGCGGCCCCGGCTCGATCGCCCAGGCGCACCAGCCCGACGAGTACATCGAGCTCTCGCAGATCGACGCCGGCCTCGCCTTCCTGCGCAAGCTCGGCGAAGCACTGGCCTAGGGGCGCGGCGGCGTCCCGCCGCCACTCCAGCCTGCGACAAGGCTCGGTTGCGAGGATCGTCCGCGATCATCCGCGGAGACCTCATGGCGATCCAGCCGCCATCCGACATCCTGCTCGACGTGGCCGCGGCCGCCGACCCCGAAAAGGTGCGCGCCGCGACGGCGCGGCTCGCCAAGCTCGCGGCCGACCCCGCCGTCGTCGACAGGGACTTCGGCAAGGCGCTCGCCGCCGCGACGGCGGCCGGCAAGGCCGGGACGTCGAGCACGGGCGCAACCGCGCTCGCCGGCAAGGCGGCCTCGCCGACGCATCTCGCCGCAAGCGACGCGCCGACGCTGAAGCGCGGCCTCTCCCACAAGGGCGACATCTACCAAAAATTCGAGGCGGTGATGCTGCAGAGCTTCGTCGAGGCGATGCTGCCGAAGGAGGACGAGCTCTACGGCGGCAAGGAGACCGCAGGCGCCTTCCGCTCGATGATGGCGGAGCAGCTCGCCAACCAGATCTCGAAGGCCGGCGGCATCGGCATCGCCAAGGCCGTCGAGCACGCCCATCCCGCGCATGCGGCGCCCCCGCGCGCCGCGCAGACCCTGAAAGCCTGATCATGACAGCCCCAGCCGCCGCCACCTGGTTTCCCGAGGACCGCAAGTTCGTCTCGCCGGAGACCTACGACGCCTTCGTCGTTGTCCTGGAGCGGCTCGAGGCCGTGATCGACGCCGAGACGCGCATGCTGGCCTCGGGCCGCACAACCGAGATCGCCGAGGCGACGCGGCAGAAGCGGCAGGGCTTCCTCGAGCTCAGCCGGCTGATGCGGACGATGGAGCGCACCATCCCGAGCCAGGACATCCTCTCGCGGCTGGCGGCCTTCCGCGCCAAGCTCGAGGCCAACGACGAGAAGCTGCGCGTGCACCTCCAGGCGGTGCGCGCCGTCAACGCGCTGATCGTCGACGTTATGCGCGAGGCGGAGTCAGACGGCACCTACTCGCGCGGCTACGGCCGCTACACCGACGCCGACGCGTGACGCACCCGCGATGAAGGCGCTCCTCCTCGGGCTCTGGGCGATCACGGTGGCGCTCGGCGCGAGCTACGCCGTCGCGTTCGTCGAGACGCCGGCGAAGGTCGACGCCGCCGCCGGAAAGCCGGCGCTGGAGTCGCAGAAGACGCGCGTCATCAACGTGCCGATCGTCGCCGGCGGCGCGGTGCGCGGCTTCATCGTCGCGCAGTTTGCCTACACGACCGAGGCCGGCAAGATGAAGACGCTCAGCGTCTCGCCGGAAGTCTTCCTGCTCGACGAGGCGTTCCGCACGATCTACGCGGACGACAAGCTCGATTTCTTGCACCTCGACAAGTACGACATCTCCGGCCTCACCAAGCGCCTCGTCACCGCCACCAACGCGCGGCTCGGCGAGCCCGTCGTGCACGACGTGCTGGTGCAGGACTTCACCTTCATCTCACGGGAAGAGAACGAGCGATGAGCGCGCGTGCGCCGGCGCCTGCCGATTTCGACGGGCTCGCGCTCGGTCGCCTGACCTGGATCGGGCTGATCGTCGCCGCGCTCGGCTGGGCGCTGATGATCTGCGAGGCGACCATGGCCGACGTGCTCGCCCGCGCATCTCGCGCGCCGACGCTGCACGGCGATCTCGTCGCCGTGGCGCAAGGCTTGATCGGCTCCGGCTTCGGCCTGGCGATCGTCGGCGCACTGCAGAGCGGCTTCGGCACGCTCAACCGCTTCTTCGAGGCCGTCCTCATGCGCTCGACGCAGCGGGCCGGCGGCAGCCCCGCGGCGGTGCCGGTCGCACCGGCGGCGGGGCGCGAGCGGCGTCCCTATCGCACGCTCGCCGACGGATCGGTCGAGGTCGAGACGATCGTCGGCACGCGCCGCTTCGCATCGATGCAGGAGGCGGCCGAGTTCATCTGACTCGCTATTGCGCCGCGCGATGGGCGGAGGTGGGCGGCAACGGCGCGCCGGCCTTCTCGATCGACGCGCAGTCCGACCCGGCCGGCTTTCCGGCGAAGCGGTCGGCGAGCCAGTCGACCGTCGGGCCGATCGTGCTCGGCGTGATCGTCAGATGGCCGTCGTCGGGCTTCCAGATCAGCGTGACTTCGTTGCCGAGCCGGCAGCTCGCCTGCGCATAGGCCTGCGTCAGCGCCGGCATGACGACATCGTCCTTGCCGCCTTGCGCGATCAGCAGCGGCGCCGGCAGGTGAACGGCCACGACCGAATTCTCCTTCAGCCGCGGCAACCACTCCGCGCCGAGATGATAGGGCACCTGCTTGCTGAGGATCAGGAGCGTCGTGTTGGTGAAGGCCGAGGCGACGTCGAAGCGGGTGCAGTCCTTGGCGAGCTGGTGGATGATCATGCGCCCGAAGGCATTGGCGAAGCTCGACAGCGGGATGCCGTAGACCTTGGACCAGCTGTCGGCGACGTAGCCCGTGATGAGCGCGCGCACGCCGGGGCTGTAGATCATGTCGAAGTTCTTCACGAGATCGGTCGGCGGCGCGTCCGCGGCGATGCCGACGAGATCGAGCCCGGCGGCGTAGCTCGGCGCGAACTTCGCCGACCATAGCGCCGCGTGCGCGCCCTCCGACTCGCCCCACAGCGCATAGCGCTTGCCGGCCTGCGCCTCCGGCATCTCGCGCACGGCGCGGACGATGTCGAGCATGGCATGCGCCTCGGCGACCCCGACGAGATAGGGGTGCGGGCGCTCGGAGTCGGGATCGGCGAAGTCCGGCGCCGCGATGAGAAAGCCGCGCTTCAGCGCATCCGGGATGCCAGGCGTGCTCTCGAACATCTTCTTCGGCGTCTTGGACGGCGCGCAGACCGGTGCGAGGCCGACCGTGCCGCGCCCCCACGCGACGATGTCGCGACCCTGCGCCGGCGCCGCGCTCTTCGGGACGACGACGATGCCCGTCACCTCCAGGGGCTTATTGTTCTCGTCGCGCGTCGCGTAGCGGATCTTCCACGCCGCCGCGCCATCCGGGGCGCCGCCGATCGGCGTCTTCGAGATGAAGTGACCCGGCTCGTCGCTCGAGGTCGCGGCATTCGCGTCGATCGACAAGCCCGCACACCCCGCCATAGCGCATACAAAGAGCGCGGCGTGCAGGCCGGCTCCCAACAATTCCCCTCGCAAAACCCTCACGAACGCCGGCCTTCCTCTCGTCTTCGGTGCCCAGAACAATCGCGCGCGACCAATGTTCCTTGCCTGCGACCGGGCGTCGCCAGACATGCTTTCTCGAAGCTTGGCGGTTCGTTAAGCTGCGGCGTCCTTCTGCCTCGGAACGCCGCCATGACCCGCCGCTTCACGTGCCTGCACGGACCCTGGACGCGGCCGATCGCCGCCGCCGTGCTGGCTGTCGCGCTCCTCGCGCCGGCCCACGCCTTCGCCCCCGACGCGGCGATGGAAAGCGCCCATCCGATCGAGGCCCTGCTCGCCAAGGTGATCCCGACGGTCGTGGCGATCCACACGCATCGCGACATCTCGAAGTCCGACGACGATTCCGCCAAGGCCGCCTTCGCTCCAAAGATCCAGCGCGCCGAAGGCTCCGGCTTCATCGTCAGCTCGGACGGCTTCATCGCGACCAACAAGCACGTCGTGCACGGCGCCTACGACGTCACCGTCTCGCTGCACGACGGCCGCGACCTGAAGGCGAAGATCGTTTGGGAGTCGACGACCGTCGACGTCGCCTTCATCAAGATCGAGGCGAACCGTCCGCTGCAGGCGGCGATCCTGTCGCGCGATCCGCATGTGCCGCTCGGCCGCCGCGTCGTCGCCGTCGGCAATCCGCTGGGGCTCGGCATCTCGGCGAGCTCGGGCATCGTCTCGGCCATCGACCGCAACCTGCGCCAGTCGCCCTACGACAGCTTCATCCAGACCGACGCCGCCATCAACAGCGGCAACTCCGGCGGCCCGCTCTTCGACCTCGACGGCAACGTCGTCGGCATGAACTCGATCCTGTGGACGGTGGCGAGCGGCCAGGGCTCGCAGGGCCTCGGCTTCGCGATCCCTGCCGCCGACATCTCGTTTCTGATCGAGCAGCTGAGGGGCGGCGGCCACATCGGTTGCGGCACGATCGGGCTGCAGGGCCAGCAGCTGACGCCAGCGATGGGCGAGGCGCTGGGCTACCCCAACCCGTTCGGTGTCATCGTCGCCGGCATGGATGCGGGGTCGCCGGCCGCCCGCGCGGGCCTGCGCCTCGGCGACATCGTCGTGAACCTCGACGGTAAGCCGCTGCCCGACGTCACCACGCTCTATCGCGCAACGTGCCTGGCGCTCGGCCACACGACGAAGATCGTCGTCTGGCGCGACGGCAAGACGCTGACGGCGGAGGCGACGCCCGACCTCGCGCCCGACGGCAAGCTCGGCGCCGACGACGATGCCGCGCGGATGGCGCCACGCTTCGCGAACGCGCGCGACCTCGGCCTGAAGCTCGAGCCCGTCGACGCGGCGACGCGGCGGACGTTCAAGCTGCCTGCGTCCGCGCACGGCTTCGTCGTCGCGGAGGTGGCCGACACGAGGGAGGCGGAGAACGCAGGCCTCGTGCGCGGCGACGTCATCGTCAGCCTGCAGATGCGGCCGCTGTCCGGCACCGAGACCTTCGATCAGGCCTTCGCCGAGCAGGGCGAGCACGGCCACCGCCACGTGATCCTTCTCGTGAAGGCCACGGGCGGCGACCGCTGGATCACCTTCCCGGTGCGCCTGACCGGCGCACCGTGACGAGCCCTAAGGGCTCAGTGGTGGTGATGGTGCTTCTTGTGCGTCTTCTTGTACTGCGACTGGTGCGGCGCGCCTGAGCGGCCCCCGGTCGCGCCTTCCTTGATGACCGCCTGCGACTGGTGCGGTGCGCCCGAGCGACCGCCGCTCGCGCCTTCCTTGACGACCGCGTGCGACTGATGCGGTGCGCCGGACTTGCCGCCGGTGGCGCCCGTCGGGATGACCGACTGACCCTGGTTCGGACCGCCCGACCGGCCGCCCGTCGCGCCCGACGGGATGACCGCCTGCGACTGGTTCGGGGTGCCCGACGGACCGCCGCTCGCGCTCGGGGTCTGCGCAAAAGCCGGCGCGGCGATGCTCATCGCCAGGATCGCTGCTGCCAAAGTCTTCGTCATAACGGGTCTCCAAGCGGGCCGAAGGGCCACCAAGCTTAACTGTGCGATCGGTCGCCCTAGTTCAAGACGGAAGTGGGCTGTAGCAACATTAAGATCAGAACAGACAACAAAGCGTCGCATGATCTTCATGACAATTCGAATGATGGAGAAGAACGCATGACGTCAGCAGCAAAACGCGCGACCTTCCGCGCGTTGCACGAGAGCGGTTGCTTCGTCCTGCCGAACCCGTGGGACGTCGGCAGCGCCAAGCTGCTCCAGCACCTCGGATTCGCGGCGCTGGCGTCGTCGAGCGCCGGCTTCGCCTGGACGACCGGCAAGCCCGACCATGTCGTGACGCGCGACGCGATCGTCGCCCATCTCGCCGCGCTCTGCGCCGCCGTCGACCTGCCGGTCAACGCCGACTTCGAGTCGGGCTTCGCGTCCGACCCCGCGGGCGTGGCCGAGAGCGTCAAGCTGGCGCTCGACGCGGGCGTCGCCGGCCTCTCGATCGAGGACCTCGACGAGGCCGGCGAATTCTACGATACGCCGCACGCGCTTGAGCGGTTACGCGCCGCCCGCGCGGCGGTGGACGGCACCGGCGCGGTGCTCGTCGCGCGCACCGAGCTGATGCTCGCCGACCCCGAGGCGCTGACGCCGGCGATCGACAGGCTCGTCGCCTTCGCGGACGCCGGTGCCGACTGCCTGTTCGCGCCCGGCGTGAAGCGGCCCGAGGACATCGCCACGATGGTGCGCGCGGTGGCCCCGAAGCCGCTCAACGTGCTGGCGCTCGACCCCGCGATGACGCTCGCCCAGCTCGCCGACCTCGGCGTGCGTCGCATCTCGGTCGGCGGCGCGCTCGCCCGCGTCGCGCTCGGCGCCCTGCTCACCGCAGCGGAGGCGATGAGGGACGGCTCGTTCGCCGCTGTCGCCGGCGGCGCCCCGCGCGACCTGCTGAACGGGGTGTTCGGCGCGTCGCGATGAGCGGCCTGCCCGCTGCGGGCGTCGTGCTCGGCGTCGACGTCGGGTTCTCGCCGACGCGCCGGTCCAGCGCCGCCTGCCGGCTGGACTGGTCGCGCGACGAGGTGACCTGGACGATCGCGCGCTTCCGCGCCGCCGAGCCGGAGCGCACCGACACGCTCCGCCGTCTCGCCGACCGGCCGCTTCTCGCCGCCGCCTTCGACGGGCCGCTGCGGCGCGGGCTCGACCTCATCGGGCGCTACCGCGAGGCCGAGCGCGTGCTGACGCGCGGCGTCGGCCGCCGCATCGGCAAGCCCGGCGCGTCCAATGTGCCCATCGGGCGCCTCCTCAACGCGGCGACCAACACCTGCGCGCGGATCGTCCTCGACACCGGCCATGTCGCACCGGCGCGGCACCGCGAGGCGATCGACGCGGCGGCGATCGTCGAGACCTTTCCGCACGCCTGGCTCGGCCTGCAGATCGAAGCGCCGGAAGCGCTCGTGGCGCGCCGCGGCGATCGTTCGGACGTCTACTACAAGCACCTCGCCGAGATCGGTGGGCTCGACGCGGTGCTGGGCGCTCTGCTGCCGGGCCGAGCAGCGGCCACGTCGTTCGCGAGCGTCACGAACCACGACGAGCGTGCAGCGCTCGTCTGCGCGCTCGCGGCGCTCTGTCTAGCCAGTGGCGCCTATCACGCCGTCGGCGACGACGAGGATGGGTGGATCGTTCTCGCGGCGAGGAAACGTTGGGCCAACTGGGCTCAAGCGATGCTCTGAGCGAAAGCGGGGCGACGCGTCGCCTCTACCCCGCGTCGACCGCCCCTAGCTCGCCGACCTTCCCGGGCCCGGCGGCCGCCTTCTCGGCAGGGTCGCGCGCCTCGACCTCGGGCGACAGCGCCTCGATGACCAGCGGGTCGACGTGCCGCTCGGCGTCGCCCATCCCTTCCTTGAAGGTGGCGATCATCTTCGGCGTCCAGAACGCCTCGATGTGCGAGGCGATGCCGGCCACCGCCTCGTCGTGCGGGTACGAGCCGAAGAACTGGGCGATCTGGTTGGCCATCATCGCCAGCTTGTCGATCTGCGACTTCATTCCGCCGCCTCGAGCCCCACCGCCGCAATACGCTTCAAGTCGATGTCCTCCTCGAAGAACTTCGCCTGCCAATCCGACATGCGGTTGGTCTTGCGCACCTGAACGGCCGTGACCTTGTACTCGGGGCAATTCGTCGCCCAGTCCGAGTAGTCGGTGGTGATGACGTTGGCGCCGGTCTTGGCGTGGTGGAAGGTCGTGTAGACGACGCCGGGCTGCATGCGCTCGGAGATCTTCGCCTTGATGGCGATGTCGCCGGAGCGGCTCTCCAGCGCCACGAGATCGCCGTCGGAAATGCCGCGCTGCTCGGCATCGAACGGATGGATCTCGAGCACGTCCTCCTCGTGCCACAGCGAGTTCGCCGTGCGCCGCGTCTGCGCGCCGACATTGTACTGCGACAGGATGCGGCCGGTCGTCAGGATCAGCGGGAACCGCGGGCCCGAGCGCTCCTCGGTCGCGTGGAACTCGGTGATCATGAACTTGCCCTTGCCGATCACGAACTTGCCGATGTGCATGGTCGGCGTTCCGTTCGGCGCGGCATCGTTCACCGGCCACTGCAGCGAGCCAGCCTCGTCGAGACGCTTGAACGAGACGCCCTTGAACGACGGCGTCGTCGCGGCGATCTCGTCCATGATCTGCGAGGGGTGCGTGTAGGACCAGTTCTGGCCGAGCGCGTTGGCGAGCAGCTGCGTCGCCTCCCAGTCGCCGTAGCCGGCCATCGGGCTCATCACCTTGCGCACGCGACCGATGCGGCGCTCGGCGTTCGTGAACGTGCCGTCCTTCTCGAGGAACGAGGCGCCGGGCAGGAAGACGTGCGCGTACTTCGCCGTCTCGTTCAGGAAGATGTCCTGGATCACCATGCACTCGAGGTTGCGCATGCCGGCGGTGACGTGATGCGTGTCGGGATCCGACTGCACGATGTCCTCGCCCTGGATGTACATGCCCTTGAACGTGCCCTCGACCGCCTCGTCGAGCATGTTGGTAATGCGAAGCCCCGGGTCCTTGTCGAGCGTGACGCCCCACAGCTCCTCGTAGATCTCGCGCGTCGCGTCGTCCGACACGTGGCGGTAGCCCGGATACTCGTGCGGGAACGAGCCCATGTCGCACGAGCCCTGCACGTTGTTCTGGCCGCGCAGCGGGTTCACGCCGACGCCCTCGCGGCCGATGTTGCCGGTCGCCATGGCGATGTTGGCCATGCCCATGACCATCGTCGAGCCCTGCGAGTGCTCGGTGACGCCGAGGCCGTAGAAGATCGCCGCGTTCTTGCCCCGCGACGCATAGAGCCGCGCGGCGCCGCGCAGCTGCACGGGGTCGACGCCGAGGATGTCGGCCTGCGCCTCCGGCGAATGCCGCTCCTCCGCAACGAAGCGCGCCCAGGCCTCGAAGTCGTGGACGTCGCAGCGCTCCTTCACGAAAGTCTCGTCGACGAGGCCTTCGGTGACGATGACGTGGCTCATCGCATTGATGAACGCGACGTTTGTTCCGGGCCGCAGCGGCAGGTGATAGTCGGCCTGGATGTGCGGCGACCTCACGAGGTCGATCTTGCGCGGATCGGCGACGATCAGCTTGGCGCCAGCGCGCAGCCGCTTCTTCATGCGAGAGCCGAAGACGGGATGGCCGTCGGTCGGGTTGGCGCCGATGACGAGGATGATGTCGGCCTGCTCGACCGACTTGAAGTCCTGCGTGCCGGCCGAGGTGCCGAGCGTGGTCTTCAGGCCGTAGCCGGTCGGCGAGTGGCAGACGCGGGCGCAGGTGTCGACGTTGTTGTTGCCGAAGGCGGCGCGCACCAGCTTCTGGACGAGGTAGGTCTCCTCGTTGGTGCAGCGAGACGACGTGATGCCGCCGATCGAGTTCTTCCCGTACTTGGCCTGGATTCGCTTGAACTCGGACGCCGCGTAGGAGATCGCCTCCTCCCACGAGACCTCGCGCCAGGGGTCGGTGATCTTCTTGCGGATCATCGGCTTGGTGATGCGATCCTTGTGGGTCGCATAGCCGTAGGCGAAGCGGCCCTTCACGCAGCTGTGGCCGTCGTTGGCCTTTCCTTCCTTGGCCGGGATCATGCGGACGACCTTCTCGCCCTGCATCTCGGCCTTGAAGGTGCAGCCGACGCCGCAATAGGCGCAGGTCGTGTAGGCGGAGTGCTCGGGCTTGCCCATCTCGATCACGCTCTTCTCGTTGAGCGTGGCGGTCGGGCAGGCCTGGACGCAGGCGCCGCAGGAGACGCATTCCGACGACATGAAGTCGGTGCCGCCGGGCGACACCATGGACTTGAAGCCGCGGCCCTCGATCGTCAGCGCGAAGGTGCCCTGCACTTCCTCGCAGGCGCGGACGCAGCGGTTGCAGACGATGCACTTCGCCTTCTCGAAGGTGAAGTAGGGGTTCGATTCGTCCGTCGGGGCGTCGAGGTGGTTCTCGCCGCCGTAGCCGTATCGGACGGTGCGCAGGCCCACCGCGCCGGCCTGGTCCTGCAGCTCGCAGTCGCCGTTGGCCGAGCAGGTCAGGCAGTTCAGCGGGTGGTCGGAGATGTAAAGCTCCATCACCCCCTTGCGCAGCTTGGCGAGGCGATCGTTCTGCGTGTGGACGACCATGCCGTCCTCGGCCGGCGTCGTGCACGAGGCCGGCGTGCCGCGGCGGCCCTCGATCTCGACGAGGCAGAGGCGGCAGGAGCCGAAGGGCTCGATCGAGTCCGTCGCGCAGAGCCGCGGGATCTTGGTGCCCATGGCCATGCCGGCGGCCATCACGCTCGTGCCCTTCGGCACGGTGACCTGCTCGCCGTCGATCGTCAGCGTCACCGTCTCCGCCGCGGGGCGGATCGGGGTGCCGGTGTCGAGTTCCTCGATGAGGGACATTGGCTTTTGCTCCTGTCCGGGCGCGCTACTCGGCAGCCTGTTGCTGCGCAGCGGGCACGAAATCCTCTGGGAAGTGGGTCATGGCGCTCTTCACCGGCACGGGCGTCAGCCCGCCCATGGCGCAGAGCGACGCGTCGGTCATGGTCACGCACAGCTCCTCGACGAGCGCGAGGTTCTTCTCGAGCTCGACACCGGCGATGACCTTGTCCATCGTTTCCTTGCCGCGCGTCGCGCCGATGCGGCACGGCGTGCACTTGCCGCAGCTCTCGGCCTCGCAGAACTCGAAGGCGAAGCGCGCCTGCGCGGCCATGTCGACCGTGTCGTCGAAGACGACGATGCCGCCGTGGCCGACGAGGCCGGCCTTCGCCGCGAACGACTCGTAGTCGAGCGGCGTGTCGAAGAGCGAGGTCGGGAAGTAGGCCCCGAGCGGGCCGCCGACCATCGCCGCGCGCACCGGGCGCCCTGTGAACGTGCCGCCGCCCCACTCCTCGACGATCTCGCCGAGCGTGGCGCCGAAGCCGACCTCGATGAGCCCGCCGTGCTTGATGTTGCCGCCGAGCTGGATGCAGAGCGTGCCGCGCGACTTGCCGAAGCCGTAGTCGGCATAGGCCTGGCCGCCGTGCGCCATGATCCACGGCACCGAGCAGAGCGAGATGACGTTGTTGCAGACCGTCGGCTTGCCGAAGAGGCCCTTCAGCGCCGGGATCGGCGGCTTGGCGCGCACCACGCCGCGCTTGCCCTCGAGGCTCTCGAGCAGCGAGGTCTCCTCGCCGCAGATATAGGCGCCGGCGCCGAGCCGCGCGTGCAGGCGGAACGCCTTGCCGGAGCCGAGCACGCTGTCGCCGAGCGCGCCGTCGGCGGTGGCGATCTCGATCGCCTTCTGCATGGTACGAAAGGCGTGCGGGTATTCCGAGCGGATGTAGATGTAGCCCTCGGTCGCGCCGACCGCGACGGCGGCGATCGTCATGCCCTCGATGAGCACGAAGGGGTCGCCCTCCATGATCATGCGGTCGGCGAAGGTGCCGCTGTCGCCCTCATCCGCATTGCAGACGATGTACTTCTGGTCGGCCTGCGCCTTGCGGACGGTGGTCCACTTGATGCCGGTCGGGAAGCCCGCGCCCCCGCGCCCGCGCAGGCCCGACTTGGTGACGGTCTCGGTGATGTCCTCGTCGCTCATCGCGAGCGCGTTCCGCAGGCCCTCGTAGCCGCCGTGGGCGCGATAGTCGGCGATGTCGAGCGGGTCGATGATGCCGCAACGCTCGAAGGTGAGGCGCGATTGGCGCGCGAGATAGGGGATCTCCTCCGGCTTGCCGAGGCGCAGCGGATGCTCGCCGCCTTCCAAGAAACCGGCCGCCACCAGACCCTCGACGTCGCCCGGCTTCACCGGCCCGTAGGCGATGCGGCCCTGCGGCGTCACCACCTCGACCATCGGCTCGAGCCACAGCAAGCCGCGCGAGCCGTTGCGGACGATCTCGACTTTGTCGGCCGCCGCGCCGGCAAGCGCGATAGCGACTTTGTCCGCCCCGACGGCCAGCGCCGCGGCATCGCGCGGGATGTAGACCTTGATCTTGCCGTCGCTCATGCCCGCGCCTCCGCGAGCACGTCGTCGAGACTCTGGACCGTGACGTTGCCGACCGGCTCGTCGTCGACCAGCACCGCCGGGGCGCAGGCGCAAAGGCCAAGGCAATAGACGGGCTCGATGGTAAATGCGCCGTCCGACGTCGTGCCGTGCCAGTCGACGCCGAGCTTGCGCTTCAAGGCATCATGCACCTCGGCGGCACCACGCGACTGGCAGGCCTC
Organism: Beijerinckiaceae bacterium RH AL1; assembly: GCA_901457705.2. Lineage (NCBI taxonomy): Bacteria > Pseudomonadati > Pseudomonadota > Alphaproteobacteria > Hyphomicrobiales > Beijerinckiaceae > Beijerinckiaceae bacterium RH AL1. The sequence goes on from LR590083.2 coordinate 3,928,632, forward strand.
GGCGCGGCACACCTTGAGGGTGCGGCGACCCGGCGGATGATCACGGAAGTCGTGGTAGAAGGTCAGCGTGCCGTGCACCTCGGCGCGCGACAGGTTCAGGGCATTTGCGACCACGGGGACGATCGAGCGGTCGACGTAGCCGAAGCGTTCCATGAGATCGTGAAAGATGGGAAGCGTGGCGCCCTTCTCGGACGCGCGAGCCGCGACGATGTCGGACGCCTGCGCGAAATCCCATCGCGCGTATCCGGGCATATTCCACCCCATGCTGTATTTATTTCAGTTCAAAAAAGAATGCGCCTGATCGCACGAAAATCAAGGTCGCTGTCCAGTGCCGCGATAGAAAAAGACTATCACTGCGCAGCGGCGGCCGGGAGAACCGGGCCGAGCCGGACCGCCATGCGCTCCGCTTCCCTCACGAGAGCATTGGTGAGCGGGGAGATCGCGTAACGCTGCGGCACGACGAGGCCGACGAGATGCGTCACCTGCGGCGAGACGATCGGGATCGCGCGGATCGTCGCCAGCGACAGGTCTTCCACCAGCGAAGCCGCGACGACCGACGACCAGCGGCTCGTCGCCACATGCGCGACGAGCAGCATCACGGAGTTCGACTCGAGCGCGGCATCGGGCCGCGCGCCGGCGTCGCGCAGCATCTGGTCGATGATGCGACGGTTCTGCATGTCGGGGGTCAGCAGGCAGAGCGGCAGGTCGCCGATCTCCTGCCAGGTGACCTGCTCGCGCTCGCCGAGCGGGTTGTCAGCCGAGACAAGGAGCCGGTAGCTCTCGTGATAGAGCGGCACCGTCTTCACGTCGCCGAGCGGCTCGTTGTCGAGGTAGGTGATGCCGGCCTCGACATCCAAGTTGTTGAGCCGGTTGAGGATCTCGATCGACGAGTTCGAGGTGATCGACAGGCGCACGGCGGGATGATGGTCGCGCAGCGGCGTCGTCAGCGAGGGGATGCGCGTCAGCGCGGTGGGGATCACCGCAATGCGCAGATGGCCCGCAAGGCCGCGCTTCAGCGCGTCGAGATCCTGCCGCATCGCCTGCGCATCGCTGACGATGCGCCGCGCCCACGACAGGACGTGCTCGCCCTCGGGCGTAAAGCCCTGGAAGCGCGAGCTGCGCCGCACGATGACGATCCCGAGGGTGTCCTCGAGCTGCTTGAGACCCGCCGACATCGTCGGTTGCGTGACGCCGCAGGCCAAGGCCGCGCGTCCGAAGTGCTGCTCCCTTGCAAGCGCGAGCACGTAGTTAAGCTTGTCGATCACGATGATACCCGTGGGCGGCTGCTCTCCGACCGACCGTCGTAAGCCGCTTACTCGCCGATCTCTATATGCTGATAGACGAGGATGATCAGGAAAAGGAGCGCATAGCGTGTATATCGGCCCAACACTCGCCTCAGGTTGCGTAGCGGAAGGTCTACAAGCGACGGCCCTTCGTTTCGGGGATGAAGCAGGCCGCGATCGCGCCGACGATGCTGAATGCAACGAGATAATAGGCTGGCGCCAGCTTATCGCCAGTGGACGCGATTAGCTTGTTCACGAGATAATTGGTGCTGCCGCCGAAGATCGACACCGACAGCGCGTAGACGATCGACAAGCCGGCGCTGCGCACCTCGCGCGGCAGCGCTTCCGGGATCGCGACGATGATCGCCGCCGCGTTGATGGACGAGAGCGCCGACATCAGGAACGTCACGACGTAGAGCGGCCCCGGCGTCGGGTTGGCGCGCAGCCAGAGGAAGGCGGGGATCGCGACGAGCGCGATCGCGATGCGCGGCCAGATCAGGATCGGCCGACGCCCGCCGCGATCGGCGAGCCAGCCGCCGAGCAGCGGCAGCAGCACCGAGGCGAGGCCGAGCGCGATCGGGACCGCGGCCGACACGCCTTCGGTGAAGCCCATCGTCGACTTCGCATACACCGGCATGTTGGTGCCGATCGAGTTCGACACGGTCGACGCGGCGATGACCAGGAACATCAGGAAGAGCATGCGTCCATGCTCTCGCAACAGGACGCCGAGGACGTCGCCGATGGAATGCTCGGCCTGCTTGTCGGCGCCCTCGCCGCCCGTCTCGGGCAGCTGGTTGCGGATCACTAGGCCGACCGGCACGACGGCGAGGCCGAAGAGCACCATGACGCGCCAGCCCCACGCGCCCATCGCCGCATCGCCGATGAAGAAGACCAGCGCCTTCGCGAGGATGCCGGCCAAAAGCGCGGCGCAGCCCTGGCTGGCGATCTGCCAGCTCGCGACGAAGCCGCGATGATCTTGCGGCGCCGCCTCGAGCAGGTAGGCGGTCGAGGGCCCGACCTCGCCGCCGAGCGCCAGACCCTGGATCAGCCGGCCGGCGATGACGAGGACCTGCGCCCACACGCCGATCTGCGCGTAGGAGGGCGTGGCCGCCAGCATCAGCATGCCGAGCGCCATCAGGGCGATGGTGATGAGCATCGCGGGCTTGCGCCCGGCCCGATCGGCGAAGGCGCCGATGAGCACGCCGCCGATCGGGCGCATGACGTAGCCGAGGCCGAAGAGGGCGAGCGAGGCGAGCAGGCTCTGCACCGGATCCTTGGCCGGGAAGAAGGCCTTGCCGATCGGTTCCGCGAAGAAGGCGTAGATCGTGAAATCGTAGAACTCGAGCGCGTTGCCGAGCACCACGGCCGCCACGGAGTTCGCGCGTAGCGCCGGGCGCGCCGTGTCCTGGACCGTCATCTCACCTCGCTCGTTCGCCGGAGAATCGTTCTAGGCAAAAGCGTCGGCGAATGCAGCGCCAAATCGCGGGCGGTGCGCACCCGGCCCGCGAGCCTTGACGCTGGCGGCATTTGTTGCCACCGCTGGCAGCCCCCGACCGTTGCGTCGACGAAGAGCTAGCGGCGTGCTCGTCCAGCTGTCCATTCGCGACATCGTCCTCATCGACAGGCTCGACCTGACGCTCGGGTCGGGCCTCACCGTGCTGACCGGCGAGACCGGCGCCGGCAAGTCCATCCTGCTCGATGCCTTCTCGCTCGCCCTCGGCGCGCGCGGCGACGGCGCGCTCGTGCGGCAGGGCCAGGCGCAGGGCCAGGTCACCGCGGTCTTCGACGTCGGCCACGACCACGCCGCCCGCGCGCTGGCGGCGGCGCAGGACATCGACGTCGACGGCGACCTCATCCTGCGCCGCGTGCAGACCGCCGACGGGCGCACCCGCGCCTTCCTCAACGACCAGCCCGTCTCGGCGCAGGTGCTGCGCACGATCGGCCGTGCCTTGGTCGAGATCCACGGCCAGCACGACGATCGCGCGATGGTGGAGTCCGCGACGCACCGCCAGCTCGTCGATGCTTTCGGGGGCCTCGGCGCGCAGGTCCAGGAGGTTCGCACGGCGCATGCCCGCGCCCGCGCGCTCAAGGCCGAGCGGGTCTCGGAGGAGGCGCGCATCGCGGCGATCCGCGCCGAGGCCGACTACCTACGCCACGCGCACGCGGAGCTGACGACGCTGGCCGTCGAGCCCGGCGAGGAGGCGATGCTGGCCGAGCGGCGGCAGGATCTGCAGGCCGCCGAGAAGGTCGTCGTCGACCTGCGCGACACGCTGGAGGTGCTGGGGGCCGAGGGCTTCGTCTCCGGCCTCAACGGCGCGCTGCGCCGCCTCGACCGTCGGCAGGCGCAGGCGCCGAAGCTCGTCGATCCGAGCCTGCAGGCGATCGACGCCGCGCTGGTCGCGCTCGACGCCGCGCGCGACGCGGTCGACCAGGCGATCCGCGAGGCCGAGTTCGATCCCGCCGAGCTGGAGCAGCTCGAGGAGCGGCTGTTCGCCATCCGCGGTGCCGCACGCAAGTACAACACGACGCCTGACGCGCTTCCGGCGCTTGCCGCGCAGCACGCCGCGACCCTCGCCGCGCTCGATGCGGACGAGGCGAAGCTCGTCGCGCTTTCGCGCGCCTGCGTCGAGGCCGAGGCGCGCTATGCCGAGGCCGCGTCGGCGCTCTCGGCGGCGCGCAAGCGCACGGCGGCCGGGCTCGACAAGGCGGTGAATGCCGAGCTGGCGCCCTTGAAGCTCGAGCGCGCGCGCTTCTCGACCGAGGTGCAGCCGGAGGCGCCGGGCCCCGACGGGATCGATTCGGTGAACTTCTGGGTCGCCACCAACCCGGGCACGCGGCCGGGTCCCTTGATGAAGATCGCCTCGGGCGGCGAGCTCGCGCGCTTCATGCTGGCGCTCAAGGTCGCGCTCGCCGCCAAGGGCTCGACGCCGACCCTCGTCTTCGACGAGATCGACACCGGCGTCGGCGGCGCCGTGGCGGACGCCATGGGGCAGCGCCTCGCCCGCCTTGCCGAGGGCGCGCAGGTGCTCGCCGTGACGCACGCGCCGCAGGTGGCGGCCCGCGCGGCCGCCCATTTCCGCATCGCCAAGGATGCGACCGAGCGCGGCAAGCGCGTCGCGACCCGCGTCACGCCGCTGGAGCCCGGCGCGCGGCGGGAGGAGATCGCCCGCATGCTCGCCGGCGCCACCGTGACGGACGAAGCGCGCGCCGCGGCGGGCCGGCTGCTGGCGGAAGCCTAGCCTTAAAAGCGCGGCAGGTCGGGGAAGGCGACCTTCCCGGCATGCACGTGCATCTTCCCGAGCTCGGCGCAGCGGTGCAGCGTCGGGAACACCTTTCCCGGGTTCAGCCGATGCTCCGGGTCGAAGGCGCACTTCAGCCGCTGCTGCTGCTGCAGATCGATCTCCGAGAACATCGTGCCCATGAGGTCGCGCTTCTCGACGCCGACGCCGTGCTCGCCGGTGAGCACGCCGCCGACCTCGACGCAGAGGCGCAGGATGTCGGCGCCGAAGGCCTCGGCGCGCTCGATGTCGCCGGGCTTCGAGCCGTCGTAGAGGATCAGCGGGTGCAGGTTGCCGTCGCCGGCGTGGAACACGTTGGAGACGCGCAGCTCGTGCTTGGCGGCAAGCTCGTCCATGCGCTTCAGGACGTGCGAGAGCTGCTTGCGCGGGATGGTGCCGTCCATGCAGAGGTAGTCGGGACCCATCGCGCCGGCGGCTGGAAAGGCGTTCTTGCGGCCCTGCCAGAACTGCGCGCGCTCGGCATCCGAGGTCGAGACGCGGATCGTGCTCGCGCCCTGCGCCCCGGCGATCTTCGAGACCTGGTCGATGAGATGGTCGACCTCCGATGCCGTGCCGTCGAGCTCGACGATGACGAGCGAGGCGGCATCGGTGGGGTAGCCGCAGGGCTGGAATTTCTGCACGGCGACGATGCAGGGATTGTCCATCATCTCCATGCCGCCGGGGATGATGCCGGCGGCGATGATCGCGGCGACGCAGTCGCAGCCCGCCTCGACCGTCGGGAAGCCGAGCAGCAGGCCGCGCGCCACCTCCGGCTTCTTCAGGATGCGCACCGTCACCTCCGTGATGACGCCGAGCAGGCCCTCCGAGCCCGTCATGATGCCGATGAGATCGTAGAGCTCAGAATCGAGGTGCTTGCCGCCGAGCCGGATCACCTCGCCGCCCATCAGCACGATCTCGAGGCCCAGGATATTGTTGGTGGTCAGACCGTATTTGAGGCTGTGCACGCCGCCCGAGTTCTCGCCGACGTTGCCGCCGATCGAGCAGGCGATCTGCGACGACGGGTCCGGCGCGTAGTAGAAGCCGCGGTCCTCGACCGCCTTGGTGATCGCGAGGTTGGCGACGCCGGGCTGCACGACGGCGCAGCGGTTCTCGTAATCCACCTCGAGGATCCTGTTGAACTTGCCCATGGCGAGCAGGATGCCGTCCTCGAGCGGCATCGAGCCGCCGGAGAGCGACGTCCCGCCGCCGCGCGGCACCACCTTGACGTTCAGCTCCTTGGCGAGCGCCATGATCGCCGACACCTCGGCCACCGTCTCGGGCAGCACGACGACGAGCGGCAGCTGGCGGTACATGGTCACCGCGTCGCACTCGTAGGGGCGCATGCGCCGGTCGTCGGAGAGCACGTGGCCCGGCGCGACGATCTTCTCCAGCCGCGCGACGATCTCGGCGCGCTTCGCGAGGATCGCCGCCTCGGCCTTCGGCATGGTGAGGGTCATGAGGTGTGTCCTGTCGAGCGATCCGGCGCCGCGATGCCGCGCGTCTGCGTGCGGCTGCAAACCTCTCAGGTTTCGCGGGGTGAGGCAATGCGTCCGGGAACCGCGCGCTGGCGCTCCGGTTGCCGGCCCGCTCGCCTCAGGAGGAACAATGGGACTCGAGATCGGCTTCTTTATCGGCGCGGTGGTGCTCGGGGCGGCCCTCGCCTTCGGCATCCTGCAGAACAGACGCCGCAACCGCGCGAACGACCCCGTGACGGAGGCGGCGGTGCGGGAACAGTACCGCGACATCGATGCCTATGCGGACGGCAAGGAGGCCGAGCTGCGCACCAAGGTGCGGCCGTCCTGACAGCGGCCGGGCTGCGCCGAGACTAGGTCGCTCCGGCCGCCGCCTTGTCGCAGAAGATGTAGAACTCGCCGACGGGCTGCACGTGCGAGGCCGGCAGGCTGGGGTCGCCGGCCTCGAGTGCCCGCAGCATCTTCTCCTTGCCGTCGCCGGCGATGAGGAAGAGCAGCGCCGCGGAGGAGTCGAGCACGGGGTAGGTCATGGTGATGCGCGGCTCGGGCTTGGCGCCGACGACCGATGTGGCCCAAGCCTCGCGCTCGTCGAGCGCGGCCGTTCCGGGAAACAGCGAGGCGGTGTGGCCGTCCTCCCCGAGGCCCAGCATCGTGACCGCGAAAAGCGGCCGCGACGGATCGAGGGTCTCGCTGCCGTAAAACGTCTTCAGCGTGGCGGCGTAGGCATCGGCCGCCGCTTCCGGCGTCGTGTCGGTCGTCGGAACGGCGTGCACGTTGGCGTCGGGGATCGGCACATGCGCGAGCATCGCCTCGCGCGCCATGCGATAGTTTGAGTCGGGATGATCCGGCGGCACGAAGCGCTCGTCGCCGAAGAAGACGTGAACGCGCGACCAGTCGATCTTGTCGCGATAGGCGTCGGTGGCGAGCAGCGCGTAGAGCGTCTTCGGCGTCGAGCCGCCGGACAGGTTCCAGGTGAACGGTCCCTTGGTCGCGGCGATGCGCGCGACGAGAAAGTCGGCGACATCCTTCGCCAGTGCCGTCTTGTCGGCGCTGATCTCGACCTTCGGCGTCGCCATCACTTGGCTCCCTTCGCGCGCGGCAGAATGTGCTTCTCGATCGCTTCGGCGAAACCCTCGCTGTCGCAATCGGCGACGACGGCGTCGGCCTGGGCCTTCACCTCGTCGTCGGCATTGCCCATGGCGATCGCGAAGCCGCCCTGCTTGAACATGGTGACGTCGTTCTCGCTGTCGCCGATCGTCGCGATCTCGTCCCTCGGGATACCGAGCTTTTCGCTGAGATAGAGGACCACCGCGCCCTTGTTCGCTTGCGGATGCGTCACGTCGAGATAGTAGGGCTGCGATAGCGCCGCCGTGACCTTGTCGCCGAACTTCGCGTGGATGTCCGCGGCGCACGTGTGGATCACGTCGTGGTCGTCGCTGACGCCGACGATCTTCACCGCATTCCCGATCGCCTCGCCGAAGTCTTCGACGACCTTCGGCTCGAACTGCACGGTCTTCTGCTCGCGCGCGACGTGCGGCGCATCCCGTTTATGGATCAACCAGTCGTTGCCGGCATAGAGCCAGGCATCGAGACCCTCGTCGGCGATCATCTTGATCACCTCGCGGGCGATGTCCGGCGGGATCTTGCGCTCCTCGATGGGCGTCAGGTCCGCCTTGGTGAAGAGGCCGCCGTTGAAGCCGGCGACGGGCGTGTCGATGGCGAGCGGCTTGATCACCATCTCCATGCCCTTCGGCGGACGCCCGCTCGTGATCGCGAAGCGGACGCCCGCGTCCTTCAGCTTGGCGATGGCGGCCTTGGCCTTCTCGGTCAGCACCTTCTCGTGCGTAACGAGCGTGCCGTCGACGTCGGCGAGCAGCAGGGAGATCGTCTTCGGGTCGCGGCTCATGCGGGGTCCGCCAGCGCCGCGCGGGGGAGAAGGTAGCGCTCGACGGCCGCGGCCCAGCCGTCGTGCTCGTTATCGTCGGTGACGAAATCGGCTTTGCTCTTCAGGCTGTCGATCGCGTTGCCCATCGCGATCTTGTAGGCGGCGACCTCGAACATGGGCAGATCGTTGGCCTGGTCGCCGATCACCGCGACCTCCGCGAGCGGCACGCCGAGCACCTTGGCGATGCGGCGCGTCGCTTCGCCCTTGTCGAAGCCGAACGGCGTGACGTCGAGATAGTAGGGTTGCGAACGTTTCGCCGTCGCGCCGCGGCCCAGCCGGTTCTGCAAGGTGGCCTCGCAGGCCTCGACGGCGCCGAAATCGGCCGACGAGCCGACGAGCTTGCCGATTCGGTCGAGGTAGGGGTCGAACGTGTCGACGACGACCGGCTCGATCTGGCAGGTGCGGCGCTCCTTCGGCACGTAGGCGCCGTTTCCGTCGAACACGTACCAGGTGTCGCGCGTGAATAGCCACGCGTCGATGCGGAACTCCTCGAAGGTGGCGAGCGCGACGCGCGCCGCCTCCGGGTTCACCAGCGTCTCCTCGATCAGCGTGAGATCGGGATTGAGGATCGCGCCGCCGTTGAAGGCGCCGATCGGCGCCTTCAGCCGCATCGGCTCGGCGAGCATGGCGAAGCCGGCCGGCGGCCGGCTGGACGCGAGCGCGATGCGCACGCCCGCCTCCTGCAGGCGATGCGCCGCGGCGATCGTCGCCGGCGTCAGCACCTTGTCCTTCGTCACCAGCGTCCCGTCGATATCGGAGACGAGGAGCGAGATGCGATCGTTGGAGCTCAAAGCCGAAACCTCGAATAGAAGCGCCTCAGAGCGCCAGCCACTTGCGGCCGTCCCTCGCCAGCAGGTCGTCGGCCTCCGTCGGGCCGGCGGAGCCTGCCTCGTACCAGTGCACCTGGTCGTGGCCCTGCGCCCAGGCATCGAGCAGCGGCTGCACCACGGCCCAGCCGCTCTCGACGTTGTCGGCGCGCTGGAACAGCGTCGCGTCGCCGATCAGGCAGTCGTAGATCAGCGTCTCGTAGCCGGTCGAGGGCGTCGACTTGAAGTAGTCGGAATAGCGGAAGTTCATGTTGACGTCGGAGAGCTTCACCTTGCGTCCCGGCTGCTTCACCGAGAAGCGCATCTGCACGCCCTCGTCGGGCTGGATGCGGAAGACGAGGCGCGAGTTCGAAAGCTCGCCGCCCTCGACGTCGCGGAACAGCACGCCCGGCGCCTTCTTGAACTGGATGACGACCTCGGTCTTGCGCGCCGTCATCGCCTTGCCGGTGCGGATGTAGAAGGGCACGCCGGCCCAGCGCCAGTTGTCGATGAAGAGCTTCAGCGCGATGTAGGTCTCGGTCTTGCTCTTGGTGTCGACGTCGGGCGACTGGCGATAGGCCTGCATGGGCTTGCCGTTCACCTCGCCGAACACGTACTGGCCGCGCACCGAGTTCTTCAACGCCTCATCCGGCGTCATGCGCCGCACCGCCTCGATGACCTTCGCCTTCTCGGCGCGGATCGCGTCGGCATCGAAGGAGTTCGGCGCCTCCATCGTCATCATCGCGAGGAGCTGGAACATGTGGTTCGGCACCATGTCCCGCATCGCGCCGGTCTTGTCGTAGAATTTTCCGCGCGTTTCGACGCCGACGGTTTCCGCCGCGGTGATCTGCACGCTGTCGATGTGGTCGCGGTTCCAGATCGGCTCGAACATGAAGTTCGCGAACCGCAGCACCATGATGTTCTGCACCGTCTCCTTGCCGAGGAAATGGTCGATGCGGAAGATCTGGTCCTCTTCGACGACCTGCAGGATCTTCTCGTCGAGCGCGCGCGCCGACTTCAGGTCGGTGCCGAACGGCTTCTCGATGATGATGCGGCGGAACTGGTGATCGTCCTGCTTGGTCAGCCCCGCCTTGCCGAGGCCCTCGACGATCGGTCCGAAGAACTCCGGCGCGGTGGCGAGATAGAAGACGACGTTGCCGTGGCTCTTGCCCTTCGTGAGGGCGTCGATCCTCTTGCCGAGGGCGGAGAACATCTTCGGATCGGTGATGTCGCCCTGCTGGTGGGCGATGCGCGACTCGAGCCACTTCTTGGCCGCCTCGTCGACCTTGATCTTGCCGGCCTCGCCGTGCCCGGCCTCGATGATCTCGGTCATCGACTGCACGAGGCCCTTCGCGAAGGCACCGTCCTTGTCGTCGCCGCGGTTGACGCCGAGGATCGTGAAATCCTCGTTGAGCAGGCCCTCGTTCACGAGATTGTAGATCGCCGGCATCAGGAGGCGCTTCGTCAGGTCGCCTGACGCACCGAAGATGACGAACACGCAGGGGGCGCGACGGCGGTGCCGTTGGAGGTCTTCGCCGCCTTGAAGGGCATTTCGTTCATGGTGCCTCGCTGGGGCGAGACCGGCACTTGGCCGACCTCTCCGAGATATGGAGCGGGCGGTGCTACTTCAACTCGAGGTGCCCGCCGAACTGGAAGCGCATCGCCGAAAGGAGCTTCTCGCCGAAGGTGTGGACCTGCCGCGAGCGGAAGCGGGCGTAAAGCGCGGCGGAGAGCACCTCCGCCGGCACGGCCTCCTCGATCGCCGCCTCGATGGTCCAGCGGCCCTCGCCGGAATCGGAGACGTTGCCCTCGAACTTCGACAGCGTCTCGTTGTCGGCGAGCGCGATCGCCGTGAGGTCGAGCAGCCAGGACGCCACGACGCTGCCGCGCCGCCACACCTCGGCGATGTCGGCGAGATGCAGATCGTAGCGCTCGTCCTTGGGCAGGCTTTCCGACGCCTTGTTCTTCATGATGTCGAAGCCCTCGGCATAGGCCTGCATGATGCCGTACTCGATGCCGTTGTGGACCATCTTTACGAAGTGGCCGGAGCCGGCAGGGCCACAGTGGAGGTAGCCCTGCTCGGCGGTGCGGTTGAAGTGCTCCCGGCCCTTCGTCTTGTCGATCGTGCCTTCGCCCGGCGCCAGCGCCTTGAGGATCGGGTCGATGCGCTTCACCGCCTCGTCGTCGCCGCCGATCATCATGCAGTAGCCGCGCTCGAGACCCCATACGCCGCCGGACGTGCCGACGTCGATGTAGTGCAGCTCCTTCTCGCGCAGCTCCTTCGCGCGGCGGATGTCGTCCTTGTAGAAGGAGTTGCCGCCGTCGATGACGAGGTCGCCCTTCTCGAGATGGGCGGCGAGGTCCTTGATCGTGTCGTCGGTGATGTGGCCGGCCGGCAGCATCACCCAGATCGAGCGCGGCGCCGTCAGCTTGGAGATCATGTCCTGCAGGCTCGAGGCCGCCGTCATGCCCTCGGAGGCGAGCGTCTCGACGGTCTTTGCGTCGAGATCGTAGACCACCATCTCGTGGCCGGCGCGCGTCAGGCGGCGCGCGATGTTGCCGCCCATGCGGCCCAATCCGATGATGCCGAGCTGCATTCGATCGATCTCCCTGGTCGCGCCCGCGGGCGCTGGTGATGCCCGCAGGCGACGCTCAGGCCGCCTTGTTGATCGCGATCTGGTGCTTCGCTGCTTCCAGCACCTTCTCCGGCGTGAAGCCGAATTTCTTCAAAAGGTCCTTCAGCGGCGCCGACGAGCCGAACGAGTGCATGCCGATGATCGTGCCCGTCGCGCCGACATACTTCTCCCAGCCCATCACGGCGGCCTGCTCGACCGAGACGCGCGCCTTCACCGAGGGCGGCAGCACGCTGTCCTTGTAGGCCTGGTCCTGCCGCGCGAAGAGCTCGAGGCACGGCATCGAGACGACGCGGGCGCCGATGCCCTCGGCCTTCAGCGCCTCGTAGGCGCCGACGCAGAGCGACAGCTCAGTGCCGGTGCCCATCAGGATCACCTGCGGCTTGCCGTCCTCGGCATCGGCGAGGACGTAGGCGCCCTTCGCGACGCCCGTGGCCGAGGCGTACTTGGTGCGGTCGAGCGTCGGCATGGCCTGGCGGCTGAAGATGAGCGCCGCCGGGTTGTGCTTCAGCTCCATCACGACGCGATAGGTCTCGGCGACCTCGTTGGCGTCGCCCGGGCGGAAGACGAGCAGCCCGGGGATCATGCGCAGGCTCGGCACCTGCTCGATCGGCTGGTGGGTCGGGCCGTCCTCGCCGACGCCGATCGAATCGTGCGTGAAGACCGTGAAGTTGTGCAGCTCCATCAGCGCCGAGAGGCGGATCGGCGGCCGCATGTAGTCGGAGAAGACGAGGAAGGTGGAGCCGAACGCGCGCAAGCCGGCGAGCGCCATGCCGTTGCAGATGCCGCCCATGCCGTGCTCGCGGATGCCGAAGTGCATGTTACGACCGCCGGGCGTCGTCCGCCCGAGCGACTCGGCCCCGTCGATGTTGGTCTTGGTCGAGGGCGCGAGGTCGGCGGAGCCGCCGATGAACCACGGGCACACCTTGGCGATCGCGTTGATCACCTTGCCCGAGGATTCGCGCGAGGCCATGCCCTTCTCGTCGGCCGGGAAGACCGGCAGCGCCTTGTCCCAGCCCGCCGGCATGGTCTTGGCCCGGATGTGCTCGATCTGGTCGGCGAGGTCGGGGTGCGTCGACTTGAACTCGGCGTAGGTGCGCTTCCACTTTTCGTTCAGCGCCGCACCGCGCTTGCCGATGCCGTCCTGGAACGCCTCGTACACGCCGTCGGGCACAAGGAACTGGGCGTCCTCCGGCCAGCCGTAGGCCTTCTTGGCGCCCTTGATCTCGTCCTCGCCCGGCGCGTCGGAATGCGCCTTGTGGGTGCCCGCCTTGGTCGGGAAGCCGTAGCCGATGACCGAGTGGACGATGATGATCGTCGGGCGCTTCTCCTCGCCGAGGAAGCTCTCGAGGTGGGAGAGGAAGCCCTGGGTGTCGTTGGCGTCGGCGAGATGCAGCACGTTCCAGCCGTAGGCCTCGAAGCGCTCCCCGACGTTCTCAGAGAAAGCGAGCGGCGTGTCGCCTTCGATCGTGATCTTGTTGTCGTCGTAGACCCAGCAGAGGTTCGAGAGCTGGAGATGGCCGGCGAGCGAAGCGGCCTCGGAGGCGATGCCTTCCATCAGGTCGCCGTCGGAGCAGAAATTGTAGACGTTGTAGTCGAAGAGCGTCGCGCCCTTGTTGTAGGTCGCGCCGAGCCAGCGCGACGCCATCGCCATGCCGACCGAGTTGCCGCAGCCGGCGCCGAGCGGCCCCGTCGTCGTCTCGACGCCGGTGGTGAAGCCGTACTCGGGATGGCCGGGCGTCTTGGAATCGATCTGGCGGAACCGCTTGAGGTCTTCCACGGTAAGCGCCGGCGCATTCGAGCCGGGCTTCTCCCGGATGCCGGCGAGGCAGATCAGCGAGTAGAGCAGCATCGACGCGTGGCCGACGGAGAGCACGAAGCGGTCGCGGTTCGGCCAATCCGGATCGGCCGGATCGTAGCGGAGCACCTTGTTCCAGAGCGTGTAGGCGACCGGCGCCAGCGCCATCGGCGTGCCGGGGTGGCCGCTCTTGGCCTTCTGCACCGCGTCCATCGCCAGCGTGCGGATCGTGTTGATCGCGAGCGTGTCGATGTCGCCCGCTGTCCCCGTCGCCGTCGTCATGGAACCCTCCGTTCGTCGTCCGCACTAGCTCGGGCCGCCCACGGTCCCGTCAAGGCATGGCAGCCATGCCGCGACAGATAACTACGCCGCCGTCATGAACCCAGTGCAAAAGTCCTGCCCGGCGCTCTAGGCCCTTTCGATGTCGAGGGGAATCTCCGCTTTCAGCTCGAAGCCGGCGGTTCCGTAGGTGGCATCGACCTTGGCGCCGATCTGCTGCGACAGCACCCGCGTCAGGATCATCGACCCGAAGCCGTGGCGCTCGGGCGGGGTCACGGCGGGGCCGCCGGACTCGATCCAGCGGCAGGTCAGGATGCGCTTCTCCTTCGCCGGCACCACCGTCCAGGTCACGGTGACGTGCCCCTCAGACGTGCTGAGCGCGCCATGCCGATAGGCATTCGTCGACAGCTCGTGGATGGTCATGCCAAGCGGCACCGCGAGCTGCGACGGCAGCTCGACGTCCGGTCCCTCGAGGATCACCCGCTCGTCGGCGCCTTCCGCGTAGACGCCGATCTCCTGGCGCAGCAGGCTCGGCAACGAGACGAACTGCTGGATCTCCTCGGTGAGCAGCGAGTGCGTCCGGGCCAGCGACGAGATGCGGCCGGAGAAGGCCCAGGTGTATTCCTCGATCGTCTCGGCCGTCCGCGCGGTCGAGTTCATCACGCCCTGCACGGTCGCCAGCGTGTTGCGGACGCGATGGTGCAGCTCGCGCACCAGCAGCGACTGCGACTTCTCGGCCCGCACGTGGTCGGTGACGTCGTTGCCGTCGACGAAGATGCCGGCCACCTCGCCGTCCTCGGCGAGGATCGGCTGGTAGACGAAGTTGACGTACATCTCCTCGAGCCCCTGCTCGGGGCTGCGCTCCAGGGCGATGCGCATCTGGCGGCCGACGAAGGGCTCGCCGCTGCGGTAGACTTTCTCGAGCAGCTCGATGTAGCCCTGCCCGACAATCTCCGGCACCGCTTCGCGCAGCGGGCGGCCGACCAGCTCCCGCTGGCCGACGAGGCTCATGAAGGCGCTGTTCGCCAGCTCGAAGCGGAAGTCCGGGCCGCTGAACACGCACATGAAGCTCGGCGCGCTCATGAAGAGGTTGCGCAGCTGCGCGCTCTCGGCGAGCAGCGTGTCGTTCAGCGCCTGCACGCGCTGCGCCCGGGCAAGGATCGAGCTGCCGAGCGCCGCCCGGCCGCCTGGCGCGGCCTTGGCCGAGGACGCGCTGCCGCTGTCGTCCTTCTCGGCCGCATCGGCCTTGGCGCGGTGCAGGTCGGTGACGTCCTGGGTGTTCTGCAGGACGAACCGGGTCTCTCCGTGCTCGCCGAGAATCGGCAGGTGGGAGACGCTCCAGTAGCGGTCGACGACGCCGCTCTCGTCCGGCACCGGGATCGGGTAGTGCAGCACCGGCACAAAGTCCGGCTTGCCGGTCCGCACCACGCGAAAGATCGAATCGCGCAGGCTGCGGGCCGTCTCGCCGTTGGCCGGGAAGGCGTCGAACACGTGGCGGCCAACGAGCGCGTCGCGGTCGCGCCCGACGGCGTCGAGGTAGGCCTGGTTCATGTCGACGATGCCGAGGTCCGGCGACATGATCATGAGCGGGGTCGGCGCGCTGTCAAAAACCGCCTGGAAGTCGATAGCGCCGGTCGCAGCCACTCAAGTCTCCGATGCAACGGGCCGCGAATGCCCCTGGCGTCCATGTCTTTTCACATCTACCGTCGCCGCATGCCGAAGCAAGGGCGTCCGACCGTGGATGTAGAGGAGGTCGCGGCAAAAACCTTGATTGTTCCGGATTGTTCCCGCATGCCCGGACGGCACGGGGGCTGAAGATCAAAGAATGATGCGTCCACCTCAAGCTCGCGCGCTCGCCGGCACCGCGCTGTCGGCAGCGGCACTCGTTGCGTTGGCCGTGGCCCCGGCGGCCGCGCAGGGCGGCCCGAGCGGCCCACCGTCGGTCGGCGTGGTCAAGGTCGACCAGATCCCGATCACCGAGACGAACCAGTTCATCGGCCGCGTCCAGGCGATCCAGAAGGTGGCGATCGTCGCGCGCGTCACCGCCTACCTCGAGAAGGTCGACTTCCAGGACGGCGCCGAGGTGAAGAAGGGCGACCTCCTCTACGAGCTGGAGCGGCCGCCGTTCCAGGCCGACCTCGACGCGAAAAAGGCCGTCGCCGACCAGTTCGCCGCGCAGCTCACCAACGCCAAGCTCTCCGCCGAGCGCGCCGAATCGCTGCTGCGCACCAACGCGGGCGCGCAGGCCACGGTCGATTCGACGGTCGCGGCGCAAAAGGCCCTCGAGGCGCAGCTGCTCGGCGCCAACGCCAGCGTCGCCACCGCGCAGATCAACCTCGACTACACGCGGATCGCCGCGCCGATCGACGGCAAGCTCGGGCGCACGGCGATCACGCCGGGCAACGTGGTGTCGCCCTCCTCCGGGACGCTGGTGACGATCGTCAGCCAGGACCCGATGTACGTCTCCTTCCCGGTCGCGGTGCGCACGCTGCAGGAGCTCGGCAAGAAGTACATCCCGCAGGGCGGCTCGAAGGCCGTCGAGCTGAAGATCAAGCTGCCCGACGGGACGATCTACGGCCAGACGGGGCAGCTGCATTTCGTCGACAACACGGTCAACACCGGCACCGACACGGTGATCGTCCGCGGCACGATCGCCAACCCGAAGCTGTCGATGGCGACCAAGAACTCGCCGATTCGCGAGCTCTACGACAACGAGTTCGTCACCGTGTACCTCGAGGGCGTGAAGCCGGTGACCGTGCTCGGCATCCCGCGCTCCGCCGTGCTGATGGACCAGCAGGGCGACTACGTCTGGGTCGTCGGCCAGGACGACAAGGTCGAGCGCCGCACCGTGACGCTCGGCCAGTCGACGCCGACCGTCGCCGCCGTGACGAGCGGGCTCAAGGCCGGCGAGATCGTCGTGTCGGAAGGCGTGCAGAAGGTGCGCGGCGGCCAGACGGTCTCTCCAAGCCCGGCCGAGCCGACGCCTGGCACGGAGCAGGGCAAGTGAGTGGCCGGGCCTATCAGCGCAGCGGGGGAGCGGGGCGGTGATCTCGTCCGTCTTCGTCGACCGGCCGCGGCTGGCGATCGTCATCGCCGTCGTCATCACGCTGGCCGGCCTGCTGGCTCTGACCGCGATCCCGCTGTCGCAGTTTCCCGACATCGTGCCGCCGCAGGTGCAGGTGACGGCGACCTATCCCGGCGCCTCGGCGAAGGATGTCGAGGAAGCGGTCGCGCAGCCGATCGAGGCGCAGATGGTCGGCGTCGACCGCTCGATCTACATGAAGTCGACGTCAGGCAACGACGGCTCCTACACGCTGACCGTCTCGTTCGACCTCGGCTCGAACCCCGACATCGACACCGTCAACGTCAACAACCGCGTGCAGACGGCGCAGAGCCAGCTGCCGGCCTCGGTGACCCTGCAGGGGCTGACGATCCGCAAGCGCTCGTCGGCCGTGCTGCAGTTCATGATGCTCTATTCGGACAACGGGAAGCAGGACCCGCTGTTCATCACGAACTATGCCGTCATCAACGTGCTCGACGAGATCTCGCGCACGCCGGGCGTCGGACAGGCGCTGCTGTTCGGCAAGCTCAATTACTCGATGCGCATCTGGTTCGACACGCAGCGGCTCACCGCGCTGAACCTCGCGCCTTCCGACATCATCAACGCCATCAGCGCGCAGAACAACCAGGCCGCGATCGGCCGCATCGGCGCGCGCCCGGTGCCGGACAACCAGCAGTTCCAGCTCAACCTGCAGACCGAGGGCCGGCTGACCACCGCCGCGCAGTTCGGCGACATCGTGCTGCGCGCCAACCCCGACGGCTCGAACCTCAAGATCAAGGACGTCGCCCGCGTCGAGCTTGGCGCCCAGAACGAGGACACCGAAAGCTCGCTCTCCGGCAAGCCGGCGGTGGCGCTCGGCATCTATCTCTCGCCCGGCGCCAACGCCGTGCAGACGGCGGCCGCCGTCAACAAGACGCTGGACCGCCTCAAGGCGCGCTTCCCGGACGGGCTGAAGACCGCCGTCGTCTACGACACGACGACCTTCGTCTCGGACACGATCCACGAGGTCATCCGCACGCTCGTCGAGGCCTTCGTCCTCGTCGTGCTGGTCGTCTTCATCTTCCTCGGCTCGCTGCGCGCGACGATCATCCCCGCGGTGGCGGTGCCCGTGTCGCTGATCGGCACCTTCGCCGTCCTCCTGGCGATCGGCTACTCCGCCAACACCGTGTCGCTGCTCGCGATGGTGCTCGGCATCGGCATCGTGGTCGACGACGCGATCGTCGTCGTCGAGAATGTCGAGCGCGTGATGGAGGAGGAGCCCGAGCTCAGCCCGCGCGACGCGACCAAGAAGGCGATGCGCGAGATCACCGCGCCGATCATCGCGATCTCGCTCGTCCTGCTCTCGGTCTTCGTGCCGATCGCCTTCATCCCGGGCGTCTCGGGGCAGCTGTTCCGCCAGTTCGCCGTGACGATCTCGGTGTCGATGATCATCTCGGCCATCAACGCGCTGACCCTGTCGCCGGCGCTCTGCGGCGTGTTCCTGCGCCACGGCGGGCCGAAGCGCGGCATCATGGGCCGCATCATGCGCGGCATCGATAGCGTGCGCGACGGCTTCGCCTGGGTCGTCGCGCGCCTGGTGCGCGTCGCCGTCGTCTCGATCGTGATCGTCGCGCTCTTTGGCGCCGGCATCTTCTATCTGACGACGATCACCCCGACGGGCTTCCTGCCGGAGGAGGACCAGGGCGCCTTCTTCATGTCGATCCAGCTGCCGGACGGCGCCTCGGTGGCCCGTACCAAGGCGGTGGTGCGCAAGGCCGAGAAGCTGCTTCTCTCCTATCCGCAGGTCGACAAGACGTTCGCCGTCATCGGCTTCTCGCTGCTCGATTCCGCCAACGAGTCGAACAACGGCTTCATGGTGGTGAAGCTGAAGCCGTTCGCCGAGCGCACCGCGCCGGGCGACTCGGCACAGGCGCTGATCAAGAAGGTGTTCGCCGACGCGCAGCAGATCCGCGAGGCCAACGTCATCGCCTTCAACCTGCCGCCGATCATCGGCCTCTCGACCTCGGGCGGCTTCGAGTACCAGCTCGAGGCGCTGGAGGGCCAAGACCCCGTCGACAACGCGAGCGTCATGCAGGGCCTGCTCGCCGCCGCCAACGCGAGCCCCGTGCTGACCCGCGTCTTCTCGACCTACACCGCGTCGAACCCGTCGATCTTCCTCGACATCGACCGTGTGAAGGCACAGGCGCTCGGCGTCGGCATCGGCTCGATCTTCACCACGCTCGGGGCGACGCTCGGCAGCGCCTACATCAACAACTTCAACCTGTTCGGCCGCGTCTGGCAGGTCAACATCGAGGGCGAGGCGGCCGACCGCCGCAACTTCGCGGACATCGACCGGATCTACGTGCGCAACGATCGCAACGAGATGGTGCCGATGGCGGCACTCGCCTCGCAGCGCATCATCGTCGGCCCGCAGGTGATCACCCGCTACAACAACTATCGCGCGGTCTCGATCCAGGGCTCGCCGCGCCCGGGCGTCTCCTCCGGCACCGCGCTCGCCGCGATGGGCGACCTGTCGGCGACGACGCTGCCCAAGGGCTACGGCTACGAGTGGACCGGCACCGCCTACCAGGAGCACGAGGCCGGCTCGAAGACCGGCGTGATCCTGGCGCTGGCGCTGCTCTTCGCCTTCCTGTTCCTCGTCGCGCTGTACGAGAGCTGGATGATCCCGGTGCCGGTGCTGCTGTCGGTCGCCGTCGGCGTCGCCGGCTCCTACATCGCGGTGCTCATCGGCGGCCTGTCGCTCGACCTCTACGCGCAGATCGGCCTCGTCGTGCTGATCGCGCTGGCCGCCAAGAACGCCATCCTGATCGTCGAGTTCGCCAAGGAGGAGCGCGAGAAGGGCATGGAGGTCGCCGACGCGGCGATCCTCGGCGCCAAGATGCGCTTTCGCGCCGTGATGATGACCTCGATCGCCTTCCTCGCCGGCCTCGCGCCGCTCGTGACGGCGCAGGGCGCGGCGATGCTCTCGCGGCGCGGCGTCGGCACGCCGGTGTTCGGCGGCATGCTGGCGGCCTCGGCGCTCGGCATCTTCTTGGTGCCGATGCTCTACGTCGCCTTCCAGCGCGTGCGCGAGCACAAGTGGCGCAGGCCGAAGGCCGGCTGAGCTACCAGAGGCCCGGCACCAGGCGGTGATGCACCCGGGCGGCGTAGGCGCGATAGCCGGCGAGGCCGTCCATCATCAGCGCCTCCTCGCCCCGGGCGCGGGCATCCATCAGCGCGATGGCGGGGACGAGGATCGCGAGGCCCCAGAGCGAGCCGAGCATCAGCGGGACGCCGACCATCAGCGGCACGACGAAGCCGTACATCGGATGCCGGACGAAGGCGTAAGGCCCGTCCGCCACCGCGACCTGGCCGCGCTCGGGCTGCAGCTTGATCTGCGTCGAGGCGAAGCTGTTGAAGGCCAGCACCCAGGCCCAGCCCGCGTAAGCGATCACGATGAGCATCGCGCCGACGGCCTGCCAGGCCATCGACACATGCGACCAGTGAAACCGCACATCGAGGGCCATGAGCGGCAGCCACAGCGCGAACACGACAAGGATCGCGACCATGATCGCGCGATCGCGCGGCGCCTGCGTGGCCTCGAGCGGCGAGGCTTGGCGCTCCTGCAGCAGCGCCGGATCGGCCTTGCGCAGCCAGAGCCACAGCGCGAGACCGCAGATATGGAACAGCGCGAGGAAGCCCCATGCCTGCGGCCACGCCAGGGTGCCGGCCGGCAAGAACAGGAGCGCGCTCATGATCGCGAAGCTGACGAGGCTGCGCAGCATGCCGCTTCAACGCGCGAGACGGCGATCGTTTGCGTCCCGTCGCCCGCGCGTGGGATGAGAGGCGCCTGCAGGAGGACGCATGCATCCGAGGGACGCCGCCAGCGTGGCGGTCGAGCTGTCGCCGGCGACGCCGCGCGCGAAGGCGCGCGCCGGCCTCGCCGCGCTCTTCGCCCATGCCGGGCTCGACACGCCCGACCTCGACGCGCGCCTGCTCGTGCTGGCCGCCTGCGGCATCGACCATGCCGGGCTGATCCGCGATCCCGATGCGCCGCTCGGCACCGCCGCCGACCTCCTGACCCGGCTCGCGACCGAGCGCCTGCGGCGTACGCCGGTCTCGCGCCTGCTCGGGCGCCGCGAATTCTGGGGGCTCGACCTCGCCATCTCCGCCGACGTGCTCGACCCGCGCCCGGAGACGGAAGGCGTCGTCGGCGCCGTGCTCGACGCGATTGGCGGCCGCCGCGCCGACCCGCTGCGCATCCTCGATCTCGGCACTGGCTCGGGCGCCATCCTGTGCGCGCTGCTGCACGAGCTGCCCGGCGCCTTCGGGCTCGGGGTGGACCGCTCGGCCGCAGCCTGCCGCCTGGCGCGCGGCAACCTGTCCGCGCTAGGCTTGGCGCCGCGCGCGGGCGTGGTGTGCGGCTCGTGGGACGAAGCGCTGCGCGCCCGCTTCGACATCGTCGTCTCGAACCCGCCATACATCCCGCGCGACGACCTGGCGGGATTGGCGCCGGAGGTGCGCGACCACGATCCAGTCGCCGCGCTCGACGGTGGCGCCGACGGCCTAGGCCCCTACCGGCTGCTGGCGCCGCGGCTCGCCGACCTGCTGCAACCAGGAGGCGTCGCGGCCTTCGAGTGCGGCCACGACCAGGGCCCGGCGGTGGCGGAGCTCCTCGGCCGAACGCTGAGCGACGTCAGGGTCTTGCGCGACCTTGCCGGCTGTGACCGCGTCGTGGTCGGTAACCAAGCACCGGTTGCGCGCCGACATGGTGCTTCCGCTGCAACATAGGCCGTAAGAAGGGCGTAGCGTCATGAATTCCCGACGAAAGCTCTTGGCGTGGCTTGGGAAAGCGCGTACATACCCGCTCAAGGAACGTCTTTCGCCGTCGGAGATGACGCTGCGGCTGACGTCGTGATCCGCCGGCTTGACCGCGATGCTGCGGAGAGTTGGCAGCGAACTACCATTGTTGGAGATTGAGCCGTTCGCCTGGCCCTTTGCCGCGACGCTTCGAGCGTCCGGCCAGCGCCGATTTCCGTGAGATCCGTCGAACCGCCGCGCGTGCATCCGGCATGATCGCGGGTCGCCCGAACCACCACCGCCCTTTTCGTCGAGACAGGTCGAACGCCGGGCGGGCTCAAAGCCGTAGCTTCGTGCCGTCCACCTCCATAGGCCGATGCCAACCAAGGAACATCGATGAGACCTGGTCAGAACAAGCGAATGCGTGGCCGCAACAACAATAACAACAATCGCAAAGGCCCCAATCCGCTGACTCGGTCCTACGAGTCGAACGGCCCCGATGTGAAGATCAGAGGCACGGCCCATCACATCGGCGAGAAGTATCTGCAGCTCGCACGCGACGCGCAGTCCTCCGGCGACCCGGTGATGGCGGAGAGCTACCTGCAGCACGCCGAGCATTACTTCAGGCTCATCGCCACCGCGCAGCAGGCCCAGCAGCAAGCCGCCTATGGCTACCAGCGGCCGCCGGGCGAGCCGGATGCGGACGAGGACGCGGACGAGGACTTCGACAGCCTGCCCGACCGCTTCGCCTCTCCCGCCGAGCGCGTTCAGCCGACCCACCAGAGCCAGCCGCAGCCCTACCAGCCGGATCGCCAGCCCTACCAGAACGGCGGCAACAACAACGGCGGCCAGCAGCCCTACGAGGCGCGCCAGAACTACGACCGCCAGGCCCAGCCGCAGCCGGTCTACCCGCAGGGCGACCGGCAGCCGCAGCACGACCGGCCCTACAATCAGGACCGCAACCAGGATCGCACGTACGACAACCGCAACAACCGGAACGACGGGGGTCGCAACGATCGCGGCGACCGCAACCAGCAGGGCGGCAACCCGCAGGAGCGCGGCCAGGGCGGCTACCAGGGCAATGGCCAGCACCAGGGCGATCGGCCGCCGCGCGATTACGACAACCGCAACTTCCGCAACAACCGCGGCCCGCGCGACTTCCGCGACGCACCGCAGCCGCGCGAGCCGCGTCAGCCGCAGGTCGACGAGGCCGTCGCCGGTGGGCTCCCGGCCTTCATTACCGCGCCGATGCGCCCCGTGCCCGAGAGCACGAACGAGCAGCCGCCGGTCGAGGTGGAGACGCACGCCAACGGTGCCGTCGAGACCGACGAGAGCCAGCACATGCGCCCGCGCCGCCGTCGTCGCCCGAAGGGCGAGTTCGCGACCGCCGGCGAGGGTGGCGAGGGCCGCCCCGAGCCGCAGGACGCCGGCGACCGCTCCGGCGACTGACGCCTAGAGCAGTTGGCCTTCGGGCGTCGGGGCACCTCCGCGCTCGATCGCCAGCATGCGCAGCTTGGTCTTGGCGCCGCCCGGCGCCGAGAACCCGCCGCTCCTGCCGTTGGCGCCCGTCACCCGATGGCACGGCACCACGATCGGCACCGGATTGGCGCCGAGCGCGGCGCCGACGGCCCGTGCCGCGCCATGCGAGCCGATTTGCTCCGCAATCTCGCCGTAGGTGAGCGTCTGCCCCGGCGGGATCGCCAGCGCGGCCGAGTAGACCTGGCGCTCGAACTCGCTGGTGCCGCGTAGGTCCAGCTGGCAGTCGGCGAAATCCACCGCCTCCCCCTCCATCAGCGCGACGCACCTTTCGATCACCTCGGCGACGCCCGGCGGCGGCGTCTCTTCCGGCGTGTCGGGCCAGCGGCGCAGCAGCCCGGCGCGCGTGGACGCCTCGTCGCCCTCCGGGATCTGCACGCCGCAGACGCCGCGCTCGGTCCAGGCGATGCCGCAGCGGCCGATCGCCGTGTCGAAGAAGGCGAAGCCCTCGGGCTTCAGGCGGAGCATCGACATGTCAGGGCTCGATCTGCAGCGCCACCTCGTTGCGGCGCAGGAAGGGAATCGTGAACGGCGGGTCGTAGCCGAGGAATATAGGGGCGCCGTCTGCTTTGCGACCGGCGCGCGCCAGCACGTCGCGAAGCTCCTGCAGGTGGAGGTCGAGATTGCGGCGGCCGAACGAGCCCGCGAAGGTGATGACCGCCAAGGTCCGCGCGGGCACCGTGGCGATCGACACCTGCGGGTCGGTCGGCGCCGGCGGCTTGGCCGCGAGGCGCGCGGGAAGCACGAACTGCATCGTCTGTGCGTCGCCGGCGGACGACGAGCTGCCGCCGAAGCGGCTGCCGCCGGTCTGCGCCACCGGCGCCGTCATCTTGATCGTCTCGCCCGCGGCGTTGGCCCCGGTGATGTAGCGAAACAGGCGCGAGAACGCCGCGCCGTCCTCGCCGCCGATCTTCGTCTCGACGACGACGAGCGGCCCATAGCTGCGGATCTCGACATGGTCGGCGAGCTTCGAGACCACCTGATAGGGCGGCTGCTCGAACGCCGAGCGGATGCCGAAGACGGCGAGGATCGACTCGAGGAAGGTCACGAGGAAGTAGAGCACCTTCGCCACCCGGCGCCGCTCAGACGAAAGCGCCGAGGCCGGTGATCGCGCGCCCGACGATGAGCGTGTTCATCTCGCGCGTGCCCTCGTAGGAGTAGATCGCCTCCGCATCCGCGACGAAGCGGGCGACGTGATAGTCCACGAGGATGCCGTTGCCGCCCATCAGCTCGCGGGCGTAACCGACCGTCTCGCGCATCTTCGTCGTGCAGACGACTTTCGCCAGCGACGCGTGCTGGTCGGCCATCGTGCCGGCGTCCTGCAGCCGCGAGAGCTGGTGCACCAGAGCCAGGGATGCCGTGATGTTGCCGAGCATACGCACCAGCAGGTCCTGCACGAGCTGGAAGCCGGCGATCGGCTTGCCGAACTGTTGGCGCTCCTGCGCATAGGCGAGCGCATGCTCGTAGGCGCCCATCGCGCAGCCCACCGCCTGCCACGCGACGCCGGCCCTGGTCATGCGCAGGACGTCGGCCGTGTCCTTGAAGTTGCGGGTCTCCTGCAGCCGGTCCGCCTCGGCGACGCGGCAGTCGGTCAGCGTGATCAGCGCGTTCTGCACGACGCGCAGCGCCAGCTTGTGCTCGATCTTCTCGGCGACGAAGCCGGGCGTGCCCTTCTCGACGATGAAACCCTTCACTTGGCCGTCCGCCTCGTCGCGCGCCCAGATGATCGTCAGGTCGGAGAAGGTGGCGTTGCCGATCCACTTCTTCTGGCCGTTCAGCACCCAATGGTCGCCGTCGCGCCGGGCCGTCGTGGTGAGACCGCCGGCGGCGCCGGAGCCGACATCGGGCTCGGTGAGGCCGAAGGCGCCGATCAGCTCCATGCGCGCCATCGGCGGCAGCCACTTCCGCTTCTGTTCTTCGGAGCCGCAAAGGTAGATCGAGCCCATGGCGAGGCCGGAGTGCACGCCCCAGAAGGTCGAGATCGACGGGTCGACACGCGCCAGCTCCATCGACACGAAGCCGTTCAGCGTCGTCGAGCCGCCGGCGCACCCGTAGCCCTCGTAGCCGAGGCCGCCGATGCCGAGCGCCTTCATCGGCTCGATGATCTCGAAGGGGAAGGTCGCGGCCGACCAGTGCGGCTGGATGATCGGCGCGACGTGCTGGGCGAGGAAGGCGCGCACGCGCTTGATGGTCGCCTGCTCCTGCGGCGCCAGCGTGCCCAGCATGTCGTAGAAGTCGGCGTCCGGCCGCGGGAGCGGCTTGCCCTCGTGGTGCTGCGGCTCGGACGCGATGTTGCCGCTGGTCATCTCGGCTCCCGTCGTTGGGGGTATCGGGATGGAAGTCGGCCAGAACGCTACACGTTCCCGCGACCAGCCGATCGGCGGAGCGGCGATATGCAACGAAAGTCACAGCCGCTCCGTAACAGCCCGGGTACTCTCGCCCGCTCGCTCACAACCGGAGCCGTCATGATCCGCGCCCCTATCGCCGCCGCGCTCGTCGCGCTGACCCTCGCCGCCGTCCCGGCCGTCCGAGCCGTCGCAGCCGAGCAGGTCCCCTACTCGGCCTCCGCCTTCGCCGCGGCGCAGGCCGCCGGCAAGCCCGTCGTGGTGGACGTCACCGCGCCCTGGTGCTCGACCTGCGCCGCGCAGAAGCCGATCGTCCAGGCGCTGCTGAAGGAGCCGGAGTTCAAGAACCTCGTCCTGCTGCACGTCGACTTCGACACGCAGAAGGCGCTGCTGCGCAAGCTCAACGTGCGCGAGCAGAGCACCTTCGTCGTCTACAAGGGCCGCGACGAGGTGGGCCGCTCGACCGGCGACACCGACAAGGCGTCGATCGCCGCGCTGTTCGCCAAGGCCGCCGGCTGACCCATGCACCTGCCCAGCGTCCTCTTCGCCTTCGTCGCCGGCATCCTGTCGATCCTGGGCCCGTGCGTGCTGCCGCTGGTTCCGATCGTGCTGGCGACCGCCGTCTCCGAGCATAAGCTCGGGCCGGTGGCGCTGGCGGCCGGCGTCGCGGTGTCGTTCGCGGCGATCGGCATCTTCGTCGCGACGATCGGCTTCGCCGCCGGCATCGGCAGCGACGTGTTCCAGAAGGCCGCCGCCATCCTGCTGATCCTCATCGGCATCGTGCTGCTCCTGCCGGCGCTGCAGATGCGCTTCGCGACCGCGGCCGGGCCCGTGGGCGCCTTCGCGCAGGAACGGCTCGGCGGCTTCTCGTCTGCGGGCCTGCTCGGCCAGTTCGGCGTCGGCCTGCTGCTCGGCGCAGTCTGGAGCCCCTGCACCGGCCCGACGCTGGGCGCCGCCGCGGCCCTTGCCGACCAGTCGAAGCACCTCGGCCTCGTCGCCCTCGTGATGCTCGCCTACGGCATCGGCGCGGCGCTGCCGCTCGCCCTGCTCGGCTTCCTGTCGCGCGAGACGATCCTCCGGCTGAAGGGCGGCATGCTGAGCGCCGGCAAGGCGCTCAAGGTGGTGATGGGCCTCTTCCTCATCGGGCTCGGCGGGCTCATGCTGTCGGGCTACGACAAGACCGTCGAGACGCAGCTCGTCGCCGCCTCGCCGTCCTGGCTGACCGACCTCACGACGCGGTTCTGAAGACGACCTCAGGCGGCGGCGCGCCGCGCCATGGCAGCCTTAGCCCAATCGGCGACGGCCTCGACGCCCGGCTCCTGCGCGAGCGTGGGAGACAAGGCGGCTGCCGCGGGGGCCCGCTCCAGGGCTGCACGCAACGCCGCGACGGCGCGGCGCTCGTCGTAGCGGGCGAGGCTCAGCCGCACGCCGACGCCGAGCCGGCTGACACGCGCGCCATGGTCGGGCTGGTCGCCGAAGAACGGCACGACCACCTGTGGGCAGGCGGCGCGCAGCGCTTCCGCCGTCGTCCCGATGCCGCCGTGATGCACCACGCAGCCGACATGCGGGAACAGCAGGCTGTGCGGCGCCTGCGCGCAGACCAGCACATCCCGCCCCTCGCGCTCGGCGAGCCGCGTCGCGTCGCGCGAGCCGGCGAGAAGGATCGCGCGCCGCCCCAGCGCCCGCGCGGCGCGCAGGCTGACATCGTAGAAGGCGCCCGACACCTCCGGCACGAACGAGCCGAGCGTGAAGACGAGCGGCGGCGCGCCCGCCGCCAGAAACGCGGTCACGCGCGGATCGAGCGCGCGCCGTTCGGCATCCTCCGGCACGAAGAACGGGAAGCCGACGACCTCGAGGTTTTCGGGCTGATCCGGCTGCGGCGGCGCAAAGCGCGGCGACCACAGCCCGAAGATGCGGTCGGCGCCGTTGGGGCGGCCGAAGTCCAGGAACAGGTCCTCGCGCGTCGGCGGCAGGCCGAGGCTGCGGCGGAAGGCCCGCAGGCGGCCCATGCGGAGCGCGACGCTGCCGCGCACGATGCGGCGCACCAGCCTGTTGTAGCCGACCACCGGCGCAAGGCACGGCGTCAAATAGTAGGGCGCCGACGGCGTCGCCGAGGGCGCGACGGCCGACTGCAGGTGCAGCGGCGCCAGCGCGACGCGGGCGGCCGGCAGGCCCAGCGTCTCGGCCGCAAGGTTGGCGCCGACAAGCAGGCTGTGCGTGAGGATCCCGGCACAGCCCCGGGCCGCGCCGACGACGTCCTCATACGTCTCGCGCAGGAAGCGCATGTAGATCTCGTCGAGGATGAAATGCGGATTGCCCAGCATGATGCGATAGGCGCCGGGAAGATCGGTGCCGAGCGCCTCGCAGATATCCGGCATGTCGGGCCGGATCGGCGCGTACGCGATGCCCTCGCCCTCGATCGTGCGCCGGTGCATCGCCGGGGCGGCGATCAGCGGCTCGAGGCCGCGCGCCGCAAGCGCCTTGGCGATCGCGACGAAGGGGTAGAGGTCCCCGAGCGTGCCGAACGTCGCGAGAAGGATTCTCCGCGACATGCCGGCCTCAGAACGCGATCACCTGGCGGACCGCCTTGCCCTCGTGCAGGCGGTCGAAGGCCTCGTTGATGTCGTCGAGCGCGATGAGGCCGCTCATCAGCCGGTCCACCGGCAGGCGGCCGGCGCGGTAGAGCGCGATGTAGCGCGGCACGTCGCGCTTCGGCACGCAGGTGCCGATGTAGCTGCCCTTCAGCGTGCGCTCCTCGCCGACCAGGCTGACGATGTTGACGGGCAGGGTGGCGTCGGGCGGCGGCAGGCCGGCGGTCACGGTGAGCCCGCCGCGCCGCGTCATCTTCCAGGCCGCCTCGAGCGCCGGCGCGACGCCGGCGAACTCGAGCGCCACGTCGGCGCCGCCCTGCGTCAGCGCCTTCACCTGCTCGACGGCATCGCTGGCGCCGCCGTCGATGGTGGCGGTGGCGCCGAGATCGCGCGCCAGCGCGAGCTTCTCCGGCGAGAGATCGACGCCGATCACCTGCGCCGCGCCGGCCGCGAGCGCGCCCATCAGGGCCGCGAGCCCGACGCCGCCGAGGCCGACGACGACGACGCTCTGCCCCGCCCTGACCTGCGCCGTGTTCACCGCAGCGCCGACGCCGGTCAGCACCGCGCAGCCGAACAGCGCGGCCTCGGTCAGCGGCAGGTCGCGATCGATCTTCACGAGCGACCGGCGCGAGGTGACCGAGTGATCGGCGAAGGCCGAGCAGCCGATGTGGTGATGGATCGCTGCGCCGCCCTGCGACAGGCGCATTTCGCCCGTCAGCAGCACGCCCTTGCCGTTTGCGGCCGCGCCCGGCTCGCAGAGCGCCGGCCGCCCCTCGGCGCAGGGCAGGCAGTGGCCGCAGGACGGCATGAAGACCATCACGACGTGGTCGCCCGGCTCGAGGTCGTCGACGCCCTCGCCCGTCTCGACGACGGTGCCCGCCGCCTCGTGGCCCAGCGCCATCGGCATCGGCCGCGGCCGGCTGCCGTTGATGACGGAGAGATCGGAATGGCAGAGGCCGGCGGCGCCGATCTTGACCAGCACCTCGCCGGGACCGGGCGGCGCCAGGTCGAGCTCCTCGATCGTGAGCGGGCGGCTCGTCGCGTAGGGCGGCCTGGCGCCCATCTCGCGCAGGACGGCGGCTCTGATCTTCATGCGGCTCTCCGGCGGCTCTCCTCGGGCGCGGTTGACCTGCCCGAAAGACGGCGGTCTATGCAAGCCGGCCGAGAGACGCTGGCGGTGTGGCAGGCATGCGCGGGAAACGCGACGACTACAAACTATTCCGCACCATCGCGACGCGATGGATGGACAACGACGTCTACGGCCACGTCAACAACGTGGTCTACTACTCGTTCTTCGACACGGCGGTGAACGCCGCGCTCATCGAGGCCGGCGTGCTGGATCCCGTCGCGAGCGAGGTGATCGGGCTGGTGGTGGAGACGGGCTGCCGCTATGCGGCGTCGCTGTCGTTCCCCGGCGACGTGGCGGCCGGCCTTCGCGTGGCGAAGATCGGTAACTCGAGCGTGCGCTACGAGGTCGGGCTGTTCGACGCGAAGGCCGACGAGGCGGCGGCCGAAGGCTTCTTCGTGCACGTCTACGTCGATCGCGAGACGCGCAAGCCGACGCCGCTGCCGGCGCCGCTGCGGGCGTTCCTTCAGGGCCTCACGGCCACCTGACGGCCGGCGGCAGCGAGGACAGGATCGATTCGACATTGCCGCCGGTCTTCAGCCCGAAGATCGTGCCGCGATCGTAGATCAGGTTGAACTCGACGTAGCGGCCGCGGCGCACGAGCTGCTCCTCGCGGTCGGCCGCGGTCCAGGACGTCGCGTAGTTGCGGCGGACGAGCTCGGGATAGATCGAAAGGAACGCCTCGCCGACGGCACGCGTGAAGCCGAGCAGCGGATCGAAGCCGTGGCCCGAGCCGGCCGGCTCGAGATAGTCGTAGAAGATGCCGCCGATGCCGCGCGGCTCGTCGCGATGCTTCAGGTGGAAGTACTCGTCGCACCACGCCTTGAAGCGCACATAGTCGGCAACCGCGGCGTTGGCCTCGCAGGCCCCGCGCATCGCGGCATGGAAGGCCTGCGTGTCGGCATCCTCCTGCGTGCGGCGGCGATCGAGCACCGGCGTCAGGTCGGCGCCGCCGCCGAACCAGCTCTTCGACGTCACCACGAATCGCGTGTTCATGTGGACGGCCGGCACGTTCGGGTTCCACGGATGGACGATGACCGAGATGCCCGAGGCCCAGAAGCGCGGGTCGGCGCTGGCGCCGGGGATCTGCTTGGCGAACTCCGGCGCGAAGGTGCCGTAGACGGTCGAGGAATGGACGCCCGCCTTCTCGAAGACGCGGCCCTTGAGCGTGCCCATGCGGCCGCCGCCGCCGTCGGCGCCGTCGTGGTTGGAGCGGCGCCACGGCTTGGTCTCGGCCTTGCCCGGCGCGAGATCGTCCTGCGCGAACGGGCCCGGCGCCTCGGCCTCGATGGCCTCGAGCGCCGCCAGCAGCTTGCCCTGCAGCTCCTCGAACCAGGCGCGTGCGCGCTTCTTCTGCTCGTCGTGGTCTTCGCTCATCGAGGCCGGAGGGTTGGAGGCGGGAGACGCTCCTATAGGCGAGAGCGCCGCCCCGCAAAAGCGCTCGACGGACACGCCCGCCTCTGCCTTAAGCGGCGCGTGACCCGCCAGACGACGATCGCCGCTGACGTCCGCGTGTCGGGCGTCGGCCTGCACACCGGGCGGCGCGCCCGCGTCACGCTGCGCCCGGCGCCCCCGGATCACGGGCGCCGCATCGGCCCGCCGGGCGGCCCGCTCGTGCCGATCGCCGCCGAGCGCTGGGTGGCGAGCCGCATGAGCACGTCGATTGCGCTCGACGACGGACGCACCGCGCGCACGATCGAGCACCTGATGGCGGCCCTCGCCGCCTACGGCGTCGACAACGTCGCAATCGAGCTGGACGGCCCCGAGGTGCCGATCTTCGACGGAAGCGCCGTCCGCTGGTGCCGCGCGCTGCGCGAGGCGGGCGTCGTCGCGCAGGACGCGGCGCGCCGGGCGATTCGCCTGCGCGCCCCCGTCCAGGTCGCGCGCGACGGCGGCATGCTCCGCGCCGAGCCCTGCGAGGGTTTCGCGATCGACGTCACGCACGACGTGCTGCCGGCGTTCCCGGTGATGCGCTGGCGCGGAACCGTCGACGCCCCTACCTTCGAGGCCGGCCTGATGTGCGCGCGCAGCTTCGGCAACCTGCACCGCCGCCTCGGCCTGACGCCGCCGCACGCGGCACGGCCGCCGGGCGCGATGCCGCATGCGGCCGACCCCGCGCTCGTCGAGCCGCCGGGCGTCTGGGAGGAGATCGGCGCCCGTGCGGGCGGCCCGGCGCCGCTGCTGCGCGGCTGGCGGCCGTGGCGCGCGAGCCTCGTCGCCGGCCGCCGCCTGCTGCCGCCGCGCCGCTACCCCGACGAGCCCGGCCGCCACGTCGCGCTCGACATGATCGGCGACCTCGCGGTGCTCGGCGCGCCCCTCGTCGGCCGGGTCGTGGCGCACAACCCCTCGCACGAAAAAACCTTCGCCCTGGTGCTGGCGATCCTCGCCTCGCCGGAGGCGTGGGAGATCGCGTGATGTTGCCAAGCCGCGCAGGGGCTTTCGGCTGTCCGGAACGTCAGTTCGGCGCCCGCACGCCAAACGGGCTGCGCGAGGGCATGGGCGCACGCCGGTGCAGGAGCAGATAGGCGCCGATTGCCATCGCCGGATCGACGACGGCGAAGAAGATCGAGAGATGCGGGAAGATCCCGTTGATCGCCATGACGACGAGGACGGCGGGAACGATCGTGACGCGGTCGACGATGGTCGCCCAGACGAACTGGCGCGTGCCGGCAAGGCCGCCGAAGATGTAGAGCCACCCGACGATCGCCAGCAGCATGCCCAGCAGGCGGAACAAAGCCGCCTCGTGGCCCTCGAATGGGGCGTCGCGAAAGACGATCTGGATCAGGTTCGGCCACGCGAGAAAGGCGAGCCCGCTGACGAGATAGACCATGCCGTTCATGGTCGTGAAGCGCGAGGCCGGCGAGAGATCGGCGGGTCGCGCGAAGAGCTCAGAGCTGAGAGACATAGGCGTCACCTCGTGGGCGAGAGGTCGCGAAACACTCCGCCCCTGCCTCGCAGCCGCAATTCGCCATTGGGCTAAGCTCGACACCGTTGAAACAAACGCGGGCGCCACGTCTGAGCGATCGTGTCAGTGAACCTTCTGCCAGACCAGCGTCACGACGCTGACCTGGCCGTCGGTCGAGGCAGGCGCCGGCTTCGTCGTGTAGATCAGGCGATCGCCGTCACGCTTCACGTCGCGGGCCACCTTCGTGCCCGTCCAGACCTCGTTCCAGGAAGCGGAAATCGAGTGCGTGATCGTATCCCCTTCGATCGCGTAGGTCCCGCTGTAGGCGAGCATGGACTTGAACAGAGCGACGCGGTCCGCGTCCGTCATGGTCGCGACGCCTGCAGGCTTCGGGCGCTTGTCTTGAACGATGAGGACGATCATCCGGCCGTCGCGGCCATACATGATCGTTCCATTGGGGTGGTCGCCGTAGAGGCCGCTCTCCGCGCCGGTCGCCACAACCTTCCGGACAGCGCTCACGAGCGTCCATGTGCCGACCACGTCGTCGGGTCCGAGCGCCAGCGCGACGGAGGCCGACAGCGTAAGCAGGATCGCACTCAAGAGGAGACGCATGGGATCGCCCTCCAGGAGGTCACCCGGAGATTACGCGAAGGCCGCCGTATCTTCTCTTCGCATTTAGGCGAACGGCGACGCGCGCCCGGCTAGGCAGCCGCGCTCAGCGCCTCGCACACCTCGTCGACGACCTTCTCGACGAGGTCGGCATCGTCGCCCTCGCCCATCACGCGCATCAGCGGCTCGGTGCCGGAGGGGCGCACGATCAGCCTGCCGGTGGCGCCGAGGCGGGCGCGGCCGGCCTCGACGGCGGCGGCGAGCTTCTCCTCCGGCACCCTGCGGCCCTCCGTGAAGCGGACGTTCTTGAGGATCTGCGGCACCGGCTCGAAGCGACGGCAGACCTCGCTGACCGGCCGGCCGCTCTTCTTCACGAGCGCCATCACCTGCAGCGCGGCGACGAGGCCGTCGCCGGTCGTCGCGTAGTCGGAGAGGATGATGTGGCCGGACTGCTCGCCGCCGAGGTTGTAGCCGTGCCGGCGCATGTGCTCGAGCACGTAGCGATCGCCGACCGCGGTGCGGGCCAGCGACAGGCCGATCGAGTCGAGGTAGCGCTCGAGCCCGAGGTTCGACATCAGGGTCGCGACGATGCCCGGCTGCGACAGCTTCCCGTCGCTCTGCCAGGACTCGGCGACGGCGGCCATCAGCTGATCGCCGTCGACCTTGCGCCCCTTCTCGTCGACGATCAGCACGCGGTCCGCGTCGCCGTCGAGGGCAATGCCGATGTCGGCGCGCATCTCGCGCACCTTGGCGACGAGCGCGTCCGGCGCCGTCGAGCCGACGCGGCGGTTGATGTTGAAGCCGTCGGGCTCGACGCCGATAGAGAATACCTCGGCGCCCAGCTCCCACAGCGTCTCCGGCGCGACCTTGTAGGCGGCGCCGTTGGCGCAGTCGACGACGACGCGCAGCCCCTCGAAGGACATGTGCCGCGGCAGCGTCATCTTGGCGAACTCGATGTAGCGCGCCATTACGTCGTCGACGCGCTTGGCGCGGCCGAGCGATTCCGACTTCGACAGGCGGATGGGCAGCTCGCCGCCGATCAGCTTCTCGATCCTGGCCTCGATCTCGTCCGACAGCTTGTAGCCGTCGGGCCCGAACAGCTTGATGCCGTTGTCCTCGTAGAGATTGTGCGAGGCGGAGATCATCACGCCGACGTCGGCGCGCATCGAGCGGGTCAGCATGGCGACGGCGGGCGTCGGCATCGGGCCGAGCAGCAGCACGTCCATGCCGACCGACGTGAAGCCGCCGACCATCGCGTACTCGATCATGTAGCCGGAGAGCCGCGTGTCCTTGCCGATGACCACGCGGTGGCGGTGCTCGCCGCGCTGGAACACGTGGCCGGTCGCCTGCGCCACCTTCATGGCGAGGTCGGGCGTGATCGCCCCGTTCGCCTTGCCGCGGATGCCGTCGGTGCCGAAATGCTTGCGTGTCATGCGCGTCTTCTGGTGCGAGGAAGACGACAATAGCATGGCGGGGGCGCCGGCGCCTTTCGGCGTGGCGACATGGTTGCCGCTAGGAGAAGAGGCCGGCGATCCCGGAGTAGAGCCCGAGCACGACCGTCGCCAGCATGACGATGCCGACGGCCCAGGCCTTGGCGCCGGAGAGGCGGTAGGGCTCCGGCAGCTTCCGCGCCAGCAGGAACAGGAAGCCGAGCACGATCGGCAACAGCATCGCGTTCATGACCTGCACGCCGACCGAGAGCGTCACGACGTTGGCGCCCGACAGCACGATGGCGGCGCCGGCGACCAGGATGACCGCGTAGACGGTGTAGAACCACGGGGCTTCGGTGACGTCGTTGCGCAGCTCGTGCCGGTAGCCGATCAGCTCGCCGAGCGTGCGCGCCGCCGTCAAGGTCACGACGATGGCCGCGACCATCGCCGCGCCGGCGACGCCGAGGCCGAAGCACAGCCGCCCGACGAAGGTGCCGAGCACCGCCGTCATGGCGCCGGCGATCTCCTGCACCGTGTCGAGCGAGCGGGCCGGCCCGCTCCAGAGGGCTGCGGCCGCCGCGACGAGCACCGCCGCCATGATGAGCTGGGTGACGACCGAGCCGACGGCCGTGTCGATGCGGGCGGCCCTGAGATCGGCGAGCGTGAGGCCTTTCTCGATGACCGCCGACTGCTGGTAGAACACCATCCACGGCATGATCACCGCGCCGATGTTGGCGGAGACCAGGAGAAGGTACTTCGGATCGGCGATCGGGATGCGGACCGAGTCCCGCGCGACCTCGCCGAGGCTCGGGTGCGCCACGACGGCGACCGCGATGAAGGCCAGCTCGAAGGCGCCGATCGCGAGCGCGATGCGCTCGACGCTCTTGTACGAGCCCGTCACCGCGATGGCGACGAGCCCGGCGACGACAAGCGCCAGCGTCAGCGCGTTCGGAATGCCGAACAGCGTGCCGATCCCGGCGAGCCCGCTGAGCTCGGTCAGCAGGGCGCCGAGGCAGGCAAGCAGCAGGGTCGCGACCGACAGCGCCGCCCAGCCGCGCCCGTAATGGCGCTTGATCAGCGCGGCGTGGCCCTCGCCGGTGACGATGCCGAGCCGGACCGTCAGCTCCTGCACGACGTAGAGGATCGGGATGAGCACGAACTGAAACAGCAGGAGCTTGTAGCCCCATTGCGCGCCGCTCTGCGCGGCGGTGACGACGCTGCCCGCATCGGTGTCCGCGAGCATGACGACGAGTCCGGGACCGGCGACGGCGAGGACATGGCGCAGGCCGGAGCGGCCGAACGGCGGGCGCTCCGTCGGCAGCGGGGAACGCTCGAGAACGTCGGTCAGCTGTCTTCCTCCAGGTGGTGAGGCGTTACGGTCGCGCGCGAGCGGCGTCTATGACGAACTTCTCACTTTTTAAACATTCGAAAATCGACGAAAGCTCAAGGCGCGGCGAGAAGCTTGGCCTTAAGTTCGACTGACGGCCGCAATCTATGGTTGTAGGCTCGTCGCCGCTCCCAGACGGAAGGACTGCGGATGACCACGCTCGCTCTCGGCGCCACCGTGACAAGCGACGCTGTTGCCTTCCGCGTCAAGGCGCCGGCCGCCGAGCGGGTCGAGCTGTGGCTCTATGCCGCCGCGACCGGTGGCGACGCCGTCCTCCGCCAGCCGATGACGAGGGACGACGACGGCCTCTTCGAGGCAACCGTGCCCGCCGCGGAATCGATCGGCGCCGGCGCGCGCTACTACGGCTATCGCGCCTTCGGCCCCAACTGGCCCTACGATCCCTCCTGGACGCCGGGCTCGACCGCCGGCTTCGTCGCCGACGTGGACGGCGACGGCAACCGCTTCAATCCAAACAAGCTGCTGCTCGATCCGCACGCCCGCGAAGTCAGCCACTGCCCGCAGACGCTGGCGCATCCCGATCGCGATCCCTACCGGTCGGGCGAGGCCAACCGACACGTCGACACCGGGCCGATCGCGCCGAAGGGAGTGCTCTTCGCCGATCCCGGCGGCGACCTCGGCGCGAAGCCGACGCATCCGCTCAAGGACGACATCGTCTACGAGGTGCACGTGCGTGGCCTCACCAAGAGCGACCCCGACGTGCCCGAGGAGCTGCGTGGCACCTATGCCGGCGCCGCCTTGCGCGCGCCCTACCTGCGCGACCTCGGCATCACCGCGGTCGAGTTTCTGCCGGTGCACCAGTCGCAGAATGCGCTGAACGACGACCCGAAGTTTTCCGATCCGCCGTCGCTGCAGAACTACTGGGGCTACCAGACGGTGGGCTTCTTCGCGCCGGATCGGCGCCATGCGTCGGACCAGTCGCCGGGCGGCCCGACGCGCGAGTTCCGCGCGATGGTGAAGGCCTTCCACGACGCGGGGCTCAAGGTCTTCCTCGACGTCGTCTACAACCACACCGAGGAAGCCGGCGCGACCGAGCCGCGCGACGCCAACACGATCTACTCGTTCCGCGGCCTCGACAACGACCGCTACTACGAGACCGAGCGCCGGTTCGGGGATGCCGCGACGTTCCAGAACAATTCCGGCGTCGGCCCGAACTTCGATACCGCCGACCCGCTGACGCGCGACCTCGTGCTCGAGTCGCTCACGTACTGGGCGCACGAGATGGGCGTCGACGGCTTCCGCTTCGACCTCGCGGCGGTGCTCGGCAACGCGCAGACGGCGGGCGGCTTCACCTTCGATCGCGACGATCCCGCAAACATCCTCAATCGCGCCGTGCGCGAGCTTCCGGTGCGCGCGGCCGACGGCGGCGCCGGCGTCGACCTCATCGCCGAGCCGTATGCGGTCAACGACGGCGGCGCCTACCAGCTCGGCAACTTTCCGGTCGGCTGGGCCGAGTGGAACGACCGCTTCCGCGACACGATCCGCGCCTCGCAAAACAAGCTCGGCTTCGTCAAGGTGACGCCGGGCCAGCTCGCGACGCGCGTCGCCGGCTCGCACGACCTCTTCGGCGACAGGGGCCGCGCGCCGTGGGCCTCGGTCAACTACGTCGTCTGCCACGACGGCTTCTGCCTCGCCGACCTGCACACCTACAACGAGCGCAACAACGACCAGCCCTGGCCGAACGGCCGCTCGGACGGCGGCCGCTCGAGCGAGGACGAGATGGGCTGGGACCACGGCGGCGACCGCGCCGCGCAGCTGCAGGCACAGCGCACCAGCCTCGCGCTGCTCATGCTCTCGGCCGGCGTGCCGCTGATGACCGGCGGCAGCGAGCTCGGCCGCACGCAGCACGGCAACAACAACCCCTACAATCTCGACACTTCGGTCAACTGGCTCGACTGGTCGCTCGCCACCAGCAACGCGGCGCTGCTGACCTTCACGCGACGTCTGCTGCATCTGCGAGGCGCGCATGAAGCGCTGCGACCGGCCGCCTTCTTCACCGGAGCGCCGCGCTCCGGCCGCGCGATCAAGGACATCACCTGGCTGCGCGACGACGGGCAGGAGATCGACGCCGACTATTTCGAGGACGCCGGCAACCATTTCCTCGCCTGGCAGCTCGATGGGCTCGAGGGCGACCCGGCGAGCCGCCTCTACGTCGCCTACAACGGCTGGGTCTCGCCCATCGCCGCGACCCTGCCGACGCTGCCTGCGGGCGAGAGCTGGTCGCTCGCCCTCGA
The DNA here is from genome assembly GCA_901457705.2 of Beijerinckiaceae bacterium RH AL1. Lineage (NCBI taxonomy): Bacteria > Pseudomonadati > Pseudomonadota > Alphaproteobacteria > Hyphomicrobiales > Beijerinckiaceae > Beijerinckiaceae bacterium RH AL1. Next base: position 3,966,147 of record LR590083.2, read on the forward strand.
CACCTCGGCCAAGGCGGCAAGCTTCGACAACGCCTACGAGAGCGGCTCGGAACCGCCGCTTAGCGGCAACATCAGCGTCGAGGGGCGCTCGGTTGTCGTGGCTGTGGCGAGGGCGGCCGCCTAAGCGCCTTCGGTCTCGACGACAGGGCGGCGGTTTCGCCGATCCTCCATCTGCACCGCGTTGCCCTTCCAGGTGAAGCTGCGGCCCGTGAAGGCGCCGATCCAAACGGCGGGCATCATGATGTCGCGCGTCACCAGCGCCGGCAGGCTCGCCCAGCCGACCGGCCAGCGGCAGGCCGCCGCGGTGGTGATCTCGGCGGCATACCAGATCCCGACATAAGCGAGCGTCGCCGTCGCGACCGGCCAGTCCATCGCCACCGCCGCGGCGGCGGCGGTGAGGGCCGGGATCATCGTGCCGGAGAAGATCTCGGGCAGGAACTCGAGCGGGAAGGTCGCGCGGCGCAGGCGCGCCCAGCGCAGCTGCCGGCTCCACACCTCGGCGACCTTGCGCGGCCCGAGCGGCTGCGGCGAGGGCTGCGCGAGGCGCACGCGCAACCCCATCGCGCGGACCATCTTGGTCGTCGCCGCGTCCTCGGCCGGCTCGGCGGCGAGCTCGCGCATGCTCGAGCGATCGAGGTCGCTTTTGCGGTAGAGCAGCGTCTTGCCCTGCGCGAAGCCGTTGCCGATCGTGTCGACGACGTACTGCCAGCGCGCCTCGTAGGTGTTGAGGAACGCGCACTCGAGATGGCCGCCGAAATTGCCGGGCTGCGTGCCGACCGGCGGCGCCGCGACGCAGCCCGTGTCGTCGCGCCAGCTGGCGATGAGGCGGCGCGCGAAGTCCGGCGTCACCAGGACGTTCGAATCGATGAAGGCGATGCGCTCGTAGCTCGCGGCGCGCCAGGCCTTCACCATGTTGTTGAGCTTCGGATTGATCGAGATCGGGTCGTCGCCGATCAGCAGGCGCGCCCTCACGTGGGGGTGCGCGGCGATCGCCGCATCGACCAGCGGGATGATCGGATCGTCGGCACGTGCGACGCAGAAGAACAGCTCGAACACTGGATAATCGAGCGCGAACGAGGCATTGAGCGTCTCGCGGCTGAACGTCTCGAGGCCGCAGAGCGGGCGCACCACCGTCATCGCGGGCAAGGCAGTCTCGGCACGGTGCCAAGCGGCGCTCCGCCGGCAGCGCCACCAGGCGATGGCCAGGGTCGCCACCTGAACCGTCAGGAAGAAGCCGGCGAGTGCGCAGAGGAAGGATGGCAGCATGAGGGTCCAGGCTAGGCGCTGTCCGTGTAAACGGCATGACAGCCGCCCAGTTCATGGGCAGGCGAGCGGACGTCATCCACTCCCATCTGCGCGAAATTTGTCATTAATTGTTGCGGCGCTCCTGCCGACGGCGGCGGCGGCCGCGACCCTGACCGACTCGGTCGGGCGCAAGGTCGAGGTGCCGGCCAGCGTCGCCACCGTGGTGCCGGCGGGCGCACCGGCGCAGGTGCTCCTGCAGGCCCTGGCGCCGACCCGGCTCGTCGGCCTCGTTGAGCCCGTCAACGCGGAGCACGCGATGTACGTGGACCGCAGCCTGGCGAAGCTGCCGCGAATCCCGCAGCTCTCGCGCACCGAGGCGCCGGGCGACATCGCGGCGGTGAAGGCGTTGAACCCCTCGCTCGTCGTCGACTACGGCAACGTCTCGGCGCGCTTCGTCGCCGCCGACGAGAAGGTCCAGTCCAAGCTCGGCGTGCCGACCCTGCTCTACGGCGGCGCGCTGGCGCAGATCGGCGACGTGGTGCGCGCGCTCGGCGACGCCTTCGACGTGAAGCCGCGCGCCGCGACCATCGCCTCGGTCGCCGCCGGCGTGCTGGAGCGCGCGAAGCCGGTCGCCGGCCTTCCGGAGGCCGAGCGCGTGCCCGTCTATGCCGCGCGCGGCACCGACGGGCTGCTCGCGCTGCGCGGCGGCACCTCGTTCGACGAGACGATCCGCCTCGCCGGCGGCCGCAACGTCGTCGCGGCCTCGGGCGGCACGTTCCAGCCGATGACCGTCGACGCCGTCGTCGCGCTGAAGCCGAAGGTCGTGATCTTCGGCGAGGAGGAGGCGTTGTCCTCGCCGCTGCGCAAGGCGCTGCCGCAAGGCACGATCGTCGTGCTCGACGCCGGCGAGCCCTACAGGGTCGTGACCGGGCCGCCGTCGCTCAACCGGCTCGTCGGCCTCTCCGCACTCCTCGGCATCCTGCATCCGAACCGGACCAAGGGGAGCACCCCGAGGTCGCCACCACCATCGAGCCGACGACCTGTTCCCGCCGCCGGCCGGCATCGCGCTGCCCACGCCGCTGCAAGTACGCTGAAGAGTTGCGCTGACGCGACGCCTCAGGCGGCGCGGGCGTCGGTGCGGAAGCCGCCGACGAGCTGGGCGAGGCGCTCGGTCTCGCGGCTGAGGCGATGGGCGGCGCCTGTCACGTCCTCGACCATCGAGACGTTCTGCTGGATCACCAGGTCCATCTGGCCGAACGCCTCGTTGGTCTCGAAGAGCTTTTCCGTCTGCATCGCGACGTCGCCGGCGATGCCGCCGATCGCGATGTTGGTGTCGCCGACGTGGGCGACGATGCGCTCCAGCGCGCGGCCGGTCTCGCCCACCAGCTCGGAGCCGAAGCCGACCTGCTTGGTCGCCGCCGAGATCAGCGCCCTGATCTGCTGCGCCGAGTCGGTGGAATGCTTGGCGAGGTCGCGCACTTCCGCCGCGACGACGGCGAAGCCGCGGCCCGACTCGCCGGCGCGCGCCGCCTCGATTGCCGCGTTGAGCGCCAGCAGGTTGGTCTGCGCGGCGATGCGGTCGATGTAGCCGATGATCTCCTCGATGCGCGCCGAGGACTGCTCGATCACCGTCATCGCGGTGATGGCGTCGCGCACGACGTGCTCGCTGCGCTCGGCCTCGGTCTTGGCGTGCTTGACGATGCTCTGGGCGCGGGCGGCGCCGCCGGCGGACCGATCGATCGAGCCGGTCAGCTGGCGCAGCGCGCCGGCCGAGATCTCGAGCGCCGAGGTCTGCTGCGCGGTGCGGCTCGCGAGGTCGCTCGTCGCCTCGGCGATGTCGGCGGTGCCGAGGCGGATGACCTCGGTGCTCTGGGCGATCGTGCGCATCGTGTCGCGCAGCGTGACGACGGTGGCGTTGAAGTCGACGCGGATCGGCTCGAGATCGGGCGGGAAGGGCGTCGAGAGCTCCGCGGTAAGGTCGCCGTGCGCCAGCTTCTCGAGGCCGGCGGCGACGGTGCGCACGACGGCCGACTGCTGCTGCGCGAGCTCCTTCTCGTCCTGCAGCGCGGTGCGCGCCTCGACGTTCTGCTTGAAGAGGACGAGCGTGCGCGCGATGGCGCCGGTCTCGTGCTTGTCGTCGAGATAGGGGATTTCGGTCGTCACATCGTTGGCGGCGAGGCCGTCCATCGCCTTCACCAGCCGGCGCATGCGCCGCGACAGGCCGGACGAGATGATCTTCGACATCGTGTAGGCGACGACGAGCGAGAGGCCGGCGAAGATCAGGCTGTTCGTCAGCTTCTGGTAGAAGCCGGCGATGCGCACCTCGAGGAGCCGCTCGAGCTCGGTGTTGGTCGCGCTCCACGTCGTGTCGACCTGCTTCAGCACCTCGCTCTGCGCGGCGGCGAGGTCGTCGACCCTGCCGCCGTCGAGCAGCGTGTGGCCGCGTGCGGCGAGCGCGCTCGCGACGTTGCGCAGCGCCCTGGTGTCGTCGTCGAGCGCCTTGCGCGTCAGGCCGGCGGCATTGTCCTTCATCGCCGCGCTCAGCGAGGAATCCGCGTCGCCCGACGAGATCTCGAGGCTCTTCACCGCGAAGGCGATGTCGATCAGCCGCTTCGAGCCCGGCGGCTCGGAGGCGGCCTTGCCGAGGGCGACGGCGGCGACGGCCAGGCCCGGCAGGCGCACCGTCGCCGCGTCCATGGCGTAGTAGCTGTCGAGATCGGGATCGAGCGTCAGGTTCGAGCCGTCGGCGACGGCCCCGATCAGCGCCTTGCCGGTCTCGAGGCGGTCGGCCACCGTCGTCGCGGCGACGTAGGCCTTGGAGGCATCCACCGCGTTGAACTTCACATCCGCCTCGGGGTCGACGGCGAGCGGCGCGTCGAGCGTTCCGGTCTTGGCGGTATCGATGAACGGGCGCCACAGCTTGGCGATATAGGCGCTGCCGTCGTCCTCCTTCTGCGCGAAGGAGATGTCGAGGCTCGACTGCTTGATGAACAGGGCGGTCAGCACGACGTCCGGCACCGCCGACAGCGTGACCATGAGCCAGAGCCGCGCCGGGATCGACAGCTTCGAGTTGATGAACCTGATCATGCGAACGTCGGTGCCGCGGACTGTTTGGATCCGGCGTCATCCTGGCGCGACATGGTTAATGCCCGATTGCATGGATCGCTGATAGATTGTGCAATGTGTCCCGATACTTGTGCGGCATTTGAGCAGTTTTGGATGCGACGTGCCGTTTACGTCCGCAGCGCCATCGCTGCTCGATTTGCCGCCGACTGCGCGGCTTGATCAACGCCGGCAGCCTCCGGTTGAAAGCGTCGGATCGCCGCTCGAGATCGGACACGTCCGCAGCAACGATTGCTGCGGATGAAGCGGCGCGCGATCTCGCATTCGACGCGGCGGTGGCGCTAAAACAGGCGCATCGGCGCGCCGCTTGCGCCGGGGGGACCCACCATGACGCGCCCGCCCGTCGCGCCTTATCTCACCTGCTCGCCTGCGCTCGCCGCGATCGCCTTCTACACCCAGGTCTTCGGCGCCGAGCAGAAGGCCTTCATGCCGGCGCTCGACGGCCTGCGCGTCATGCATTGCGAGCTGGCGCTCAACGGCGGCACGGTGATGCTCGCCGACGCTTTCCCCGAGTTCGGCCAGACGAGGGTCGGCATCCCCGGCGAGGCCGCGACCGTCTCGGTGAGCCTCGAGTTCGCCGCCAAGGACAAGGTCGACGACACCTTCGAGAAGGCGGTGAAGCTCGGCGGACGCGCCGAGACGGCGCCGACGAACTCGTTCTGGGGCACGCGGCTCGCAACCTTCCGCGATCCGTTCGGCCACCGCTGGATCCTCAACGCCCCTCTCAAGTAGACGGCTTGACAGGCCCGAGCGGATGTTTACGTCGTACGCAGAAGCGAACGAACGCCCGACGAAGGAGCGACCATGACCCTCCCGCCTGTCCTCGCGACCCGGCTGCGGCTGCCCGTCGTCGGCGCGCCGCTGTTCATCATCTCGGGGCCCGAGATGGTGATCGCGCAGTGCAAGGCCGGGATCGTCGGCGCCTTCCCGGCGCTCAACGCGCGGCCGGCGACGCAGCTCGACGAGTGGCTGCACCAGATCCGCGAGGAGCTCGACGCGCACGATCGCGCGCATCCCGACCGTCCCGCCGCACCGTTTGCCGTCAACCAGATCGTCCACAAGAGCAACGACCGGCTCGAGCAGGACGTCGGGCTCTGCGTGAAGCACAAGGTGCCGATCGTCATCACCTCGCTCGGCGCGCGCGAGGAGGTGAACCAGGCGATCCAGGGCTACGGCGGCATCACGCTGCACGACATCATCAACGACCGCTTCGCCCACAAGGCGGTGGAGAAAGGTGCGACCGGCCTCATCGCGGTCGCGGCGGGCGCCGGCGGCCATGCCGGCACGCTGTCCCCCTTCGCGCTGATCCAGGAGATCCGCGCCTGGTTCGACGGCCCGCTGGCGCTGTCGGGCTCGATCGCGTCGGGCGCCGCGATCCTCGCCGCGCGCGCCGCGGGCGCCGACCTCGCCTACATCGGCTCGGCCTTCATCGCGACGCGCGAGGCGCGCGCCGCCGACGGCTACAAGCAGATGATCGTCGACTCGCGCGCCGACGACATCGTCTACACCAATCTTTTCACCGGCGTGCTCGGCAACTACCTGAAGCCGTCGATCGTCAACGCCGGCCTTGACCCCGACAACCTGCCGACCAGCGACGCCTCGAAGATGAACTTCGGCTCCGGCGGCGAGAGCCGCGCCAAGGCCTGGCGCGACATCTGGGGCTGCGGCCAGGGCATCGGCGCGATCGACCGCGTGCTCTCGGTCGGCGAGCGCGTCGACCAGCTGGCGCGCGAATACGAGGCGGCGCTGGCGCGCGTCACCGGCGGCCATGCCTCGTCGTGGGGACGCCCGGCCCAGGCAGCGGTCGCGTGAGCCGCATCCTCTCCGGCGATCGCGTGCTCGAGCGCGCGGCGCTCGGGGAGCGGGTCGCCAACGCGGCGAAGGCCCTGCACGCCGCCGGCGTCGCGCCGGGCCAGTCCGTCGCGCTACTGCTCCGCAACGACTTCGCCTTCTTCGAGGCGTCCGTTGCAGCCCAAACCATCGGCGCCTACGCGACGCCGATCAACTGGCACAACACGCCGGACGAGATCGGCTACGTGCTGCGCGACTGCGGCGCCACGGTGCTCGTCGGGCACGACGACCTGCTCGCCAAGCTCGGCGACGCGGTGCCGGCGGGCACGATCGTGCTCGCGGTGGCGACGCCGCCGGAGCTCGCCGCCGCCTACGGCGTGCCGGCCGGCGCGACGCTCGCGGACCGCCGCGACTGGGACGAGTGGGTCGCCGCCGCCGCCGACAAGCCCACGCCGCCGCCGGCGCCGCAGACCGGCTCGATGATCTACACGTCCGGCACCACCGGCCGACCCAAGGGCGTGAAGCGCCAGCCGACCGCCGAGCACGAGCGCGAGGCGCGCCACGCGAACACCGAGCGCGCCTACGGCCTCGGCGACGGCAACGGCGCCGAGGCGGTCGTGCTGATGAACGGGCCGATGTACCATTCGGCCCCAAACGGTTACGGCCTGACCGCCGTCCGCGTCGGCGCGACCATCGTGCTCGAGCCGCGCTTCGACCCCGAGGAGATGCTGCAGCTCATCGAGCGGCATCCCGTCACCCACATGCACATGGTGCCGACCATGTTCACGCGGCTGCTGCGCCTGCCGGAAGAGACGCGCGCCCGCTACGATCTCTCGTCGCTGCGCTTCGTCGTGCACGGCGCCGCGCCTTGCCCGCCGCCGCTGAAGCGCGCGATGATCGAGTGGTGGGCCCCCGTCATCAACGAGTACTACGGGTCGACCGAGACCGGCATCCCGGTCTGGCATTCGTCGGAAGAAGCGCTGCGCAAGCCCGGCACCGTCGGCCGCGCGCTGCCGGGCGGCGAGGTCGCCGCCTACAACGCCGAGGGCCGACGCCTGCCGCCGGGCGAGATCGGCGAAATCTACATGCGCGCCGGCGGGATGGCGGACTTCACATATCACGGCCGCGACGAAGAGCGCGCCGCGATCGGCCGCGACGGGCTCGTCACCGTCGGCGACGTCGGGTTCGTCGACGCGGACGGCTACGTGTTCCTGTGCGACCGCAAGCGCGACATGATCATCTCCGGCGGCGTCAACATCTACCCCGCCGAGATCGAGGCGGTGCTGATGCAGGTGGCGGGCGTTCGCGACTGTGCCGTCTTCGGCATCCCCGACGACGAGTTCGGCGAGGCCGTCTGCGCGCACATCGAGGCCGACCCCGCGGCCGGGCTGACGCGCGAGAGCGTGCGCGAGGCGCTGGGCCAGACGCTCGCGCGCTACAAGCTGCCCAAGGTCGTCGCGTTCGCCGACGCGTTGCCGCGCGAGGACTCCGGCAAGATCTTCAAGCGCAAGCTGCGCGCGCCGTACTGGGACGGCGCGGGCCGCAGCATCTGAGGCGGCCTACGCCGCCTGCGCCGCCTTCGTCAGCACGCGGGTGAGGCGGGCCGAGAAGCCTTGCGCGTCGGCCGGCTTCTCGCCCTCCATCAGCCGCGCCTCGTCGAGCAGCAGCCAGACGATGTCCTCGAAGGCGGCCTTGTCGGCGGCCTCGACATGGTTGGCCAGCGCACCGATCAGCGGATGCGACGGGTTCACCTCGAGCACCGGCTTCGAGCCCTTGCCGGCGAGCTGGCCGTGCTCCGCCAGCATGCGCTCGAGCCGCAGGTCGAGCCCGCGGTCCTGCGCGACGAGGCAGGCCGGGCTCTCCGACAGGCGGTCGGAGGCGCGCACGTCCTCGACGTGGTCGGCGAGCGTCTGCTTCATCAGCGCGAAGAGCGAGGCCTGCGCCGGCGACGCGTCCGTCTTCGGCGGCTCCTTGCCCGGCTCGAGCGGGATGTCCTTGATGTCGGCCGCGCCCTGCGAGATCGACTTGAACGGCTTGCCCTCGTAGCCCGCCGCGCTGCCGACCCAGAAGGCATCGATCGGATCCGGCAGCAGCAGCACCTCGATGCCGCGGGCGGAGAAGCCCTCGAGCTGCGGGCTCGCCTGCAGCCGCTTCAGGTCCTCGCCCAGCATGTAGTAGATCGAGGTCTGGTTCTCCTTCAGCCCGGCGACGTAGTCGGCGAGCGTGCGGTTGCCCTCGGGATGGGTGGAGGTCGCGAACCGCGCCATCTTGTAGATCGCGTCGCGCCGCTCGGGATCCTCGTAGAGCCCTTCCTTGATCACCGAGCCGAAGTTCTCCCAGATCGCCTTGAACTTCTCCGGCTCGGTCTCGGAAAACTTCGTCAGCTCCTGCACGATGCGGTTGGCGACGCCCTTCTTGATCGCGGCGAAGACGGCGCTCTCCTGGATGAGCTCGCGCGAGACGTTGAGCGGCAGGTCGGCGGAATCGACGACGAGGCGCACGAAGCGCAGCCAGTTCGGCACGATCTCGGCGTCGGACGAGATGAGCACGCGGCGCACGTAGAGCTTCGCCTTGCCCTTGCGGCCGGGGTCGAACAGGTCGAACGGCCGCGAGCCGGGGACGAAGGCAAGCACGGTGTACTCGGTGCGGCCCTCGGCGCGCCAATGGATCGTCAGCGCCGGCTCGTCGAACTGGCCGGCGAGGTTGTTGTAGAAATCCTTGTACTCCTCCGGCGTCACCGCGCTCTTGGGCTTCGCCCACAGCGCCGTGCCTTCGGAGAGCTTCTTCGGCTCCTCGCCGGGCTTCTCGAGCAGGAAGATCGGCACGGCGATGGCGCCGGAGTGCTCGCGGACGATACGCTCCAGAGTGTAGGTCTCGAGGTACTCCTGCGACTCCGCGTTGAGGTGCAGCGTCACGCGCGTGCCGCGGACCGGCGCCACGTCGAGCGCCAGCGGGGCAATCGCGTAGGAGCCCTTGCCGTCCGACGTCCAGCGATAGGCGAAGTCGGCGCCGGCGCGGCGCGTGTCGACCTCGACCTGATCGGCGACCATGAAGGCGGAATAGAAGCCGATGCCGAACTGGCCGATGAGGTCGGCAGCCTTCTCGGCCTGCGGCTCGCCCTCGGCGCCCTCCTTCGCCGGCCCCTTGGCGGCGGCCATGCGATCGAGGAAGGCGCGGGTGCCGGAGGAGGCTATGGTGCCGAGCGCCTCGCGCAGGTCCTGCTCGCTCATGCCGATGCCGTTGTCGGACACCGAGAGGGTCTTGGCGTCCTTGTCGACGGCGATCGTGATGCCGAAGGGCTGGCCGTCCTGCGTGAGGGAGGGCTCGGCGATCGCCTCGTAGCGCAGCTTCTCGCAGGCGTCGGCGGCGTTGGAGATCAGCTCGCGCAGGAAGATGTCGCGCTCGGAATAGACCGAGTGCACCATGAGATGCAGGAGGCGGGCGACATCGGCCTGGAAGGCGTGCGTCGTGCCCTCGGTCTTGCCCGGCTCGGTGATGGTGCCCTCCGGCGTCGCGCCGGTCGGCGCATTTGCGGTGGTCTCCTCGCCGGTGGTCATGTCGCAAAGCTCCGTCGTGGCGGCGGCGCTGGTGCCGCTCGCAAAATCCGCGCTGATATCGCTTCGGAATTTCGCTTTTTCAAGCCACGCGAAGGGGTGAGTCGAGCGGGCAAAACCTTTTGAAACGACACGGGCCGGCCGGAGCGAAACTCCTGGCCGGCCCGCTATCGCCGCGGTTTCTTCTGAATCCTGCGAGCGCCCCGGTTGGGCTGGGGGGCTGACGTTCCCGAGGCTCCGCGCAGGACGTGCGGCGACGGTCGCCATATGCCGGGGGCGTGAGGCCTCGGCACGGCCCCATTCAGGCCAAAAGGCGGCGGCCGATCACGGACAGGTTCCCGCCCAGATCGGCCTCACGGATCAGCTCAGGATCTTCGCTGCGCTGAGGAGCGCCTTGTAGAGGCCCCAGGCCACCGGGATCGCGATGATCAGCCACGGCACCAGCGTCGCGCCGGAGAGGCTGCCCTTGCCGATGCCCTGGCCCGAGGTGCGGCCGGCGGCCACCGTGGAGCCGTCGACGGGCGCCGAGGCGTCCATGTGCCACTTCGGGTCCACCGGGCGGATCAGCAGGTTGCAGATGAAGCCGAGCGCGAGCAGGCCGACCATCACGTACATCACCGCGTCGTAGACCTCGGTCTTCGGCACGCCGGCGGCGATCTCGTGGTCGCGGACGCCGACGATGATCTCCGAGCCGACGACGCCCGCCGCCGACCAGGCGGTGAGCAGCCGGCCGTGGATGGCGCCGACGAACTTGGTCCCGAAGATGTCGGCGAGATAGGCCGGCACGGTGGCGAAGCCGCCGCCGTACATCGACAGTATGATGCAGAGCGCGCCGACGAACAGCGCCTTCTGGCCGTGGTCGGCCAGCGTCGGCACCGAGGCGTAGAGCAGGATGCCGAGCACGAAGAAGGTGAAGTAGGTCGCCTTGCGGCCGATCTTGTCGGACATCGAGGCCCAGAAGAAGCGGCCGCCGATGTTGAAGAGCGACAGCAGGCCGACGAAGCCCGCCGCCACGGCGGCGATCGCCTTGAGCTGGTCGGGGTTGGGCTTCACGCCCGCCGCGAGCCCGATGAGCGTCGGCCCGAAGATCGTCTGCAGCATCGGCGAGGCGATCGACAGCACGGCGATGCCGGCGGTCACGTTGAGGAACAGGACCGCCCAGATCATCCAGAACGAGAAGGTCTTGTGGGCGTCGTCGAGGTGGACGTCGCCGGCCGAGATGAGGCGGTTCGACCTGGCCAGTGGGGAGAACCCGTCCGGCGCCCAGTTCTCCGGCGGCACGCGGTACATCAGCGCGCCGATGCACATGACGACGAAGTAGACGATGCCGAGCGTGAGGAACGTCTCCATGACGCCGGGCGCGCCGGTGGCCGACTTGAAGCCGGCGACCTTGAGGCCGGGGACGATCTCGCCGCCGCTCATCAGGAGGTTGGCGAGGGGCGCGCCGATCATCGCGCCGCCGCCGAAGCCCATGATGGCCATGCCGGTCGCCATGCCGCGGCGATCAGGGAACCATTTGATCAGCGTCGAGACCGGCGAGATGTAGCCGAGGCCGAGGCCGACGCCGCCCACGAGGCCCATGCCGAGGTAGAGCAGCCAGAGCTGGTGCACCTGCACCGCGAGCGCGCTGATCACGAAGCCGCCGCCCCAGCAGACGGCGGCGACGAGCGCCGCCTTGCGCGGGCCGGCCTTCTCGAGCCAGCCGCCGAAGAGCGCGGCCGAGATGCCGAGGAACACGATGCCGGTCTCGAAAGCCTTGACGGTCACCGTGTCCGGCCAGTTGCAGCTCGTCGAGGTGAGCAGCTGGAAGAAGCCGATCGTCTTGCAGGCCGCATCCTCGTTCGGGATCACCTTGGCGAGCGGCTTCCAGAACACGCTGAGGGCATACGCCATGCCGATCGAGAGGTGGATGAGCAGCGCCGCCGGCGGCACCAGCCATCGGTTGAAGCCGGGTTTCGCGACCGTCCGCTCGCGCGTGAAGAAGCCAGGCTCCGCACCTCCGTGTCCGGCTGCCTGATCGAGTACCGTCATTGCTAGATCCACCCTCTATACGCGCCCACACGGGCAGTGCTGTCGCCGCGCGGTCATAGCACCGACGCTAGAACGTTCGTCGCCCTTCACAAAGACTGCCGCGCGTCCGACCCATCCCACATTCGACAGAGCGCGCTGAAAGGACCTTGCGCAGACCAGGGATGCGCCGGGCGCGGTGCGGCTCAGCTGAACGAAAGCGGCGGTCGCGCATTCTGGCGCTTGCATACTCGCTGGATTGGAAACCCTGCATCCCATGACAAAGACCGTTCTCGTCTCCATCGCCCTGATCCTGGGCACGTCGTCGTTCGCCGCATCGGCCTCGCCGATGCACCACCAGCACCTGATGATGCGCAAGAAGCACAAGGTGCTCGCGAACGGCCGCTGCGACGGCATTTCCTACGGCACCGGCCAGCGCTCCTGCGGCACCGCCTCGGGCGGGACGCCGGGCGGCAACCCCAGCCGCAACTAAGACGAAGGCCCGGCCATGCGCCCGGCCTTTTGCTATCTGCGGCCGCGCTGGAAGCGGTGGACGAGCGGCAGCAGCACCGCGTCCGGGATCAGCGGCAGGACGAGCGCGGCGAGCTTGTTGCCGAGCCCCGGCACGATGGTACGGCGCCTCGCCATCATGCCCGCATAGCCCGCCTCCGCCACCGCCCGCGCATCGGCGCCGCGCGACGCGCCGAGCCCGGCCCGCCTGTGGAAGCCGGTGGCGGTGACGCCGGGATGCAGCACGCTGACGCTGACCCCCGCGGCCTTCAGCTCCTCGGTGAGCGCGCGCGAGAACGCGCTGACGAAGGCCTTCGAGGCATAGTAGACCGCCATGCCCGGCCCCGGCATGAAGCTCGCGACCGACCCCACGTTGAGAATCTTGCCCTGCGCCGCGCGCAGGTCCGGGAGCAGCCGGAGAGTCAGGTCGAGCAGCGCGCGGATGTTGAGATCGACGATCCCGAGCTGCCCCGCGGGATCGAGATCCGCCACGTGGCCGACGAGGCCGTAGCCGGCATTGTTGACGAGGATGGCGACCCGCGCATCCGCCGCGGCCAGGGCCTCGACGACGGCACCGACGCCGTCCGGCGCCGCGAGGTCGGCGGCGACGATAAGCGGGCGCGGCCGGCCGGCGGCGACGAGCTCGTCGGCGAGCAGGTCCAAGGCCTCCCGGCGGCGCGCGACGAGCGCGAGGTCGTGGCCGTGGCTGGCGAGGATGCGGGCGAGCTCGGCGCCGATGCCGCTCGACGCGCCGGTGACCAGGGCGACCGCGCGCAAGGCGCTAGCTCTTTCCGGTCCCCGACCAGGGGCCGTCCGGCGGCGGCGCGTGCGGCTCCTCGGCGACCTTCTGGCGCAGCATGACGCGGTCGCGGGTCGAGACGCCGAGCAGCTCGGCGATGCGCCACACGACGTTCTCCTCGAACTCGGTCACCTCGCCGTCGGCGAAGACGACGTCCCACATCATCTCGATGATCTTCTGGCGCCCGTTGTCGTCGAGGCTGCGCTTCAGGACGTTCGTGAAGTGAAAGAAGTCGACCGCCTCGCGATCGCTCTGCTCGGCCCGCTCCAGGAGGCGCGTCGTCGCCGCGGCGTCGAGGCCGAAGCGCTCGTCGATGATCTCGCGCAGGCGCAGGCGCTCGGCCGCATCGACCTTGCCGTCGACGTTGGCGACGTGGATGAGCAGCGCCGCGGTGGCGAGCCTATAGTCGTCCTCGGCGAAGCCGCGGTCATCCTCCGCGCGGCCCGCCGTGTCGGCGATGAACTTCTTCAGCGCCTCGAACATGAGACGCTCACCGGATCGGCAGGCAGGTGAAGTAGCCCTCGGGGCGATGGAAGTCGCGCCGCATGACGCGCATGTAGCGGTCGCACGAGGCCTTCGTTTGGAAGCAGAGCTTCTCGTCGCGCCAGTCGAGGACGATGGCCTCGCCCGGTCCGAGGTAGTGCGAGTAGCCGCCGGAGAAGTGGCCGAGCCAGACGCTGTCGAACGCCTGCACGGCCGGCGCTTCGCAGGGCAGGCCCTCCACCGCGAGCGCGCGCGCGCGCGAGGCCGAGGTCCGCGGCCACCGCCGGCCCGGCGAAGGCCGCCGCGCCGAGGAGAAGACCCGAGACTGCGAGCCGGACGCGAGGCTTCATCTCTAGAACCCGAGGAAGGACAGGATGCCCGCCGGCTTCGTGGTGTTGCCGGCATCGGCGACGGCGGCGTAGGGCGCCTGCCCCGGCGGCGTGCCGGAGATGGTGATCGTCGCGCCTTCCTGCTTCACCATGGCGTAGAGCTTGGCGGCATTGGCCGGCGCGACGCGCACGCAGCCATGCGAGGCGGGATGACCGAGGTGCCGGACCTCGTAGCTGCCGTGGATCGCGAAGCCGTAGTAGAAGAAGATCGCGTGCGGCATCGGCGCGTTGTCGTACTTCTTCGAGTAGTAGACCTCGGCGAGGCGCTGCGGCGCGAAGGTGCCGGTCGGCGTCACGTAGCCGGCGCGGGCCGACGAGATCGGCCAGTCGTAGGTGCCGCTCGCCGACTGCACGTGCATGTGCTGGGTCGCGAGGTCGATCTGGATGTCGACGGTGGCATGCGCCGGCGCGGAAACGGCAAGCGCGGCGATAAGGGCGCCGCCGCACACGATCTTCTTCATGTAAGCCTCGGTCAGAATCGCAATGGGATGCGCAAGACTGCGCTTTCCTTCCATGCGCGGAGCTGACCGTAAACGCCGAAGACGCGGGCGGCCGGATTATGCCGGCGCCCGCGCTTTTGATGTCACAAGCCGCCCTACTGATCGAAGCCCGAGAAGAAGCCGGTGCCGAGGCCGTAGCTCGGCTGCGCGTAGTAGCCGGTGCCGCGCGAGGGGGCGTAGTAGCCGTCGTAGCCGTCGCTCGTCTCGCCGGGCGTGGCGCTGGCATAGGCCGGCGCGTTGCGCGAGCGATGGTGGCGCGCGACCGCGAACGGCAGCGACGCGGGCGGCCTGCCGCTGATGGCGATGCGCGCGCCCTCCGCCTTCACCATGCTGTAGAGCGCCGCCGCATTGCCGGGCGAGAGGCGCACGCAGCCGTGCGAGGCGGGGCGGCCGAGCGAGCCGGTCTCGTAGGTGCCGTGGATGGCGTAGCCGCCGCGGAAGAAGATCGCATGCGGCATCGGCGACATGTGGTACTTCTTCGAGTAGTGCATCAGCTCCATGTGGGTCGGCGCGTAGCTGCCGCCGGGCGTCGAGAAGCCGGACCGCGCCGAGGAGATCGGCCAGTCGTAGTCGCCCTCGTTCGACGTCACGTGCATGCGCTGGTGCGTGAGATCGATCTGGACGTGGACGAGCGCCGATGCGGCGCCGCTGCCGGCCACCAGGGCGGCGAGCGAGAGAGACGTGGTCAACAGCAGTCGAATACGAGACGAGCGCGACGCAGAATGGGGACGCATGACGGCCTCGGGGCGAAAAATGACACGAAAGACGCCACAGGCATTCGCACGCCGCCACAGCAGCGTAAACGCAAATGGCATTTTAGAGTTTATTCAATAAATCGTCGGCGTTGCGATCACGATTGGTCAATTCGTCTTAGCCCGGCCACTCCGCCTTGAGCGCCCAGACGCGGTGCGGCACGCGCAGCGGCTCCTGCGGCCAGCCGCGCGCGAGCTCCTGGGCGAGCTCGGCGTCGAAGCGCGCCACCTCGTCGGCCGCCAGCGACGCCCCGACGCCGGCCGAGGCGCGGATGCGCCCGCGCCAGGCCTCGTGCGAATAGGCGACCTCGGTGTCGTAGGAGAACGTCTCGAGCTTCTCGAAGCCGCCCTCGGCGACGTCGGCGAGCCACGGCGGGTAGAGGCCCGACGCGTTGCCGAGGTGCCAGCTGGGATTGTAGCGGTTGATCAAAGCCTCGGTCATCGCGACGACGTTGCCGCGCATCGCCAGCCAGTCGAAGTGCGCGATGACGATGCGCCCGCCCGGCCGCAGCACGCGCGCCACCTCCCGCACGGATCGTTGGCGGTCGAACCAGTGCCAGCACTGGCCGGCGGTCACGAGATCGAAGCTCTGGGCAGGGAGGCCGGTGTCCTCGGCGCGGCCCTCGACGTAGCTGACGCCGGTCGCCGCCTCGCGATCGAGCCGCGCCGCCTCGGTGAGGAGGTGCTGCTCGGAATCGAGCCCGGTCGCGTGGCAGCCGCGCAGCGCGAGGCCGCGGGCGATCGTCCCGGTGCCGGTGCCGAGGTCGAGCACGGCCTCGCCCTCGTGCACCCAGCCGTCGGCGAAGAGCCGCTTGAAGAACGACTGCGGGAAGCCAGCGCGGTAGCGCCCGTAGTCCTGCGCCGTGGCGCCGAAGTTGACGGCGGGCGTGGTGATGTCGCGCAGCGCCGACGCGCCCGCGGGCAGCACCATGTCGAGCATGCGGTTCGGCATCCGACCCTACTCGGCGTTGGCCTGGCGCGGCAGCATGCGATCGAGGATCGCGTCGCGGCGGACGAAGAGGTGCCACGCGGTGCCGGCGAGGTGCAGCGCGATCAGCCCCAGCAGGATCCACTGCGCGAAGACGTGCAGGCTGGCCGCCTGCTCGCCGATGTCGTGCGAGACCGGCAGCTTCGGCAGGTCGAAGAGGCCGAGGAAGCTGATCGGATGCTTGCCGCCGGACGAGGCGATGTAGCCCGAGATCGGCATGCAGAAGAGCACGAGATAGAGCAGCCAGTGCGAGGCGTTCGAGACGAGGCGGGTGAGGCCGCCCATGCTTCCGGGCAGCGCCGGCGGCGGGTTCAAAAGGCGAAAGGCGAAGCGCGCGATGATGAGCGCGAAGATGATGATGCCGATCGACTTGTGCGCCGTCGCGTAGTCGCCCGGCGCGCCGGGGAACGGCGCCTCGAAGCTCGTCGGCGGATTGCCCTTGGTCTTGAACTCCGCGAAGATCCAGCCGAGCGGGATGATCGTGAACACCAGCGCCGCGGTGATCCAGTGGAACCATTGCGCGCCCGGCTCGTAGCGGCGGCTGCCCGTGCCGTAGAGCACGGACGAGGCGCTTGTGATGTCCTTCATGAAATACTCCTTGCCGCGTCTTCTACCACGATGGCTCAGCGGCGCGGGAGACCTGCTGAAGGGAGCAGGTGAAAAGACAATGACGGTCCCCGCGCGATCGCGCCGCGGGCAAAGAATCCCACGATCGCGACCGGCCGGGAATTTTTGCTCGGAGCCTGCCGCCTACGCCCCCAGCAATGGGCTCCACGCGGGATCGGACGCATAGGCCGGCGTCGGCACGGTGAACTCCTGGCGGCCGAACACGTCCGTCATGTGGATCTTCGAGCCCGCACCGCCGCCGGGATCGCGGAAGAACATCAGGAACAGGCCGTTCGGCGCCCAGGTCGGGCCCTCGTTGTGGAAGCCCTCGGTGAGCAGCCGCTCGCCGGAGCCGTCGGGCTTCATCACGCCGATCGCGAACTCGCCCTTGCCCTGCTTGGTAAAGGCGATGAAGTCGCCCTTCGGCGACCAGACCGGCGTCGAGTAGCGGCCGTCGCCGAACGAGATGCGGTTCGCCGTCCCGCCGTCGGCCGGCATCACGTAGAGCTGCTGCGTGCCGCCGCGGTCGGACTCGAAGACGATGTGCGCGCCGTCCGGCGAGTAGGACGGCGAGGTGTCGATCGCCTGCGTGTCGGTGAGCCGCTGCGGATCGTGCGAGCCGATGTCCATCGCATAAAGGTTGGTCGACTCACCTTGCGACAGCGACATGATGATCTTGCGCCCGTTCGGCCCGAAGCGCGGCGCGAAGGTCATGCCCTGGAAGCTGCCGACCGACTGGCGCTGGCCCGTCTCGATGTTCATCATCAGCACGCGCGGCTCCTCGCCGCCGAACGACATGTAGGTGATCTCCTGGCTCGTCGGCGAGAAGCGCGGCGTCACGACGAGGTCGTCGCCGCGCGACAGGTAGCGCACGCTCGCGCCGTCCTGGTCCATGATGGCGAGGCGCTTGCGGCGGTGCGTCGCCGGCCCGGTCTCGTCGATGAACACGACGCGGGTGTCGAAGAAGCCCTTCTCGCCGGTCACCTGCGAGAACACCGCGTCGGCGACGATATGGGCGACGCGGCGCGAGTTGTTGGCGTCGGTGCCGTACTGCTCGCCGGCGACCTGCTGACCGCTGGCGACGTCCCACAGCCGGAACTGCGTCTGCAGCTGGCCGCCGGTATCGGCGACGCGGCCGGTGACGACGTATTGCGCGCCCATGTTGCGGAAGGAGTCCATCGCCGGCGCGTGGTCGGGATCGCCGACGTCCTGGGCGTCGCCAACCGGCGTGATGAAGACCGAGTGCTTGAAGTCGTTGAGGATGATCGACGAGATCTTGTCGCCCGAGACGCCGGAGCCGACGAAGCGCGTGACGGCGATCGGGATCGGCTTGAAGTTGCCGCCGCGCCTGACCTCGAGCGTGCCCTGCGCGCGGGCCGAGCCCGCGAGCGGCGTGCCGACGATGGGGGCGAGCGACAGGCCGGCGAGGAGCTGCGCGGCCGAGCGGCGGGTGAGGATCGGGGTCATGGGGTCTCTCTCGCGGATGCTCGATGATGCCGACGCATCCTCCCCCGCACGGCGGGGGAGGGGGACCACGCGAAGCGTGGTGGAGGGGGCTGCCGCAGCTCGCGGCAAATCGATAAGGCCGGGAGGGTCATGCCGAACGTGAACGCGCGGCAGCCCCCTCCACCGCCTTCGGCGGTCCCCCTCCCCCGTTGCACGGGGGAGGATCAACCCATCTCCTTCGGATCGAAGCGAATCTTCCGGTCGCGCCAGGCGTTGTAGTAGGGCTTGTAGCGCTCGGGGATCGGCAGCGGGTCGCAGCGATTGACCGCGCGCACCGCGCTCTCGGCGAGCGAGCGCAGGTTCGGGTCGGACGGCGGGTTGAGCAGCTTCGGCTGCGCCGCCAGCGATCCGTCCGCCTGCATCTGCACCCGCACCTCCGGCACGTAGTCCTGCGTCGCGCCGAGCCCGAAGTAGCTCCAGCAGCCGCGGTAATGGTCGATCAGCCAGCCGTCGAGCTGCGCCATCATCGAGGGCGACATCTTCTCGGCGTGCGAGGTCGGCGAGCCGAGCGAGGCGAGCTGCGTCAGCGACCGGCCGGTCGAGGCCTTGTGCTGCGGCGCCTCGTGGTCGAGCAGCGCGGTGATCTTGTCGAACGAGAAGTCGCGATGCGGCTGGTCGGTCGCCTCGTTGCCCGAGCGCGCCTTCTTCGGATGCTCGTCCGGCTTCAGCTTGTCGAGGAGCTTGGCCACCTGGTCGAGCGTCTTCGGCGTCGGCTTGTCGGGCTTCGGCCGCTGCGGCCGCACGGGTGGCGGCGGCGGCACGGCCTTGGCCACCTTGACCGGCTTCGGCGGCTTCTTCGCCTCCTTCTTGGGCTCGTCCTTCGGGCGCGGCGGCGGCTTCGGCGCGATGGCCTCGGCGTCAGGCGGCGGCGGCTTGTCGTCGGAGGTGTCGGGCGGCGTCGGCGCCTCGGCCTTCTCGACCGGGCGTTCGGGCGGCGTCGGCGGCGTCTTGTCGAGCGGGCGCTGCGGCGGCGTCGGCACCGGCGGCGGAGGCGGCGGCACGGCGGCGACCGGCGGCGTCGGCTTGTCGTCCTGGCCCGGATCGTCGTTGGCCTTCTCGGGCGCGGGCGGCGGCGGCGTGTCCTTGTGCGCGTCGGGCGTCGGGTTCGCCGGATGGCGCTCCTCGAGCTCGGCGACCTTGTCGACGCGGCGCTGCGGCTTCTCCTGCTGCTTCGCCTTCTCCTCCCCGTTCATGATCTGGTTGAGGTCGTCGGTCGTGACCATCTCGACCGGCAGCGCTTCCTGCTGGTCGTCGAAGTGCGGCGGCCGCTCGAAGTTGAGCAGCAGGAACACGAGCGCGAGCACGTGCAGCCCGCCGGAGACGACGAGGCCCGGATCCTTCTTCCAGAGATCGCGAAGCGTCTGCGGCATCGGCTCCGGCCCGGCTCAGGTCTTGGCAGGCTCGGTGACGAGCGCGACGCGCTTGAAGCCGGCGGTGGTGATGATCGACATCACCTCGGCGACGCGGCCGTAGTTCACCTTGTCGGCGCCGCGCACGTAGATGCGCTCGTCGACGCCGGCCTTGGCGACGCTCTTCAGCTTCTCGGCGAGCTGGTCCTGCGGGACGATCTCGTCGTTGATGTAGATGTCGCCCTTGGGATCGATCGCCACCGAGATCGGCTTCTGGTCCATGTTGAGCGCGGCGGCCTTGGTCTGCGGCAGGTCGATCGGCACGCCTGTCGCGAGCAGCGGCGCCGCGACCATGAAGATGATCAGCAGCACGAGCATGACGTCGATGAACGGCGTCATGTTGATCTCGGCCATGGCGCGGTAGCGCGGCTGGCCGCGCCGTCCGCGGCCACCGCCGCCTCCTCTTGCCGCTACGCCGCCGGCCATGTCCGCCCCCTCAAGCTCTTGTCAGGCCGCGCGATCGCGGACGTTGTGCTGGTCGATCTGGCGCGACAGGATCGCTGAGAACTCGTCGGCGAAGCCTTCCATGCGCGCCTGCTTCTTGGCCACGTCGCCCGACAGCTTGTTGTAGGCGACGAGCGCCGGAATGGCGGCGAAGAGGCCGAGCGCGGTGGCGAGCAGCGCCTCGGCGATGCCGGGCGCGACGACCGCGAGCGACGTGTTCTTCGACGCGGCGATCGAGCGGAACGAGGTCATGATGCCCCACACCGTGCCGAACAGGCCGACGAAGGGGCCGGCCGAGGCCACGGTGGCGAGGAAGAGGAGGTTTGACTCCAGACGTTCCACCTCGCGCGAGATCGAGACGTCGAGCACCTTGTCGATGCGCGCCTGAAGGCCCATGAACGACGAGCCTATCGAGGAGACCGAGCGCTTCCATTCGCGCATCGCGGCGACGAAGAGGCTCGCCATGCCCTCGGCGGGCTTTGCGGAGAGCGTGGTGTAGAGCTCCTCGAGCGAGGTGCCCGACCAGAACGTCTGCTCGAACTTGTCCATGGCGCGGCGGAAGCGCGCGTACATGATCGCCTTGTTGACGATGATCGCCCAGCACCACACCGAGGCGCCGAGCAGCATCAGCATGACGATCTTCACGATGAAGGACGCCTGCATGAACATGCCGAGGACCGTGACCTCGGCCACGGGGGTCGCCGCGACCGTGCTGGCAACGTTGGCGGGATCCATGGTCTCTTCCTTGAGAAATGGCTTCGGCGATGCGCGCGAACGCTTTGTCCTTGCGCGGGATTCCGTCAATTTGACGGCTTGACCGTTGCAATAGGGCAGAGTCCGCCGGCGCGTGGCATTTGCGTCGAGAAGTTAAGCGCCCGGCAGGGTTAAGGCCGGGTTAGCGGAACGCGGCGCTCAGCGTCGCATGGCTGGCACGGCTCTCAATCGCCGGTCTTGCGCGCCCGCGACTTGCCCACACCGCGAGCCGGCACGGCGGGCGGCAGAAACGCCGGATCCTCGCACGCCTCGCGGGTGAACGGCGGCGTGTCCGGAAACCGTGCGAGCGGGATCCGCGTCTCCCGCGCGGCATCCTTGCGGGCCAGCGCGTAGGCCTTGGCGAAGATGTCGTCGCGCATCGGCCGCAGCCCCGGATTCTCCGAGAGGATGTCGCCGACCTCGCCGCGCTCGCGGTCGATCGTGTCGTGCCAGCTCCGCGTGCGCTTCTCCGGCTGGACCATCATCTTGAGCAGGTGCGAGCAGATGAGCCGGTAGGCCGATTTCAGCGAAGCGCGCTCTGATCGGCCCAACGTTTCGATCTCCTCGAGGATGTTGGCGACGTCGAGCGCGTCGAGCTGGCCGGATCGCAGGAGGCGCGCCTGCTCCTGCGTCCACGAGTAGAAGTCGGACTCGTAGAGCTTGGAGCTTGCGTCGACGGCTCTCTCGTCCATGTCGCTCCCTCCCTGCTGGCTGCCGCGATCCTAGACCCGCGATGCGGCCGGGGTCGAGCGCCCGCAGCAGCAGGCAGCGCGCGGCTCGCCTCAGCCGAAGGTGAACGCGTAGGCGTGGACGCCAGGATCCTCGAACTCGATCGCGAACGTGTGGTCGGCGATCGCGCCTTTCTGGCGGACGAGCTGGTAGAGCTTCTGGCTCGTCACCGCGCCGGAGCCGTCGGCGGCGACGTCGATGCCGTGGTCCTCGCCCGGCGCCTTGCCGTCGATCGTCACCTTGAAGCGGACCGGCTTGCCGTCGGGGCCCGGCCCCAGCACGAGGTGCAGGTCGCGGGCATGGAAGCTGAAGACGATCCTGCCGTGCGCCGCGTCGAGACGGGCGCTCTCGTCCGCCACGGTCCACGCGCCGGCGAGGCCCCAGTCGTTGAGCGCGAGCCTGCCCGGCACAGCATAGGTCTTCGTCTCCTCGCCGACCTCGCCGCCCGGCGAGACGAACCGTTCCGCGCGCGCATTGCCGATATAGGTCTCCGGCGATTGCACCGCGGCGACGTCCGCCGCCGCCTCCGCGCCCTTCGCGCTGACCTCGACGACCGACGCGCCGACGTCACTCCGGCCCGCCTCCTTCAGAAGCGTCTGGATGACCTTCTCGGATTCGGCGTACTCGCCCTCGCCGACGTGCTTGAAGCGGATGCGGCCCTTCGCATCGATAAAATAGTGCGCCGGCCAGGAGTCGTTGTCGAAGGCGCGCCAGATCGCATAGCCGTTGTCGATCGCGACGGGATAGGCGACGCCGAGCTTGGCGACGGCGCGCTTCACGTTGTCGACGTCCTTCTCGAACGCGAACTCCGGCGCGTGCACGCCGATCACCACGAGCCCCTTGTCGCGGTACTTGTCGGCCCAGGCCTCGATGTAGGGCAGCGAGCGCAGGCAGTTGATGCAGGAGTAGGTCCAGAAGTCGACGAGGACCACCTTGCCGCGCAACGCCTCGCGGCTCAGCGGCGGCGTGTTCAGCCAGAGCGTCGCGCCGTCGAGCTTCGGCATGTCGCCGAGCACGGGCAGGGTGTCCTGCGCACCCGCCACGGCACCGGCCGGCAGCGCCGCGGTCCGCGTCGCCGGCTTCGGCTCGAGCTTGTCGATGAGCCCCTGCTCGATCGTGCTCGTGCTCGCATACGAGACTTGCGACAGCACGCCCGTGTCGGCCCCCAGCGCGATCGCCACGACGCCCGCGAGCACGGCGACGCCGAGCCCGCGCCGGATCCACTCTCCGGCCCCAAGCGAGCGCTTCATCGTCGCGAACACCTTTCCGCCGATCAGCAGCGCCAGCGCGAGCGACGTCGCCGCGCCGGCGGCGTAGCAGAGCAGCAGCCAGGTCGTCGCGACGCTCGCGCCCTGGATCGCCGCCCCGGTGAGGATCAGCCCGAGGATCGTCCCCGCGCAGGGCGCCCAGAGGAAGCCGGTCGCCACGCCGAGCAGCAGCGACGACCACACCGACGGGCCGCCCTCGCGCGCGTCCGCCGCCGCCGACAGCCGCCCGCCGAGCCGCACCAGCGGCTGCATCAGCCGGTCGGCAAGGTGCGGCAGCAGCAGGGTCAGCCCAAGCAGTGCCAGCACGACGAGCGCGAACCAGCGCCCGTACTGGTTGGCCGCCACCGCCCAGCCGCCGCCGACCGCTGCCAGCGTCGCCACGACCGCGAAGGTCGCCGCCATGCCGATCAGCGTCGGCAGCCCGCTCGTCGAAAATCGCTGGTTGGCCCGCGCGAAGACGAACGGCAGCACCGGCAGGATGCACGGGCTGAGGATGGTGAGGACGCCGCCGAGGAAGGCGAGAAGGGGCAGATCATGCCGCCTCTTACGTCGGCGAGCGTTGCGCTGTTACAGGAATAGCGCTCTGCCGATCGTCCCATGGCCGATCGCGGCGTGCGCTCGACGCGCGGGATGTTGTCGCGAGTGCCCTGCGTCGGGCGCAGAGCGAGATGCCCCGGCCGCCAAGCGACCTTGGAACGACATTGGCGAGGGCTACATGCTCTCGCCTAGGCCGCGCCGCTGGCGGCACGGAAAGAAATCGCAGAAACCGGGAGTCCCCATCATGAGCTCACCCCTCTCGCGTCTCCGCACCCGCGACCTTCTCCTGGCGACTGCTTTGGCGACGATCCTGCCGCTGGCGAGCGTGGGCGCGGCGTGGGCCGCGGATGCGCCAAGCCCGGCGGCTGCCGGCAAGTGCACCGGCGACAACGCCGGGATCACGCTGCCGCAAGGCTTCTGCGCCACGATCTTCGCCGACCATGTCGGCCATGCCCGCCAGATGGCCGTCGCGCCCGACGGCACGCTCTACCTCAACACCTGGAGCGGCCGGTACTACAAGCCCGACCCGATCCACCCCGGCGGCTTCCTCGTCGCGTTGAAGGACGTCGACCACGACGGCGTCGCCGACAAGGAGGTCCGCTTCGGCCCGACCGAGAAGGACGGCAATGCCGGCGGCACCGGCATCCAGCTCTACGACGGCTACCTCTACGCCGAGACCAACCACGACATCGTCCGCTACAAGCTCACGCCCGGCCAGATGGCGCCTGAGGGCAAGGCCGAGGTCATCGTCACCGACCTGCCGACCACCGGCGATCATCCGATGCACCCGTTCTTCATCGACAAGCAGGGCGACCTCTTCGTCAGCCTCGGCTCGGCGTCCAACGCCTGCGAGCAGCAGAACCGCGTGCTGCACTCGAAGGGCAACGAGCCCTGCGTCGAGAAGGAGACGCGCGCCGGCATCTGGCGCTACGACGCCGCCAAGCAGGGCCAGAAATTCTCGCCGGCCGAGCGCTACGCGACGGGCCTGCGCAACGGCGAGGGCTTCTCCACCGACGCGTCCGGGCAGATCTACGTCACGCAGCACGGCCGCGACCAGCTGAACGAGGACTGGCCGGAGCTCTACACGCCGCAGCAGGGCCACGAGCTGCCGTCCGAGGAGGTCGTCGCGCTGAAGAAGGGCGCCGACTACGGCTGGCCGGAGTGCTACTTCGACCCGAACCAGAACAAGCTCGTGCTGGCGCCGGAGTACGGCGGCGACGGCGGCAAGAAGGTCGGCGTCTGCGCCGAGCGCGTGCCGCCTGTCGCGGCCTTCCCGGCGCATTACGCGCCGAACGACCTGAAGTTCTACGAAGCCGCGCAATTCCCCAAGGCGTACCGGGGCGGCGCCTTCATCGCCTTCCACGGCTCGTGGAACCGGGCGCCGGCGCCGCAGCGCGGCTACAACGTCGTCTTCCAGCCGTTCGCCGACGGCAAGCCCAGCGGCAAGTGGGTCGTGTTCGCCGACGGCTTCGCCGGCGCGCACCAGGAGCCAAACCGCGCCACGTACCGGCCGTCCGGCCTGGCGATCGGGCCGCACGGCTCGCTCTATGTCGCCGACGACATCGGCGGCCGCATCTGGCGCATCACCTATGTCGGCGGCAACCCCGGCGCGCCCGTCGAGGCGGCGCCCGAGCCGGCCACCACGCAGGCGTCCACGTCGCCGAATGCGCTGCCGCCGGAGGGCGTCCATCCCGACGCCGGCGGCAATGCGGCCGGCCTGACGCCGCCGCCCGGCACGACGAAGCAGGACCTCGCCCTCGGCGAGCAGATCTTCCACGGCGCGGTGAAGAACGGCACCTGCGGCGGCTGCCACGGCGCCGACCTCTCGGGCACGCCGATCGGCGCCGATCTGATGGACGGCCAGTTCCGCTGGAGCGACGGCAGCCTCGACGGCATCGAGAAGACGATCGCCTCCGGCGTGCCGCATCCGATCGACCATTCCGGCGCGATGCCGCCGATGGGCGGCGTGCAGCTCTCGCAGGCCGACCTGAAGGCCGTCGCCGCCTACGTCTGGGCGGTCAGCCACCCCAACGGCAAGTGAGATGATCTTTTCCGCGGCGGCCTCCGGGCCGCTGCGTCCGCCCGGCGTCAGCCGTGCTGCGGCGCGCCGAGGGCGTGGGTGATCGCGTCGACCACCTTGGCGAGGTCGGACCGCGCGACGCCGAGATCGCGCTCGAGACCGGTGGCGCGCGAGACGTGATGGGCGGCCAGGCTCTCGAGCCGCTGCACCCGGTCGGACTCGGCCTTGAGGCTCGCCGCGATGGAGTCGCGCTGGCGCGACGCCTCGTCGAGCTGGGAGAGAAGCTGGCGGTTCTGGGCGTCGAGCTCGTGGTTGGAGGCTTCCAGCGCCTGGCTGTGCGCCTCGAGCTCCTGGATGCGCTCGGCCATCGCGCTCATCGAGGACGCGGCATGCTCGACCGCCTCGAGCACGCCCGAAATGTCGACGTGGGCGCTCGGCGCCGTCGAGGGGGCCGTCGGCGGCGCGACGGGGCCGGAACCGGCGCGTCGGGCTGCGGACCCCGCAGATGGCGATCGAGGTCGCGCATCAGGTTGCGGTCTATCGAAGGGAAGAAAGCCGTCAGAGGCTCCACGTCCTTACCGCTCACGATTCCACCTTTGCCCAGTGATTATGCTGATCTTACAGTCGTTTCGCCCGATGTGGCGAGTCCCGGGAAGGATGAGAGCCCGGCAAAGGTTCAAAAAGCCGTCGCGACCCTCGTATGGGTGATGCGGGCGGGAGGGTTTTCCCGCTTATGCGCAACACCCGCTTACCAAACGCGAGGCGACTGTGATGTTCGGTGACAGCGATCCGCTTCTCGTCACGAAGAAGAGCAAGTTTCCGGCCGAGCGGGCGCTCGGCATCCTGCTCCTCGCGATGCTCGTCGCGACCATGCTCCTGCACACCGCCCGCTGAGGGCGGTGGCCGCTTAGCCGTCGCGACGGCACCTAGCGCTAGAAGCTGACCTTCAGGATCTCGTAGCTCTTGCCGCCGCCGGGGGTGTTCACCTCGACGGTGTCGCCCTTCTTCTTGCCGATCAGCGCGCGCGCCGTCGGCGAGGTGATCGAGACCTTGCCGGCCTTCACGTCGGCCTCGCTCTCGCCGACGATCTGGTAGACCTTCTTTTCCTCCGTATCCTCGTCGACGAGGGTGACGGTGGCGCCGAACATCACGGTCGAGCCCGACAGCTTCGAGACGTCGATCACCTCGGCGCGGGACAGCTTGTCCTCGAGCTCGGCGATGCGGCCCTCGTTGAGGCTCTGGGCCTCCTTGGCGGAATGATACTCGGCGTTCTCGGAGAGGTCGCCGTGCGAGCGGGCCTCGGCGATCGCCTCGACGATGCGCGGGCGCTCCTCCTGCTGACGCTGCTTCAGCTCCGCCTCAAGCGCGGCGTGCCCCGTCGGCGTCATCGGGATCTTGTCCAGCTGTGCCATCGTCATTCTACCTCGAGGGCCGGCCCGCGATCGGGTCGGACGGTCTTGCGCAAGGAAAACAAGGCCCGCCGCCGTCGATCGGACGGCGGTCGGGCGACGTCATAAGGGGAAACGCGCGACCCGCCTGCCGGACGCCCGTGACGGCCGAATGGCAGGGCCGCGACGGCCGGACGCAAGAGTGGTGTAAGCCGCCGGCCAATGCAAGAGGGCCGGGGTCGGTGCCGCCCGGTGCCCGACCCGCGCCGCTACTCGAAATAATCCTGCAGCGCGCGCACCTCGAGGTCGCCGGCCTTGTAGGCGCGGATGCCCTCGGAGGCGGCGACGGCGCCGGCGAGCGTCGTGTAGTAGGGCACCTTGTGCAGCAGCGCGGCGCGGCGCAGCGAGCGCGAATCGGCGAGCGCCTGCGCGCCCTCGGTCGTGTTGAAGACGAGCTGCACCTGGCCGTTGACGATGGCGTCGACGATGTGCGGCCGGCCTTCCGACACCTTGTTGACGCGCTGCGCCGAGACGCCGTTCTGCTCGAGGAAGCGTGCCGTGCCGCCCGTCGCCTTCACGCTGAAGCCGAGCGCGACGAGGCTGCGCACCGTCTCCAGCACCCGCGCCTTGTCGCCGTCGCGCACCGAGACGAAGACCGAGCCCTTGGTCGGCACCTTGGTGCCGCCCCCGAGCTGGCTCTTGGCAAAGGCGATGCCGAAGGAGCGATCGAGCCCCATGACCTCTCCGGTCGAGCGCATCTCCGGGCCGAGGACCGTGTCGACCCCGGGGAAGCGGGCGAAGGGGAACACCGCCTCCTTGACGCCGACATGGTCCGGCGACATCGGCCGCAGCCCGAAGGACGAAAGTGACTCGCCGGCCATCAGGCGCGCGGCGATCTTGGCGATCGGCTTGCCGATGACCTTGGCGACGAACGGCACGGTGCGCGAAGCGCGCGGGTTGACCTCGAGGACATAAACCTCGCCGTCCTTCAGCGCGTACTGCACGTTCATCAGGCCGACGACGTTCAGCGCCAGCGCGAGACGGCGGGTCTGGGTCTCCAGCTCGGCCAAAGTCTCCGGCGTGAGCGAGCGCGGCGGCAGCGAGCAGGCCGAGTCGCCGGAATGGATGCCGGCCTCCTCGATGTGCTCCATGATGCCGGCGATGAACACGTCCTTGCCGTCCGACAGCGCGTCGACGTCGACCTCGATCGCATCGGCGAGGTAGCGGTCGAAGAGCAGCGGGTTGGTGCCGAGCACCGTGTTGATCTGCCCCGTCTTGTCGTTGGGATAGCGCGCCTTGATCTCCGAGGGCACGAGGCCCGGCAGCGTGCCGAGCAGGTACTCGCCGAGCGCGTTCTCGTCGCGCAGGATCGCCATGGCGCGGCCGCCGAGCACGTTGGACGGGCGCGCGACGAGCGGCAGGCCGAGGTCGGCGGCGACGAGCCGCGCCTGCTCCACCGAGTAGGCGATGCCGTTCTTCGGCTGGCGCAGGTCGAGCTTGTCGAGCAGCCGCTTGAAGCGGTCGCGGTCCTCGGCAAGGTCGATCGAGTCGACCGTCGTGCCGAGGATCGGGATGCCGGCCTTCTCGAGCGCCGGCGCGAGCTTCAGCGGCGTCTGGCCGCCGAACTGCACGATCGTGCCCTTCAGCGTGCCGGCCGCCTTCTCGGTCTCCATGATCTCGAGCACGTCCTCGGCGGTCAGCGGCTCGAAGTAGAGCCGGTCCGACGTGTCGTAGTCGGTCGACACCGTCTCCGGATTGCAGTTGACCATGATGGTCTCAAAGCCCTCGTCGCGCAGCGCGAACGAGGCGTGACAGCAGCAGTAGTCGAACTCGATGCCCTGGCCGATGCGGTTCGGGCCGCCGCCGAGAATGACGACCTTGTTGCGATCGGTCGGCCGCGCCTCGTCGACCGGCGCGCCGGCGCCGAACGGCGCCGCGTAGGTCGAGTACATGTAGGCGGTGGGCGATGCGAACTCGGCGGCGCAGGTGTCGATGCGCTTGTAGACCGGGCGCACGCCGAGCGCGTGGCGCGCCTTGCGCACCTCCACCTGCTCGCGGCCGGTCAGCGACGCCAGCCGCTCGTCGGAAAAGCCCGCCGCCTTGAGCTTGCGGAGGTTGGCGGCATCCTTCGGCAGGCCGTGCGCGCGCACCTTTTTCTCGAGCGCGACGATTTCTTCCAGCCGCTCGATGAACCACGGGTCGATCTTGCAGGCCTCGTGGATTTCGGCGACGCTCATGCCCCAGCGGAGAGCCTGCCCGACCACGAGCAGCCGATCCGGCGTCGGCCGGCCGAGCGCCGCGCGCACCAGCCCCATGTTCTCCCGCGCATCGTCGCCCTGGCCCTCGATCTCGACCTCGTCGAGGCCGGAGAGGCCGGTCTCCAGCGAGCGCAGCGCCTTCTGCAGGCTCTCGCCGAACGTGCGCCCGATGGCCATCGCCTCGCCGACCGACTTCATCGCGGTGGTGAGGATCGGCTCGGCGCCGGGAAACTTCTCGAAAGCGAAGCGCGGGACCTTGGTGACCACGTAGTCGATCGACGGCTCGAACGAGGCCGGCGTCGCGCCGCCGGTGATGTCGTTGGCGATCTCGTCGAGCGTGTAGCCGACGGCGAGCTTGGCCGCGACCTTGGCGATCGGGAAGCCGGTCGCCTTCGAGGCCAGCGCCGAGGAGCGCGACACGCGCGGGTTCATCTCGATGACGATCATCTTCCCCGTGGCGGGATCGACCGCAAACTGGACGTTGCTGCCGCCGGTCTCGACGCCGATCTCGCGCAGCACCGCCAGCGAGGCGTCGCGCATCACCTGGTATTCCTTGTCGGTGAGCGTGAGCGCCGGCGCGACGGTGATGGAATCGCCGGTGTGGACGCCCATCGGGTCGATGTTCTCGATCGAGCAGACGATGATGCAGTTGTCCGCCTTGTCGCGGACCACCTCCATCTCGAATTCCTTCCAGCCGAGCACGCTCTCCTCGACGAGGACCTCGTTGGTCGGCGAGGCGTCGATGCCGCCCTCGATGATCTCGATGTACTCGCTCTTCGTGTAGGCGATGCCGCCGCCGGTGCCGCCCATGGTGAAGGAGGGGCGGATGATCGCCGGCAGGCCGACGTCGTCGAGCACGGCGAGCGCGGCCGAGAGCGTCTTCACGTGGTGCGAGCGCGGCGTCGCGAGGCCGATCTTGGTCATCGCCTCGCGGAATTTCTCGCGGTCCTCGGCCTTGTCGATCGCCTCGGCGGTGGCGCCGATCATCTCGACGTTGTGCTCCTTCAGCGTGCCCATCCGCTGCAGCGACAGCGCACAGTTCAGCGCGGTCTGGCCGCCCATGGTCGGCAGCAGCGCGAAGCCGCCCTTCTCCGTCTCGCGCTCCTTGGCGATGATCTTGGCGACGACCTCCGGCGTGATCGGCTCGACGTAGGTGCGGTCGGCGAGCTCCGGATCGGTCATGATCGTCGCCGGGTTCGAGTTCACCAGCACGATCCGGTAGCCCTCGGCCTTCAGCGCCTTGAGCGCCTGGGTGCCCGAATAGTCGAACTCGCACGCCTGCCCGATGATGATCGGCCCGGCGCCGATGATCAGGATGGTCGAGAGGTCTGTGCGTTTCGGCATGTCTGGTCCCCGCGCGCCGAGAGCGACGCGCGCAAATAAGGGGCCGCGGGCGGCCCGGCTGAATGGCGAGCGCTCTTGTGACGGGGCGGCGATAAGTTGGCAAGGCTTGAGCGTCGACGCGGGAGCGGGCGGCCTGGAATCGGTCTCGCGCGCGGCCGCAACCGCTGGTAATCTCGGGCGCATGAACATCCAGGTCACCCGCGCCGCCGAGGGGCTCGACCGCCGCGCCTTCACCATCGCCGACCTCGAGCGGATGGTGGAGGCCGGCATCCTCGCGCCCGACGAGCGCGTCGAGCTGATCGGCGGGGAGCTGGTGCCGATGTCCGCGAAAGGTGCGCGTCACGAGGCGATCAAGATCGCCCTCAATCGCCGGTGGGGCCGCACCTGTCCTGACGACTTTCTCGTCGCGCCCGAGACCGGCCTGCGGCTCGATGCGCAGAACTACGTGGAGCCGGACTTCATCGTCGTCGCGCGCACCAAGCGCGTGGTCGAGGTGACCGGGCCCGACGTGCTGCTCGCGGTCGAGGTCGCCGACTCCTCGCTCGACTTCGATCTCCACCGCAAGCCGCAGGTCTACGCTGCCTTCGGCGTGCGCGAGCTGTGGGTCGTCGACGCCAGACGGCGCCTCGTGCATCGCCACGACGCGGTGACGCCGGGGGGATACGCCAAGGTCGACGTCGTCGACGCGGCGACGCGCCTCGTGCCGCGTCACGCGCCCGAAGCATTCGCGCTGGCGCTGGTTTCCCTGGAGGATGTCTGAGCGCTTGCGGCGCGCTCAGGACGTGACGACCCGCTCCAGCCCGAGCCATTCTGCCAGGTGCGCAAGCTCCACTGCCAGCTCGTCGCGCGCGTGCGGCGGCGCCTCCGGCTCGAGGTGCACGGCATGCACGCGCAGGCACCCCGCCTGCCGGTCGGCCTTGAGGTCGACGCGGGCGACAAGCTCCTCGTCGAGCAAGAAGGGCAGCACGTAGTAGCCGTGCTGGCGCTTGTCGGCCGGCGTGTAGATCTCGATGCGGTAGCGGAAGCCGAACAGCCGCTCGGTGCGCGCACGCTCCCAGATCAGCGGGTCGAATGGGGCGAGCAGCGCGCGGCTCCTGATCTTGCGCGGCCGGCGCGCCTCGCGGTGCAGGTAGGTCGCCGGCCAGCCCGGCACCTCGACCGGCACGAGCACGCCCTCCTCGACGAGCGCGGCCACGGCGCGCGTGCCGTCCGCCGGCCCGAGCCGAAAGTAGTCGCGCAGGTCCATCGCCGTGGCGAGGCCGAGCGCCCGCGCCGCCAGCTCGACGAGGGCCTTCTGCGCCGCGGCCTCGTCCGGCGTCGGCAGCTCGCGGATCGCCGCCGGCACGACGCGCTCGGGGACGTCGTAGACGCGCTCGAAGCTGCGCCGGCGCGTCGCGGTGGTGACGTGGCCGGCCCAGAACGCCCATTCGAGCAGGCGCTTGGCCTTGCTCCACTCCCACCAGCCGGGCCGGCCGCCGCCGAGGTCGTCGCTGAAGTCGGAGGCGGCCATCGGACCGTCGCTCCGGATGCGATCGACCAGCGCCATCGCCTCGGCGCGGCGCTCGCGGGCGATTTCGCGGATCTGCACGTACCCGGTCTCGCCACGGTCGGCGCGGGCCATGCGCCAGCGCAGCTGCGGGTGCAGCGCGAGCGGCAGCAGCGAGGCCTCGTGCGCCCAGTACTCGAAGAGCCGGCGCTCGCTCTTGCGGCCCCACGCCGCGCGCTCGAGCAGCCCGCTGTCGTAGGCGCCGAGCCGCGAGAAGGCGGGCAGGTAGTGCGCGCGCGCCAGCACGTTGACGCTGTCGATCTGGTGCAGCCCCAGCCGCTCGACCGTGCGGCGCAGATGTCCCTGATCGACGGCGGCCGGGCGCGCCCGGCCGAAGCCCTGCGCCGCAAGCGCGATGCGTCGCGTCTGGCCCGGGGAGATCTTTTCGCGACGCATCACGCGACGGTGGCATCGCGGCCGAGGCGGAGCAAGCGTGCGAGCTCAGGCTACCAACTCGACGAGGTTGCCGTCGGGATCGCGGATGATGGCCTCGTAGTAGCCGTCGCCCGTGCGGCGCGGCTTGGCGACGAGATGCGCTGCGAGCCGCGCGGCCGCCGCGTCGACGGCCGCCTCGCCGCCGAGCGACAGCGCCATATGCGCGAGGCCGGTGCGGTCGGGCGGCTCCGGTGCGGCGTGGAGGGGCGACGACATCAGCTCGAGCCGCAGGCCGCCCGGCAGCGTCACGAAGCGCGAGCGAAAGCCGACCTGGTTGCGGCTCTCGTAGACCGCGCCGACCTCGGCCCCAAACGTCTCCTGCCAGAAGGCGGCGAGGCGATCGATATCGCGCGTCCAGACGGCCAGGTGGTCGAGCTTCATGTCGGACCCTCCAGGGCGCGGCCGACGCGGCCGAAGGCGGGGATCAGCAGCATGAGGACGGCGAGGCAGGCGAAGGCGAACGGCAAGCTGGTCGCCTGGGCGACGAAGCCGATCGCCGCCGGGCCCGCCAGCACGCCGGCGTAGCCGATGGTGACCATCGCGGCGAGGGCAAGGGCCGGCGGCATCGCCTCCTGGCGGCCGGCGGCGGAGAAGAGGATCGGCACGCGCGTCGCCGCCCCGAGACCGACCAGCAGGAAGCCGGAGGCGGCAAGCGCACCGGGCGCGAGCAGCAGGACGGCGAAGCCGGCCGTCGTCAGCGCCGCGCCGGCGAGGATCGTGCGGACGCCGCCGAGCGCCGCGATCACCCGGTCGCCGGCGAGCCGGCCGATGACCATCGCCACCGAGAACAGCGCGTAGGCGATGCCGCCGAGCTGTGGCGGCAGGCCGCGCTCGTTAATGAGATAGAGGCCGCCCCAGTCGAGCATCGCGCCCTCGGTGAGGAAGGCGGCGAAGGCCATGAGGCCGAAGACGACCACGGTGCCGTGCGGCAGCGCGAACATCGGCGGCTGCTCTTTTGGCTTGGCGCGCAGGAGGCGCGGCATCGCCGCCGCCACGGCGACGAGCACGACCGCGCTGGCGGCGAGCGTGGCCGGCAGCGGCGCGGTGCCGAGGGCGAGCAGCGCCGTGACGATGCCGGCGCCGGCGAGGCCGCCGAGGCTGAAGAGACCGTGGAAGCCCGACATCAGGGGCTCGCCCGCCGCGGACTCGACCTCGACGGCATGCACGTTCATGGCGACGTCGATTGCCCCGACGACCACACCGAAGAGCAGGAGGCTCGCGGCGAGCCCCAGCGGACTGGAGACGATGGCGAGCAGCGGCAGCACCGCGGCGAGGCCGAGCCCCGAGGCGAGGATCATCGGCCGGCTGCCGTGGCGTGCGACGAGGCCGCCGGCGATCGGCATGGCGACCACCGAGCCGAGCCCGAGACCGAGCAGGACGAGGCCGAGCCCAGCATCGTCGATCTGCAGCCGCGCCTTCGCGTACGGCACAAGCGGCGCCCAGGCGGCGAGGCCGAAGCCCGAGGCGAAGAAGGCGAGGCGGGTGGCGAGGCGGCTCGCCGGCGTGTCGGCCGTCGCGGGACGAGAATCAAGCATCGGCAGGGACGACCTCCATCGGGAGGCCGGCGTCGCGGATGCGCGAAAGCTCGGCCGCCGGCGCGCCCGCCTCGACGAGCAGAAGGTCGATCGCAGTGAGCGGCGCGATCGGGAACGGCGCCCGCGTGCCGAGCTTGTCGGCGGTGGCGGCGACGAGCACCTGCTCGCTGCCGGCGGCGATCGTGCGCTTCAGGGCGGCATCCTCGATGTCGAAGGCGCTGATGCCCTCGGCGGCCACCGCGCAGGCGCCGAGAAGGCAGAGATCGGCGCGCAGATCGCGCACCGCGTCCTGGGCGATCGCGCCGAGCGCGCTGCCGGAGACCGGGCTGATGCGGCCGCCGATCATCACGAGATCGAGCCCGCGGCGGCCGACGAGGGCGGCGGCGATGGCCGGGCTCGTGGTGACGACGGTGAGGCCAGCGTCCTCGGGCAGTGCCTCGGCGATCGCGAGGTTGGTGCGGCCGGCGTCGATGAAGATGAGGCTGCCGGCGCGCACGTGCCGGGCTGCCGCGGCGGCGAGCGCGGGCAGGGCGGCAGGACGACGCTCGGCGGCGCCGGGGCGGGCGTTGCGCAGCGCGCCGCCGTAGACGCGACGACAGACGCCGCGCGCGGCGAGGTCGCGCAGGTCGCGGCGGATCGTGTCGACGGGGACCGCGAAGACGGTGGCGAGGTCGACCGCGACGACGCGGCCCTCGGCGATCAGCCGGTCGGCGATGGCAGCCAGCCTGTCCTCGCGGATCATGAGCAAGCACGTATTTTCATGGCAGATCGCGTATAAACGCGCATTTAATCGCGCGTCAACACGCAATCCTGCCGGGCTATCTCAGCGGGAGAGCGGCGCCTTCGCGGCGGCGGCCGGCAGCACGCGCCGCAGCCAGCTCAGCCCCTGCAGCGCGAGAAAATTGCGCCAGCGGCGGGCGCGCCAGGCGAGGCCGGGGTCGAGCGCCATAGCCCGCGCGTAGGCGTCTATGCGTCGCGCCCGGGCGTCACAGGCCTGCTTGGCGGGGTCGGCGTAGAAGCGCGCCACCGCGGCGGCCGTGGTGTCGCCGGCGGCCAGCCAGCCGGGCACCAGGGCGACGAGGCGTTCGACGTCGGTGAGCACCTTGTCGAGCCCGGCGCCGCCGGTCGGGCAGGTGGTGGCGAAGGCATCGCCGATCAGCACGATGCCGTCCCGCACCGGGTCCTCGACCACGTGGAGGGCGATCGGGCGGGTGACGACGCGGCCCACGACCTCGAACGGGCCGAGCATCGGCGCGAGGCCCGGCATCATTGCGCGCAGCATCTCGGCGGGGTCCGCCCGGAACGCCGCCGCCCAGGCCTCGCCGTGGTGGCGGTAGACGAAGAGGTTGGCGCGCAGACGCTCGCCGAGCGGGAACAGGGTGAGGTAGGCGGAGCGGTCGGCAAGGCGCTGGCCGTGGTAGGTCAGCGCCGCGCGCGATCCGCTCGCCAGCGCCACGTCGAAGCCGATGGCGAGGCAATGCTCGGGGTCGAGCACCCGGCGGCGGAAGCCGCAGGCCTCGACGAGCCCGCGGGGGAGGCCGGTCGCGACCACGACGAGGCGCGCCGCGATCTCGCGTCCGTCGCCGAGCCGCACGCAGGCGCCACCGGGCCCGGGCTCGACCGCCGTGACGCGGCCGATCCGCAGAGCCGCCGCCGGCACCTCGGCGCGGACGCAGGCGACGAGATCGGGGTAGTCGATGGCGAGCTCCCGGCTCGGGCGCCGCTGCACGATCCGGCCGAAGCGGGCGATCGCCAGCTCGCCGACGGGCGTCGCCGCGCGGTGCAGGCGGTCGCCGAAGCCGAGTGCCTCGAGCCGCGCGACCTGCGGCGGCGACGGCTTCTCGGCGCGAAAGTCCGGCGGATAGGTCTCGTGCAGGTCGCAGAGCGCGACGCGGTGGCCGCCGCGCGCCAGCAGCGCGGCGAGGAGCGAGCCCGCCATGCCGCCACCGACGATCGCAACCTCGACCTGTTCGCGCATCGATCGCCCTTCTTCGCGCCTGAGCTTAAGAGAGGGGCGTTAGCGCGGCCTAAATCGTGAGGAGACGGCGGATGCGGAGAGCGGCGATGATCGCCCTGGTCTGGCTCGGCGCCGTCTCCGCGGTCGCCGATCCGGCGATGCCGCCGGACTTCGTCGACGCCGCGACCGT
Source organism: Beijerinckiaceae bacterium RH AL1 (assembly GCA_901457705.2). NCBI lineage: Bacteria > Pseudomonadati > Pseudomonadota > Alphaproteobacteria > Hyphomicrobiales > Beijerinckiaceae > Beijerinckiaceae bacterium RH AL1. The sequence goes on from LR590083.2 coordinate 4,002,213, forward strand.
CGTGCCGGGCCTGCGCACCGACATCCGCTACGCCGGCGCGCACAATTTCACCGGCGCGCCGGTCGCCGGCTACGAGGCGCCGCGCTGCTGGCTGACGCGCGAGGCCGCGAGCGCGCTTGCCGGCGTGCAGGCCGACCTCGCGCCGCGCGGCCTCGGCCTGCTCGTCTACGACTGCTACCGCCCGCTGCGCGCCGTGGCCCGCTTTGTCGACTGGGCAAAGGCGCCAGGGCAGGAGGCGGGAAAGCGCGAGTTCTACCCCGACCTGCCGAAGTCCCGCCTCTTCGCCGAGGGCTACATCGCGGCGCGCTCGGCGCATTCGCGCGGCTCGACGGTCGACCTCACGCTGGTCGATCGTCGCGACGGGCGGCCCCTGGCGATGGGCACGCCGTTCGACCTCTTCGGGCCGGCATCGCACCCCGACGCGCCGGGGCAGCCGCGGGACGTGGCCGCCAACCGCGCCCTCCTCGCGCAGGCCATGCAGGCGCGCGGCTTTTCGCCCTACGACAAGGAATGGTGGCACTTCACCTTGAAGGGCGAGCCGTTCCCCGCGACGTCCTTCGACGTCCCGATCCGCTAGCGCGCGCCGCGACTTAAGACCAAGGGCGGGGGACGGTTCGATTGTAGGCAAGCACGCGGGCGCTGGTGTATGAAGTCGTCCTTCGCGCCGGAACCCGCTTGTTTCCCTCACGTTTCGGCCGAACGGCACAGCTGAGGCTGGCCATCGTCGCAACGAGGAAAGCACGCAATGATTCTCATGCTTGGAAGCCCGCGTTCGTCGCGACGGATGATCGCGCTTGTGGCGGGCGCCGCACTGGCCTCGCTGGCGACGGCGATGCCGGCTTATGCCGGGCCGTTCAGCTCCTTCGAGGGCAACTGGACGGGGGCCGGCGTCATCTCGATCAACACCGGAGCCAAGGAGCGGCTGCGCTGCAAGGCGCACTACGACGTCGGCGGCGGCGGCACGACGCTCGCCCAGAACCTGACCTGCGCGAGCGACAGCTACAAGTTCAACGTCGTTTCGAACGTCCAGGCCGCCGGCAACTCGATCTCGGGCAGCTGGTCGGAGACGTCGCGCGGGGCCGACGGTCGCATCGTCGGCTCGATCACGCCGACGCAGATCTCGGCGCAGGTGAGCGGCATCGGCTTCACGGCGCGCATCGGCATCGCGGCCCGCGGCGGCCGCCAGTCGGTGACGATCTCGCCGACCGGCACCGACATCACCAACGTCTCGGTGACGATGTCGAAGCGCTGAACGGCGGACGCGGCCACATAGAAAAGCCCGGCCTCGCGGCCGGGCTTTTTGTTTGCGTGCGAACCAAAGCCCGGTCGCCCTGCGGCGACCGAGATCGGGATCAGTAGCGGGCGACGACCGGCGCCGCCGGGACGCCGAAGAGGTCGAACTTGTAGTTGATGCCGCCGCGAACGATGTTGCCGTCGTTCTTGACCGAGCTGCCGACGCGACCTGCGTTGAGCGCCTGCGAGCCGAGGTCGTAGTGCAGGTACTCGGCCTTCAGGGTCACCGCGCTCGAGTGGAAGAAGTTCACGAACGAGGAGGTCGGGATCGCGTACTCGATGCCGCCGCCGTAGGCGTAGCCGGTGGCAATCTTGTTGGCGACGGCGACGCCGACGCGGTCGTTGATGCCGCCGTAGGCGAAGCCGCCGGTGCCGTAGATCATCACGTTGTTGAACGCGTAGCCGAGGCGACCGCGGGCGGTGCCGACGAACTGCGTGTTCGCGTTGTAGGGCGCGCCGCCGATGGCGAAGTCGCGACGCAGGTCGGTGTAGGCCGCATCAGCCTCGACGCCGAGGATGAGACCGCCGCCGCCGAAGCCGCCGCCGAGGTTGCCGAGGATCGGCGCGTTGCCGAGCTGGAAGTTGTAGCCGATCTGGCCGCCGCCGGTGAAGCCGTCGGCTTTCGACTGCACGAACGTGCGCGCCGCGCCGGCCGTGGTGTTGAACGACGACTTGGCGTCGAAGGCGTAACCGGCGTTGCCGCCGATGTAGAAGCCCGTCCAGGTGAAGACGGGGACCGGCGGGGGGATGTACACCGGCGGAGCACGACGCGAGGGAAGGTCGGCTGCCAGCGCTGCGGTGGAAGTCGCGCCGAGAAGGGCGACGCCGAGCAGGATCTTTTTCAATTTCAACTCCGAGCGAACCATTCGCTGGCGTTCTCTAGCCCATCGATCGTGACCATATCCGGTCATGATCGCGTCGCAGGGGCCGTTCGCGCGGCACCGTGATGGAAATGTCGCGAATGCGACAGGCCAGTTACAAACTACAACGTATGATTGATATGAAATGACATGATGGCGCCACGTCGCTGCGGCGCCATCATGCAGTCGTTCGATATAAAACCGTCCTACTCGGCGGGGCGATGCTTCAGGCTGGCCGGCACGAGGCTGTAGAGATACATCGCCGTCGGGCGCAGGATGAGCAGGTCTGCGACAAGCGCCGCAATCATCGCGAAGGCCGACAGCCAGCCGAACAAGCGCAACATCGGCAGGTTCGAGAAGGCCGTCACCGCAAGCCCGCAGGCGAGCACCACCGAGGTCAGGATGAGGGCAGGGCCGACGAGGATCGTCGCGCGCTCGACCGACACCGCGGCGTTCTCGCCGGGCCGCTCCTCCAGACGCAACCTATTCAAGAAGTGGATCGTCGCGCTGAGGCCCAAGCCGAACGAAACGGTGAGTGCCACGACGCTGGCGAATTGCAGCCCTTCGCCCATCGCATAGAGCAGGGCACCCGATGCGATGATCGGGAAGATGCCCGGCATGATCGCGAGCAGCATCACCTTCCACGATCTGAAGGCGAGGCCGATGAAGCCGGCGACGAAGACGATCTCGACGGTGAGCCCGCGCGACAGACGCTCGATCATGAGCGCCGAGTTGCGCGCCGCGATGACCGCGAGGCCGGTGACGGAGATCTGGTAGCCGGGATGCGCCTTGCGCACGGCATCGAGCCGCGCGTCGAGGTCGTCGACCACCGGCAGGAGCTGGCTCGCGTCCTTGTCGGGGATGCGCCCCGACACCAGCGCAGAGCGCTGATCGGCAGCGACGAAGCGACGCACCAGCGGCTCGGGGATGTAGCCGACGTACTTCTTCAGCGTCTCGACATCGTTCTCGCCGAGCTTCTGCGACAGCCAATCGCGCAGCGTCTGCAGCGAGAAGACGTTGCCGACGCCGGGCTCGGAGGCCGTCGTGCGCTGCACCGCCTCGAGCGTGGCCAGCGTCGCCGGCGAGTAGAGATCCTCGCCTTTCGGGATCTCGATGAGCACGTCGACGGGGTTGGCGCCGGTGAGCTTCCTGTCGAGCGAGCCGTTCGCCGTCACAGCCTGCTCGTTGTTCGGCACCTGGTCGGCGAGCCGGTAGCGCGGCTGCAGGTTGGTGTAGATGATCGACAGCACGATGCAGACGACGATCGAGATCAGGCTGTAGACGCCGGGGTGCGAGACCATGCGCTCGGCGATCCAGCGGCAGAAGCCGCGCAGCATGTTGATCGCGGTGTCCGAGCTCGCGGTCGACTGCGCGAGCTTCACCTCGCCGCGCACCAGCGTGACGGCGAGCAGCGGCAGCAGCACCAGCACGGTGACGAGCGCGATCGCGGTCGTCAGCAGCCCGGCCTCGCCGAACACCTTGATGAGGTCGGAGTCCGAGAACAGCAGCGCGACGAAGGAGACCATCGTCGTCGTGTGCGTGAGCACGCAGGCCGGCCCGACGACGGCGAGCGCGCCCCTGATCGCCTGCGCCTTGCTCTGGCCGGCGACGAGGCGGTCGCGGATGGCGAAGGTGAGCTGCATCGAGTCGGAGAAGCTGATCACCATGATCAGCGGCGTCATCACGTTGAGGAAGATGTTGAGCCGGAAGTCGAGCCAGCCGAGCGCGCCGACCGAGATCAGGATCGCGACGAGCGGCGGCGCGGCGGCAACCAGCATGAACGAGACGCGGCGGAAGAACAGGATCGCGATCAGGCAACCGGCGACGAAGCCGATGAGGTTGTAGATGACGCGGTCGCGCTCGACGGAATCGTGGATCTCGAGCTGCATGACCGGCACGCCGGCGAGCTCGCCCTTGAGATTGGAGCCCTCGAGATCCTCGCTCATCGTCTGGCGGATCTGCTTGACGATGTTGCCGGACTTCGAGCTCGACGCGACGTCGGGATTGAGCGCGAGCACGACCAGCGCCAGCGTCCCGTCGGGCGAGATCAGCTTGCCGTTGATGAGCTCGTTGGCGCGGATCTTCTTGACGAGATCGTCGTAGGCCTGGCCCTCCGGCAGCGGCTCCGGGAACAGCGCGGGCGGGATCGTCTGCCCCGGCTTCGGCGGCTCGCGGGCGGAGAACATCGAGATGATCGAGCGCTCGCCGTCGATCAGCTGCAGGTCGGTAACGAGGTTGCGGATCTTCTCGACGTTGTCGCGGACCAAGAGGTCCTTGCCCGAGATGACGACGAGCACGTCGTATTCCGACGACGGGAAGTCGCGCGTCACCGCCTCGTACTGGCGGAACTGCGGCGTGTTCGAGCGGAAGAGCTGCGAGAGGGAATCGTCGACCTTGAGCTTCATCGCGCCGAAGACGGCGGCGACCGCGAGGATCGCGAAGACGATGCCGACGAGGAACGGCGCCCTCAGCGAGATGAGGCCCATCCGCTCGGTGCCGAAGGCGAGCTGCGGAAGCCCCGTGTCCGGCGTACCGGTCCCCGACCGCGACGACTGGACCTCGCTCTCGACTGATTGCATCGACGTTCCCTTGCCTGCCGGCCGCTTGCTCGACTACCGCGCGGCCGCGCGGCGGCGAGACACGTACCGGAGGGTACACTTGTTGTCACGCACGGGGCCGGCCCCTGTGCCGGCGCGGCAACACCTATGCGGCCGCGCGTGGCGCTTCCAAGGCGGGCCGTAAAGTGGCCATCAAGGCTTTCTTCAAGCTGGAGCCGTCGCAAGCCTCTTCGATCGCGCTGGGGCGTAACAAGGAGGATGGCCGTGAGCCCATCGAGTTTCGCCCGCCGCATCGGCCTCGCCGTCGCGCTCGCCGCCGCGCTGGCCGCCGGCGCCTGCTCCAAGGCGCCAGACAACCAGTTCAACGCCTACGCCGGCGGCGCCGAGCCGGGCAGCGCGGCCGATTTCGCGCAGAACATCGGCGACCGCGTCTTCTTCGACGAGGATTCCTCCGACCTGAACCCGAAGGCGCAGGAGACGCTGAACCGCCAGGTCGCCTGGCTGCAGCGCTACGACCGCGGGCCGTTCACGATCGAGGGCCACGCCGACGAGCGCGGCACCCGCGAGTACAATTTCGCGCTCGGCCAGCGCCGCGCCGCGGCGACCAAGGAGTACATGGTGGCGCGCGGCATCCCCTCGGGCCGCATCCGCACGATCTCCTACGGCAAGGAGCGGCCGGTCGCGACCTGCAACGACATCTCCTGCTGGTCGCAGAACCGCCGCGCCGTGACGGCCATCGCGCCCGGCCAGAGCTGAGGGCGCGCACGCGTCCTCTCGTTCGCGCGGGCCGGAGTGAATGCCCACGCGCCGGGCTTGACGACTGCGCCGGAGGAGCTGCCTACTAGTTGGTAGGCAAGGCTGGGTTTGCGCAGCTGCGGTGTCAACTCAATTGCTTTGATCCACATCCGGGTCGAGGCGAGGGCGAAGGCGGCGAGGAAGTTGTCTGCCAGTACTGCGTGACGGTCCGCCGGAACTGCTTCACGCGGCAAAAGTAGCGTTCGGCGAGAATTCGCTTGCGGTAGAGGTCGCGCTCGACGGCGCGCTGAAGCTCATCGGATAGAGGCGAGCCGCCGCTCCTTCATCGGCATACCGTCGTTAAGCGAAAACGCCGGGCACCGTTTGATCCGACACGGTCTCGGTCTTGCGCGCCCAAAATGCCCGCTTCAAAACGTCCACGCCAGCTCCGGCATCGCGTGGGTCGGCGTTGCCTTCTCCTCGTCGAGGAACTGCGCCAGCGCGGCCTCGTCGATGGCCGAGCCGCGGCCGCCGACGTGCAGCCTGGCGCGATGGATGCCCGACGTCACAAGCACCGAGTCGAAGCCCATGCGCGTCGCGCCGGCGATGTCGGTGTGCGTGGCGTCGCCGATCGCCAGCACGCGCTTCGGCGCGCCGCCGGCGAGCGCCAGCGCCCGCTCGTAGATCGCCGGGAACGGCTTGCCGGCCTGGGTCACGCGGCCGCCGATCGCCTCGTAGCGCCGCGCGATGGCGCCGGCGCAATATTCCAGCCGGTCGCCGACCTCGACGACGATGTCGGGGTTGGCGCAGATCATCTCGAGATCGCGCGCCTTCAGGGCGGCGAGGTTTTCGTCGTAGTCCTCCGGCTCGTCTCCCGTCGCGTCGGGACCGATGCAAATGGCCATCTCGGCCGTTTCGATCCCAACCAGCTCGGGCGCGCGCGGCCCGAGCCGCGCCGCCTCCTTGTAGAGCGCGAACTCGCCGCCCGGGCCGATCGAGAAGAGCGGCGGGCAGCCGGCCGCGACGATCGCCGCGATCGTGACGTCGCCCGAGGTCGAGATGGCGTCGTAGGCGTCGTGCGGCACGGCAAGCCTGTCCATGCGCCGCTGCACCTGCGCGGCCGGCGCCGGCGCATTCGTCACCATCACGACGCGGCCGCCGCCCTGGCGGTAGCGCCGCAGCGCGTCGACGGCGGCGGCATGGTGCGCGACGCCGTTGTGGACGACGCCCCAGACGTCGCAGAGCACGAGATCGTAGGACGCGGCAAGGTCGGCGAGGCCTTTGCGCGCGGTCGCTTGGTGGAAGGTCATGGCGGGGCGCTAGCCGGCGCCTCCTCCGCGGTCAAGCCGGGATGCGCCGGCGGCGCCCTGTGCGCCGCGGAGAGCCCGCGCGAGCCCTCGACGCGCCAGACCCAGATCGTGAGCAGCGCGATCGGCAGGCCGATCAGCGCGGTCATGGTGAAGAACAAGGGAAAGCCCAGGTGCCCGGCGGCGAAGCCCGAGCCCATCGTGAGAAATGAGCCGGGCAGTGCGACGAGCGAGGTCAGCATGCCGAACTGGCTGCCGGCGAAGGCATTCGACGAGATCGACGACATGTAGGTGATGAGCACGATCTGCGCGAAGCTGGCGGCAAAGCCGTCGATGCCGACGGCGATCGCGAAGGTCCAGTAGTCGTGGCCGCCGTTGCCGCCCTGCGCGGCGAGATAGGCGAGCGCGAGATGCGAGGCGGAGCCGGCGATCGTGCCGATGACGAGGCTCGCCATGATACCGATCCGCGTCACCACGATGCCGGCCGCGAATACGCCGGCGATCGCGATCCAGAAGCCGACGAGCTTCGTCACGGTGCCGATGTCGGTGTTCGAGTAGTGCAGGTGCTTGAAGAGCGGGATCGCCATCGCGTTCGAGATGTAGCCGGGCATGCGGAAGCCGGCGATCATGATCAGGATCGGGATCGCCATCCGCCCGAGGCGGCGCACCAGCTCGAGGAACGGCCCGAGGATCGTGTCGAACAAATCCGGGTCCGGCGGCAGCGGCATATCGACCGGGTCTGGCTCCGGCGCGTAGAGCGCCGCCGCCATGCCGGGCAGCATCATCGCCGCCATGACGAAATAGGAGCCGTGCCAGCCGATGTGGTCGGAAAGGATCAGCGCGCCGGCGCCCGACACGAGAATGCCGATGCGATAGCCGGTCTCGGCGATCGAGGTCATCAGCGCCTGGCGCTCGGTCTGCACGGAGGCGATGCGCCAGCCATCGATGACGACGTCCTGCGTCGCGCCGCAGAAGCCGAGCGCCACCGAGACGAGGATCGTCCACCAGAGCTGCGTCGCGGGATTGCCGATCGCGATGCCGACGAGGCCGAGGACGACGCCGAGCTGCGAGGCGACCATCCAGCCGCGGCGCCGGCCGAGCAGCCGCCCGAGGATCGGCGCGTCGTAGCGCTCGAGGAACGGCGCCCAGAGAAACTTCAGGCGATAGGCGAGCGTCAGCTCGCTGAGGATGCCGAGCGTGCCGAGCGCCACGTTGGCCTCGGTGAGCCACGCCGACTGCGTCGCATAGACGAGCAGGTACGGGATGCCCTGCGAGAAGCCGAGGACGAGCATCGCCTTCTGGCGGCGGTCGGCCAGGAAGCCGCGGATGAAGCCCATTGTCGCGCCACCCGCCCCGCTCTCGCTCATGCGTCCGCCCGCCTCCGTGCCGGGCGAGCTTTGCTGGTCTTGCGTGTCGCGCGCAAGACGCCGCGCCGGCGCGCCGGTTTGTGGAGGCGGGTCCGCTCCTATATGAGGGCCGCGCGCTCAAGTTGCGCGGCGGAGGAATGGATGCCCTGGAACAAGACCGGCGGTGCCGGTGGCGGCCAAGGTGGCTCTGGGGGCAACGGCGGGCGCGGCGGCGGCTGGCAGCCCGGCAATCCGGGGCCATGGGGACAGGGGCCGAGCGGCCCGTCCGGCGGCGGCGGGCCCGACTTCGGCGGCATGTGGCGCGGCTTCATCGGGCGCTTCGGCAGCCTGACGCCGGGCGGCGGCCTCGGCGCGCCGGGCATCCTCATCGCCGTCGTCGTCGGCCTCATCCTCTGGATGCTGTCCGGCTTCTACACGATCGGGCCGAACCAAGTCGGCCTCAACCTCGTGTTCGGCAAGTACACCGGCAAGACGTCGCCCGGCCTCAACTACAACTGGCCGTTCCCGATCGGCAGCGTCGACAAGCTGAACGTCACCGACACCAACGCGGTCAACGTCGGCTTCACGACGCAGCCCGACTATTCGCGGCCCAACGCCACGACCCAGATCGACGTGCCGGAAGAGAGCCTGATGCTCACCGGCGACGAGAACATCGCCGACCTGAAGTTCGTCGTCTTCTGGCAGATCGATCCGTCGCGGCCGGAGGACTACGCCTTCAACGTCGCCGACCCCAAGGAGACGGTGAAGGCGGTGGCCGAGAGCGCGATGCGCGAGGTCGTCGGCCAGAGCGTGCAGCAGGACATCCTCACCGCTGGCCGCAAGGTGATCGAGCCGAAGGTGAAGGCGCTGATGCAGGACATCCTGACGTCCTATAGGGCCGGCGTGGAAGTGCGGCAGGTGCAGCTGCAGTCGGTCGAGGTGCCGAGCCAGGTCATCGCCGCGTTCCGCGACGTGACGGCGGCGCAGCAGGACCAGAGCCGCATGCGCAACGAGGCGCAGGCCTACGCCAACAAGGTGGTGCCCGAGGCACGCGGCAAGGCCGCCGGCATCGTCCAGGCCGCCGAGGGCTACCGCGTCCAGACCGTCGCCGAGGCGAAGGGGCAGGCCTCGCGCTTCGACCAGGTCTACACGCAGTACAAGAACGCGCCGCAGGTGACGCGCGAGCGCATCTACATCGAGACGATGCAGAACGTCTTCAGCAAGACCGACAACGTGCTCATCGACGACGCCGGCAAGGGGCAGGGCGTCGTGACGTACCTGCCGCTGCCGCGCTTGAACGGCGCCGACAGAGCCGCGCCGACGGCCGGCGACAAGAGCGAGGCCGGCCAATGAGAGAGTACGGCGTCTTCGGCATCGTCGCGGCGATGGCCGTCATCCTCTTCGTCGCCTTTGCCGGCACCTTCCAGGTCGGGCAGACGGAGCAGGCGCTGGTGCTGCGCTTCGGCCAGCCCGTCGAAGGTCGTGGCCTCGTCACCGAGCCCGGCCTGCACTTCAAGCTGCCGCTGGTCGAGAACGTGATCATCCGGCCGAACCTGATCCTGAACCTGGAGTCGCCGAACCAGGAGGTGCTCGCCTCCGACTCGACGCGCATCCAGGTCGACGCCGTGCTGCGCTACAAGATCGTCGACCTGCTCAAGTTCTATCAGACGCTGCAGACCACCGATCGCGCCAACAACCAGCTTGGCTACCTGCTCAACTCGGCGATCCGCCGCGTGCTCGGCCAGGCCGGGCTGCCGGAGATCGTGCGCTACGGGCGCCAGAACCTGATGAACCAGATCCGCAGCCAGGTGAACGACGAGAGCGAGCCGCTCGGCATCCAGGCGATCGACGTGCGCATTCGCCGCGCCGACCTGCCGGAGCAGATCTCCGAGCAGGTCTACCAGCGGATGAACTCGGAATACGCCCGCCAGGCGGCGACCTATCGCGCGCAGGGCGTGCAGGAGGCGCAGACGATCCGCGCCCAGGCCGACCGCGACGTCGTCGTGCTGCTCGGCGAGGCGCAGCAGAAGGCCGACACCGCGCGCGGCGAGGGCGACGCGCTGCGCAACAAGACGTTTGCCGACGCCTACGGTCGCGATCCCGACTTCTTCGCCTTCTACCGGCTGATGGGCGCCTACAACGATGCCTTGGCGAGCCCGCGCACGCGGCTCGTGCTGACGCCGGGGTCGGCCAACGCGTTCTTCCGCTTCTTCAAGGCGCCCGAGGCCCAGACGCCGCCAGCGAAGCCGCCGGAGACGCTGCCCGGCCAGCCGTCCGCCGAGCGCTAAAGACGACGGTTTAGGCCCAAACCTCGCCGGCCCGGCTGATGTCCGGCGCCTGCGTGCAGCCGCCGTCCTTCAGCACGCGCTTCTGCGAAGCCGGGTGCTTGCGCAGGCCGCCGGTGGGTCCGCCCGCCGGGCGGATCGGCCGCGTCACGAGATTGCCGAGGCAGTTCGGGCAATGGCCGGCGAGCACGCCTTCCGCGCACGTGCGGCAGAAGGTGCACTCGGACGTGCAGATGAAGGCGTCCGGCGAGCTCGGCGGAAGGTCCGTGTCGCAGCACTCGCAGTTCGGTCTGAGGTCGAGAATGGCCATCGAGTCCTCCGGGATGTCGGTTCGGCTCTTGCCGCCGGAACGCAGCCTTGTCGAGCGCCGGCCCCGTCGTATGAGTTTGCTCGCGCGCGACAAGCTTGCGACACTGGCATTTCCCTTGCTCGCTCGAGCGAACCGGAACGGTATGGGAGGAACACTTGAAGCGCGCGGACCTCACGGAAAAGATCCTCGACATCAAGCGCGAGAAGAACTGGACCTGGAAATACATCGCCGCCGAGATCGGCGGCATGTCGGAAGTGCTCGTCGTCGGCGCGCTGCTCGGCCAGATGAAGCTGACGAAGCCGCTGGCCGCCAAGGCCGCCGAGCTGTTCGGCCTCTCCGAGGTCGAGGCGCGCATGCTGAACGAGGTGCCGATGCGCGGCATGCCGATGCCGCCGACCGACCCGCTCATCTACCGCTTCTACGAGCTCGTGATGATCAACGGGCCGGCCTGGAAGGCGCTGATCGAGGAGGAGTTCGGCGACGGCATCATGTCGGCGATCGACTTCGACCTGGCGATGGAGCGCCTGCCCGACCCGAAGGGCGACCGCGTCAAGATGACGATGTCGGGCAAGTTCCTGCCCTACAAGTACTACGGCACGATCGGCAACCATCAGGCGCTCGGCTACAAGGAAGAGTAGCCCGCGAGACAGTCGGCGGCCCGAGGCCGCTGCTCCAAGCCATGCTGGGCCCACGGGACCAGCATGGCCACCGACACGACCGGTGCGATCCTTCACGCAGAAGGGCGACTTGCGGTCTCGCGTCGGCTACACTCCTGCCCGCCATGACCGATGCCCCGCAGTCGCAGACGAGCGACAGCCCCGCGCCCGCCGACGACGCCGCCCACCTCCTGATCGTCGATGACGACCGGCGCATCCGCGAGCTGCTGCGGCGCTACCTCGTCGGCGTCGGCTATCGCGTCACGACGGCCGGCAACGCCGACGAGGCGACGACGGCGATGCGCAACATCTCCTTCGACCTCATCGTGCTCGACGTCATGATGCCCGGCGAGGACGGCTTCACCTTCGCCTCCAAGCTGCGCAACGACGGCGGCCCCACGGCGCAGATCCCGATCCTGATGCTCACCGCCAAGACCGAGTTCGAGGAGCGCGTGCTCGGCTTCGAGATCGGCGTCGACGACTATCTCGGCAAGCCCTTCGAGCCGAAGGAGCTGTCGCTGCGCATCGCCTCGATCCTGCGGCGCGCCCGCACGCCGGTGGACAGCGGCCTGCCGAGCCAGGTGCAGTTCGGCCCCTTCGCCTTCGACATCGAGCGCGGCGAGCTGCGCGAGGGCGCCGAGGTCGTGCGCATTACCGAGCGCGAGCGCGAGATGCTGCGGCTGCTCGCGCAGAACGCCGGCGGCACCGTCTCGCGCGAAGCGCTATCCGGCCAAGGCGGCGCCGGCAACGAGCGCACGATCGACGTCCAGGTGAACCGCCTGCGCCGCAAGATCGAGGCGGACCCGGCGAACCCGCTGTTCCTGCAGACAGTGCGCGGCGCCGGCTACCGGCTGCTGGTCGACCGCTAGCCCGTTAACCTTAACGACATTTTGATGGCGCCCGTGTCCCGGCGCCGGAACGAACGGCTGCGCTTGCGCATTCTTGGATTGCTGGCGCCGCGCACGGTGCCGTCCGAGGGGTCGGATCATGAAAAACCAGTTTGCGTTGAAGAGCGGCGTCGCTGCCGTTGTGCTTTCGTTCGCGTTCGCCGGCTCGGCGTCTGCCGCCGGCCTGTTCGACTTCCTGATGCCGCAGCAGCAGGCGCCGGCCTACCAGGCCTATGCCCCGCAGGGCGACCAGCCGCTGCAGACGGGCCGCTCCGTCGCCGTCACCGGCGACACGGACCTTGCGCCGCAGGCCTCGACGATGACGACGCACGCGCTCGTCTCCGATCCGACCGGCGCCGCGCCCGGCACGATCACCATCTCGACCAAGGATCGCGCGCTCTACCTCTCGCAGGGCGACGGCATGGCGGTGCGCTACTCGATCGGCGTCGGCCGCGACGGCTTCACGTGGTCCGGCACCGCGCATATCGCGCGCAAGGCCGAATGGCCGAACTGGACGCCGCCGAAGGAGATGATCGCGCGTCGCCCGGACATCCCGCACTTCATGAAGGGCGGCCTCGGCAACCCGCTCGGCGCCCGCGCCATGTACCTCTACAACGGCAAGGGCGACACCGGCTTCCGCATCCACGGCACCAACGAGCCGGACACGATCGGCCAGGCGGTCTCCTCGGGCTGCATCCGCATGATGAACGCGGACGTCGAGGACCTCTACGAGCGCGTCAAGGTCGGCACCAAGGTCGTCGTCCTCTAAAGAGGACACCCGCCGCGGTTTCCCGAAGCGCGGCGCCTTGCCCATGGTGGGGAGGCGCCGCTCGGGCGCCACACCCGCTGGCAAACGCCGGCGCCGTGGCCGACGGCCGCGCGCGCCTCCCACTTTCGCCGCTTTCTCTGCCGAAGCACGAGGCCGGCCGCGACGGCCGACGCGTGGGTGAAACATGTCTCGCAAGATCGTTTGGACGGCTACGGTCTCCCTGGTCGGGCTCGTGCTCGCCGCCGGCACCGCGACGGCGCAGTACCGCGGCTACGGCTACGACTATGATTCCGCGCCGAACTACTACCAGCAGGGCCCCGGCGGCTACGATCCGTACTACGGCGGCCCGCAGGGTCCGGCGCCGCGCGGCCCGGCCTCCTATCCCGACGACCGGCGCGGGCCGCAAGGCTACGGCGGCGGCCGCTATCGCGGCGGCTACGAGCAGGACGGCTACGGCTACGACCAGGGCCAGCCCTACTATCCCGAGCCGCAGGGCTACGGCGACGCCGGCGGCGGCGACCGCACCATCGCCAACGACATGCGCACGATGCGCGAGGTCGAGAACCCGACCAAGCAGCCGCCGGGCACGATCGTCATCGATACTGGCTCGCGCCACCTCTACTACGTCCAGGACGGCGGCCGCGCGCTCGAATACGGGATCGGCGTCGGCCGCGAGGGCTTCGCGTGGAAGGGCACCGCGCACGTGCAGCGCAAGGCCGAGTGGCCGGGCTGGACGCCGCCGCCCGAGATGCTGAAGCGCCGGCCCGACCTGCCGCGCCACATGGACGGCGGCATCGAGAACCCGCTCGGCGCCCGCGCCATGTACCTCTACAACGGCAAGGGCGACACCGGCTTCCGCATCCACGGCACCAACGAGCCGGACACGATCGGCCAGGCGGTGTCGTCGGGCTGCATCCGCATGATGAACGCCGACGTGGTCGACCTCTACAAGCGCGTGCCGGTCGGCACGAAGGTCGTGGTGCTCTGAGCCGAGCGGCTCGCTAGGCGGCCGGCGTTGCGGCGCGCCGCCACGCCATCTCGTTGACGGTCGTGCGGCCGTCTGCGCCTCGCCCGTGCAATCCAAAAACAGGTCGCTCGACCCGTTGACCTAGAACACACCAGGTGCAAATAGAAAGAGTTTTCCATAATTCATGGCCTTATAATGATTACCACCTCGACAAGAATTCTTCTAATGTTCGTCGCCCTGGCGCTGAGCTCTTGCGGTGAGTCCCCCTTTGATCGGCAAGTGGCAGGGCGGACCTTACGGCTTCGTCTACGAGTTTCTGTCAAGCGGCGACTATATACTGACGAGCCCTGGGCCCGGCCACAGCGGTCGAACGAACAAGTACCAACTTCTCGACGGTGGCAGGATCAAGTTCGAGGAGGCTTTCGGCTTCTCCGTGATCTGCAGTTATTCCGTCGCGGACAATGCACTCACAGTTTCGGGATGCGACGGCTACGCCGGGACGTATCGGAAGATTTGATGCGACTGTCTGATGGTCGGCCTGCGGGTTAAGGGAGTGATGTAGTAGGTCCCGGTTCCGCAGTTGGCGAAGGCGGAGCGCAGGTGGCTCGCAAAATTGGTCTCGGCTGCGCATGCCTCCCGCTTTCGCTGCCGAAGCACGGAGCGGTGTCGTCCGGCTGCATTCTGATGATCTGCACAAGCGCGTCCCGGTCGGCACGAAGGTCGTGGTGCTCTGAGCCAAGCGACTCGCTAGGCGGCCGGCGCCCCGGCGCGCCGCCACGCCATCTCGTTGACGGTGGTGCGGCCGTCGACCATCGCCGGCGGCGTGCGCAGCACCAGCCGGTCGCCGTCGAGCGTGAACGGGCGGACCTGCGCTTCGCCGGTCCAGTCCGGAAACAGGAACGCCGCGATCTTGTGCGTCACCGTCGTGCCCTCGACCGCGTAGGTGCCGAAATAGGCGAGGCAGCCCGCATAGGCCGCGGCCCGCGCCGCCTCCGGCCCGCCGAGCGGGTCGGTGCCACCGATCGTGGCGCGATGCGCCGACGCCATCTGCACCGCCATCCGCCCGTCCGGCGCGTAGACGAGGAGGCCGACAGCGTCGGGCCCGAGCGGATAGGCGACCGGCAGCCCGTCCGCGTGGCGCGACCACCCCGTGAGCGTCCAGCTGCCGATGAGCGGGTTGGCCATGGTGCGCGCCTCGTCCGATCGCGCCACGCTAGCACAACCTAAGCGGGAATCAATCGCGCGGGTCGGGCGCGTGCCACGTGCCGAGCGCCAGCCGCTCCGCACCCGCCATCGCCAGGAACAGTGCGACGCCGGCGAGCGTGATTAGCACCAGCGCCGCGAACATGCGCGGAATGTCGGTGTCGTAGCTCGCCTGCAGGATCACGCTCGCGAGCCCGGAGTTGCGGCCGCCGGTGCCGGCGACGAATTCCGCGACGACCGCGCCGATCAGCGCCAGCCCGCTCGAGATCCGCAAGCCGGCGAAGAAGAACGGCAGCGCCGACGGGATGCGCAGGCGCACCAGCGTCTGCAGCCGGCTCGCCTTCTCGAGCCGGAACAGGTCGCGCAGGCCCGGATCGACGCTGCGCAGCCCGGCCGTCGTGTTGGCGATGATCGGGAACACCGCGACCACCGTCGCGCAGATCACCAGCGCCGCCTGCGTGTTCTTGACCAGGATCACGATCAGCGGCGCGATCGCGACGATGGGCGTCACCTGCAGCATCACGGCATAAGGGAACAGGCTGCGCTCGATCGCCCGGCTCTGCACGAAGAGGAACGCCGCGAGCGTGCCGAGCGCGACGGAGAGCGCGAAGGCCGCGAAGGTCACCGCGATCGTCGCCGCCAGCGCGCGAAGAAGCTGCGGCGCGTCGCGCCAGAGCTCGAGCGCGATGGCGCTCGGCATCGGGAAGATGTAGGGCGGCACGGCATAGGCGCGGCAAAGCGCTTCCCACGCCGCGAGCACGACGAGGCCGGTGACGAGCGGCTCGATGCGGCTCATGCGTCGGCGCCCTCGGACGCCTCTGCGAGCGCCAGCGACAGCGTTCTGCACGTCTTCGCGAACGGCTCGCTAGCGCGAAAGCCCCGCTCGCGGGGCAGCGCTGCATCGTTTGAGATCACACGGACGATGCGGCCGGGGCGCGCCGCCATGACGACGATGCGCGTCGCCAGGAACGCCGCCTCGGTGATGGAATGCGTGACGAGCACCGCCGCGAAGCGCCGCTGCCACCAGAGCGCGGCGAGATCGGCATCGAGGCGGTTCCGGGTGATCTCGTCGAGCGCGCCGAACGGCTCGTCGAGCAGCAGCAGGTCCGGCTCGGTGACCATCGCGCGGGCGATCGACACGCGCATGCGCATGCCGCCGGAGAGCTCGCGCGGATAGGCGCCGGCCTTCTCGGCGAGGCCGACGCGGGCGAGCGCCGCGGCGGCTCTGGCGTCGGCCGCGGTGCGCGGCACGCCGGCGAGATCGAGCGGCAGGCGCACGTTGGCCGCGGCGCGCGCCCACGGCATCAGCGTCGGGTCCTGGAAGACGAAGGCGAGCCGGCGCGCTGCGCCGCCGCCCCACAGCGCGATCCGGCCGCCCGTCGGCGCCTCCAGCCCGGCGATCATCCGCAGAAGCGTGCTCTTGCCGCAGCCCGACGGGCCGATGATCGCGACGAGCTCGCCGGACGCGACGGCGAGATCGGTCGGCGCCAGCGCCCGCGTGCCGTCGGCAAACGTCTTCTCTGCCGCGACGATCTCGACGGCCGGGCTGATGGGATGTGTCACGGCACGAAGCTTTGCGGCGCGGGCGCCCGTATCGCAAGGGCTCAGGCTCGCCAGCCGCGCCGCGGGCCGCTAAAGCTCGGCGGATCCAAGAATCGACACGGGGGACCATCCATGGACATCGGCCAGCTCGTCATCGGCCTCGCGGGCATGCTGCTCGGCGCGGTCTGCGTCGTCGCCGCTCTGCGCGCGCGCAGCCCCGGCTCGCACGCCTAGCCCGACTGCCTGACGCCAGCCCGCGAGACGCCGGGGCGCACGAACACGTCGTAGCGCACGGTCTTGCCCTCATGGCTGTGCGACGGCGCGGGCACGCCCGGCGGCAGCGGCGCCCGCAGCGGCCATTTGACGACGACCCGGGCCGCGGGCGAGGCGAGCGCGGCGGCGATCAGCTCGGCCGAATCGGGATCGTCGCCGACGAGCGCACGCAGGCGCCGCATCTCCGCCTTGACGAGCGCCGAGCCGAGTCGCGCTGGGTGCATCGGATCGACCGTCACGACATCGGCCGCGAGCCCCGGCAGGATTTTTCGCGCGTCGCCGGCCGCCAGCGTCATCCGCCCGGCAATTGCGGCATGCTCGGCGCCGGCCTCAGCCAGCGCGGCGATCGCCTCGGCAAGCAGCCGCTGGACGGCCGGCACGCGCTCGACCAGCGTCACCTCGGCGCCGAGCGAGGCCAGCAAAAAGGCATCGCGGCCGAGCCCTGCCGTCGCGTCGACGACCCTGAGCGGCCGCCCCGGCTTCAGCCCGACGGCCCGCACCAGCGCGTGACCGCGCCCGGCGCCGGAGCGATGGCGATGCCCGACGGCGCCGCCGAGAAAGTCGACCACCGGCGGGTCGTCCCGCGGCGGATCGAAGCGCTGCCGCGTGCGCAGCTCAGTCATTCCTGTGCACGTCGTTCGATACCCTTGCCTTCGCGCACGCGGCGCGCTTTCACGCGCCCATGGATATCATCAAGCCGCGCGACGAGGACGAGGTTCTCGCTGCCGTCCAGTCTGCCCTTCTCTCCGAGACGCCGCTCGAAGTCGTCGGTCACGGCTCGAAGCGCGGCCTCGGCCATGCCGTGGCGGCGGCGGCGCAGCTCGACCTCTCCGGCCTCAGCGGCGTCGACCTCTACGAGCCGACGGAGCTGGTGCTGCGCGCCAAGCCCGCGACGCCGCTCGACGAGATCGAGGCGCTGCTCGATGCCCACAGCCAGGAGCTCGCCTTCGAGCCGATGAACCCGGGCACGCTATGGCGCGGCAACCGCACCGGCACGCTCGGCGGCGCCGTGGCCGTCAACGCCGGCGGGCCGCGCCGCATCAAGGCCGGCGCGGCGCGCGACCACGTGCTCGGCTTCCGCGCCGTCTCCGGCCGCGGCGACATCTTCAAGTCGGGCGGCCAGGTGATGAAGAACGTCACCGGCTACGACCTGTCGAAGCTGATGGCCGGCTCGCACGGCACGCTCGCGGTGATGACCGAGGTGACGGTGAAGGTGCTGCCGAAGGCCGAGACCGAGCGCACGTTCCTGATGTACGGGCTCGACGAGGCGGCGGCCTGCGCTGCGCTGCGCGAGGCCTCGGGCCTCTCCTACGAGACCTCGAGCTTCGCCTGCCTGCCCGACGGCGGCTGGGCCGACCTGCCGCCGGGCTGCTGCCTGGCGCTGCGGCTCGAGGGGCCGGCCGTGTCGGTCGACACGCGCTTCGAGGACCTCGTCGCGCACTTCGGCCCGCGCGGCAACGTCGACGACCTCGGCGAGGCGGCCTCGCGTCGCCTGTGGGCGGGGCTGCGCGACGCGGCGCCGGTGGCGGACGTCGCCGGCCCGGTGTGGCGCGTCTCGACGGCCCCCTCGGCCGGCGCCGCCTTCGTCGCCGATGTGCGCGCCGCAGGCGTGCCGGTGACCCGCTGGTACTACGACTGGGCCGGCGGCCTGGTGTGGCTCGCGCTCGAAGGCAGCGAGCCGCATGCCGCGAAGGTCCGCGAGACGCTGGCGCGCCATGGCGGCCACGCGACGCTGGTGCGTGCCGACGACGCCGTCCGCGCCACGACGCCGGTGTTCCACCCGCAGCCCGCGCCGCTCGCGGCGCTGTCGAAGCGCATCAAGGCGAGCTTCGATCCCGCCGGCATCCTCAATCCCGGGCGGGTGGGCTAGCTCTCGGATCAGCTAGAGGAAGCTCTGCGGGTCGACGTCGAACGCGACCTTCACCCCGCCGCGCGGCGGCGGCGCGGCCTCGGCAAGCGCACGCAGAAATCCCTGCAGATCGCTGCGGCGTGGCGCCTTCACCAGCAGCCGGAAGCGGTGGCGCCCGGAGAGGATGGCGATCGGCGCCTCGGCGGGCCCGAGCAAAATGGTCTCGTCCTCGCGCGGAATGCCGCCGGCGGCGGCGAGGCGCCAGCGATCGGACGGCGGCAGCTTGAACGCCGCCTGCGCCAGCGCACGGGCGTGCGCCTGCGCCCCGGCGAAGTCGGGACCGGAGACGATGATCGCGGCGAGGCGGCCGAACGGCGGCAGGCCGGCCCGCTCGCGGCCGCGCGTCTCCTCGGCATAGAAGCGCTCGCCTTCGCCCGAGACGAGCGCACGAATGACCGGATGGTCGGGTTGCCACGTCTGCAGCAGTGCCCGGCCCGGCTTCTCGAAGCGGCCGGCACGTCCCGTCACCTGCTGCAGAAGCTGAAACGTGCGCTCGGCGGCACGCGGGTCGCCGGTCGACAAGCCGATGTCGGCGTCGACGACGCCGACGAGCGTCAGCGACGGAAAGTTGTGGCCCTTCGCGACGAGCTGCGTGCCGATGACGATGTCGCAGCGCCCGTCCGCCACCGCGTCGAGCTCCTCGCGCAGCTTGTCGGGACCGCCCAGGATATCCGAGGAGAGCGTGAGGATGCGCGCGTCCGGAAACCGCTCCGCCGCCTCCTCGGCGAGACGCTCGATGCCGGGGCCGCAGGGCACGAGCTGCGTGCCCTCGCAGACGGGGCAGAGCTCCGGCCGCCGCTCCTGATGGCCGCAATGGTGGCAGACGAGGGCGTGGCGGAAGCGATGCTCGACGAGCCAGGTCGCGCAGTTCGGGCACTGGAAGCGATGACCGCAGGTCCGGCAAAGGGTGAGGGGCGCATAGCCGCGGCGGTTGAGGAAGAGCAGCGCCTGCTCGCCGCGGCCGATCGTGTCGCGCATCGCCTGCTCCAGCGGCGGCGCGACGAAGCGGCCGCGCGGCGGCGGATCGCGGCGCAGGTCGAGCGCGCGGATCGCCGGCAGCGGCCGCGCGCCGTAGCGGCCCGGCAGGACGAGATGCGCGTAGCGGCCCTGGCGCGCGTTGACCTGCGTCTCGAGCGACGGCGTCGCCGAGGCGAGCACGACAGCCGCCTCCTCGATGCGCCCACGGACCACCGCCATGTCGCGGGCGTGGTAGGTGACGCCGTCCTCCTGCTTGTAGGCGGCCTCGTGCTCCTCGTCGACGAAGATGACCGAAAGGTCACGGAACGGCAGGAACAGCGCCGAGCGCGCGCCGACGACCACCTTCGCCTCGCCGGTCGCGACCGCATGCCAGACGGCATAGCGCCGGCGCGGCGGGACGGCCGAGTGCCACTCCGCCGGCAGGGCGCCGAACCGCGCCGCGAAACGCGACAGAAACTGCGTGGTCAGCGCGATCTCCGGCAGCAGGACCAGCGCCTGCCGCCCCTCGCGCAGGGCCGCCGCGACGGCCTCCATGTAGACCTCGGTCTTGCCGGAGCCGGTGACCCCTTCGAGGAGGCTGACGCCGAAGCGCCGCTGGGCGACAGCGGCGGCGAGCTGCTCGGCGGCGCGTGCCTGCGCCGGGGAAAGGCGCGGCGCCGCATGATCCCACGCGAGCGGCGCGACCGGCGGCTCGGCCGGGATCTCGACGAGCGCGAGCGCGCCGGCGGCGAGGAGCGCGTTGACGACCGCCGTCGTGCAGCCCGCCGCCTCGGCCAATGCGCCCTTGCCGAGCAGCGGCGCCGCGGCGGCCGCCGCCAGCACCTTTTCGCGCGCCGGCGTCATCTTGTCAGGCGTCGTCCCGGTGACCTGCAGGCCAAAGCGCGGCGCCGCCGGCCCGCCGGCGAAAGGCGCACGGAGACACATGCGCAGCACCATGCCGCGCGGGCTCAGCGTCCAGCTCGCGACCCAATCGACGAACTGGCGAAGCTTGTCGGGCAGGCGGGGGACGTCGAGCTTGGACGCGACCGGCTTCAGGCCCGCGCGCGTCGCCGTGCCGAGTCCCCAGACGACCCCGATCGTCGGGCGCGGCCCGAGCGCGACCTCGACGATGTCGCCCGCCGCGAGGTCGAGGTCGCCGACGAGGTAGGAATAGGCTTGGTCGACGGCGACCGGCACCAGCACGTCGGCGATGCGAGAGGCCGGCGGACCGGGCTGTTCGAGCATGCGCCGCTATAGCATCGCGCCGCGCAGGCGAACCACGCACGAAACGACACGCACGAAAAAGCCGGCGGGCGCAAAGCACCACCGCCGGCTCGTTGTTTCAGGAGATCGCGAGTAGCCCTTTAGCGGATGCTGGCTCTCACCCGATGATTTCGGCGGCAGTTACGCCGAATTGGGCGGGATGTTCCTCCTTGAGAGCCGCGCAAATCCCTCTTGCGATTGCGGCGGTCTCCGCATCGGCTTGATAGATGCGCTTTTTGATCTCCATCCTGAATTTCTCAGAATTGAGGCAGCTGCCCATGATAAACGATGCCCAGTCGGGCGACTTCCGATGAAGCTCTGGAAGCACATCGACATAGGCCTCGGCGTATTGGCGATAATCGAACCTTTCCGCCCCGTGCAAAATCGCCCACATGAGATCTTGCAGCTCATGGGAGTCGTCGAGCAGAAGAAGCGTGCCCCGCAGCACGCGAGGGTTCTGGAGCGAAAGCAGATTCTCCAGCGCTTTCGAAAACTCCTCGTTGATGTCGCCTTCTTCGCGCAACACCGCTTCGACACGTGCCAAAGCGCTTTCGACATCCGCCGTCATCCTTGGCCCTTTCGCCATCTACCGCTCGACATCACAATCTGCGCGCCAACAGCCTAGGGTCACTTGCGCGCCACTCGCTCCTTGTGGAGGTCCGGCATGCTCGACATCGACGCGACGCACGAGAGACCCCGAAAGCTTCTCGAAAAACCGACGTAGACGCGATCGAGGATGTCTGCGAGGCGATCGACCAGTCTGAAGACGGTCTTCTTTTCGTTCCCGATCTCTTGTCGATACTAGAAGAAAACCCCGACTTCGACTTCGGCACTCCCGGCCCGATCGTGCACACTGTGGAAAGATATTTTCGCCAGGGATACGAACAGTGTCTGGTCGCATCTCTTCAGAAAAGACCGACGTGCACGGCGACGAACGAGACGGCTACATTTCTTTGATGATAAAAATATCCGCTGCTTAGAGATTAAACGCCGAGATCAGAAAGACCGCGGTCCACTTCCTCCAGTAGCCTTTATATGAAATTGTTAGGCCAAGCCTCGGCCGACGAATTTTAGCGGGCTGCCGCACCCACCCCGTCGGCCAGCAGGCTAGGTTCCCCGCTCGCCCGTGCTGTTCGTGCGAGCCATCGTCAGTAAGGCGGAAAACAAAAAGCCGGCGGGCGCAAAGCACCACCGCCGGCTCGTTGTCTCAGGAGATCGCAACTAGCCCTTAGGCGTGTAGAGGATGCACCAGCCGTTCTCGTTGATCTCGCCGTCGACGAGCTTGCATTTGTTCGGCGCCACGAACTGCATGCAGTTGCCGCACTTGTTCGCGCCGTTCGGCTTGTCCTGGTACTTCGCGTCGGCCTGGCTCGTGCCCGCATAGGCCGCGGTCGTCACGAGACCCGCGCCCACGCCGACGGCCAACGCCGCGCCGCCCAAAACGCCGCGGCGGGAAATGCCACCGCGATCCGCCTGATCTGCCATCTGCTCTCTCCGGATAAACTGGATCGTCGAGCCGGAAGGTCCCGGCTGGTGTTTATAACGATTCCAATCGCAGAATGATGCAGAGTTTCCGCCGCCCCCACCCCTACGAAAGTAAGAGTGGTTCTAAACTGGACGGATCGTCGCGCTATCAGACGCGGGCGCGACCGACGTGCTTCTCGATGATCGCGAGGTTGCGGACGTTGGCCTTGAACCACGTGTCGGCGAGATCGCCGAGGATCGGCGTCGCGCCGAGGACGAGGTCGAGCACGACGTTTCCGGCCATGGCGGTGAGCGCCGTCTTCGGCAGGCCGAGCCGCCGCCCCTCGTAGACGAAGTAGCAGGCGATGGCCGTCGTCGCGAGATCGCCGATGCCGGGCGCAAGGCCGATCAGCGAATCCGCACCGAAGCGGAAGCCGCCCGGCAGCCGCACGGCGGTATCGAGGAAATTCGCCAGCCAGCGCAGGCGCTTCATCGTCGCCTCGACGTCGACGTTCGCTGCGGTCTCGTAGCGGCCTGCAAATCCTGTCGCTGCGGTCATGACATGCCTCCTGCCGGTTCAATCCGGCGCAGCGAGACATGGTCACGGGTCGATCGGCCCGCAAGCGGGCGGCGCCGGCGCGCTACGAACCCTGGCGTCGTACGCCTACGGGCTGTGGAACCAACACCGGCTGGATCGCCGGCGCGATGCGCCGCGCCAGCCGGCGCAGGCCGACGGGGCGGTAGAGCTGCTTCGTCGCCTCGACGACGAGCACGCCGGCGCCGGGCAGCGCGAGCTGCGCGCCGATCCGCTCGAAGGCCGAGGCCGAGCGCAGGAACAGGCCGCGGCCGAACGGCGGCACGTAGAGCGCCTCCGCCCAATGCGTCGGCGAGAACAGCGTCTCCCGCATCAGGTCGCGGAGCTGGCTGCGCGAATAGGGCTGGCCGTGGCCGAACGGGGTCGTGTCGAGCCGTGCCCACAGCCCGGCGCGGCTCGGCGTGACGGTGATGACGCGGCCGCCCGGCGTCAGCACCCGCCAGATCTCGGCGAGCAGCTCGCGCGGGTGCTCGGTGATCTCGAGCGCATGGACGAGCAGCACGCGATCGACGCAGCTGTCCGGCAGCGGCAGGGCCGTGACGTCGACGAGCGCCGAGGCCGAGCGGCCGTTCGCCGGCCAGTTCACGACGCCCTGCTCGGCCGGCATGAAGGCCATCACCCGCACCGCCTCGCCGCGATAGACCTCGAGGTAGGGCGTGGCATAGCCGAGGCCGAGCACCGTGTGACCGTGGCAGGCGTCGAACCGCGCCCGCAGGATGCGCCCGACGAGCCGGCGCGCCACCTCGCCGAGCGGCGAGGCGTAGAAGGTGCGCAGGTCGACGATGTCGAGGGCCATGGCGGCGATGATCGCACGTTTGCATCCCCCACGCATCGGCCGGCGCTTGGGATGGTAAGCCGGAAACGATCGGGCGGCCGGATCGGTTACCCCGCTCGGTAATAGAAGAACGCGCCGCTTGAGCGCGCGTCCCACAGCTCACGCGAGGTCCCATGGCCGCCGAGGTCCACCAGTTCATGTGCCTGTCCGACAATTTCGGCGTGCTGCTGCACGATCCCGAGACCCGCCGCACGGCCGCGATCGACGCGCCGGAGGCGGCGCCGATCCTCGCCGCGCTGGCCGACAAGGGCTGGGAGCTCACCGACATTCTCGTCACCCACCACCATGCAGACCACACGCAGGGTCTCGCGGCGCTGAAGCAGAAGTTTCCCGATGTGCGCATCGTCGGGCCGGCGAAGGAAGCGGCGAAGATCAAGGCGGCCGGCAAGATCGACGCGCTCGATGCCGAGCTGGCCGAGGGCGACAAGGCCGCCATGGGGCACCTGGAGGCGCGGGTCATCGAGGTGCCGGGCCACACGTCGGGCCACATCGCCTACCATTTCGCCGACGAGGACCTGCTGTTTGCCGGCGACACGCTGTTCGCGCTCGGCTGCGGCCGCTGCTTCGAGGAGAAGCCGGCCGTGATGTACCACTCCCTCCTCAAGCTCGCGGCGCTGCCAGGCCAGACGCAGGTCTATTGCGGCCACGAATACACGCAGTCGAACGCCCGCTTCGCGGTGAAAGTCGACCCGGAGAACGACCTGCTGCGCGAGCGCGCGGCGGAGATCGACCGCATGCGCGAGGGCGGCGTCGCGACCCTGCCGACGACGATCGCGCTCGAGCAGGCGACGAACCCGTTCCTGCGCGTCGACGATCCCGGCATCCGCAAGACGCTCGGCATGAGCGATGCCGACGAGGTCGACGTCTTCGGAGAGCTGCGCGAGCGCAAGAACCGGGGCTAGAGTCTGCGACTGCCGCAAGGCGGCGTTAACACGCCTCTCCTACCTTGCGCCCGGTCCGCGCCTTGTCGGATCGCTCGTGCACATTCGGGGGACGCGTGCAGTTCGCGCGGAAGGATCGCCAGATTCTGTTTGGCGACAACGGCGGCGCCGACGACCCGCTCGGCGAGGTCGTCTACGATTGGGACCTCGCGACCGACGCGATCCGTTGGGGCCCCAACCTCAAGGATCTGACCGGGCTCGACGTCAAGCGGCTCGCGACGGGCCTCGGCTACGCCCAGCATCTGGCGCCGGAAAGCCCCGTCTCGCGCTACGAGGCGATCATGGCGACGACGACGCGCGACGGCGGCGACGGGGTCTCCTACAGCGCGATCTACGGGCTCGTGCCGTCGCGCCGCTCGAGCTCGCCGCCGGTGTGGATCGAGGATCGCGGCCGCTGGTTCGCCGACGCCAAGGATCGTCCCGGCCATGCGCACGGCGTCATCCGCGTCATCACCAATCGCTTCGAGGCCGAGCGCGCCAGGCGCGCCATGGAGCGCAACCCGCTCGTCGGCAGCTTCGGCCGGCCCGAGTTCGCCGAGCACATCTCCCGCCATCTCAACATGTCGGGGCGCCGCCCGGCGAGCTTCGCCGTGCTCCTCGTCGACATCGACGTCGCGGGCCTGCCGGACGCCGCCTTCGCGCTGGCTGCCGCCGTGGATCGGCTGCGCGAGCGGATGCGCACCCACGAGGCGTGTGCGCGGCACGCGGAAACGAGCTTCGCCATCCTGCTCGAGGACTGCAGCGAGGAGCAGGCCGCCGCCGCCGCGGCGCGTTTCCTCGCGGCGATTGAGGCGGCGCCGCCCGGCGGCCCGGCGCCGCGCGCGCGTATCGGCGCCGTGCTCGCGCCGACCCACGGGCGCACGCCGCAGACGCTGCTGCGCTGCGCCGAGGAGGCGCTCGAGGCCGCGCGCCGCGCGCCGAATACGCCCTACGTCATGCACCAGCCCGGCGCGTCCCGCCCGGTCGACGAGCGGCGGGCGCCGCGGCAGGACGACGTGCTCTCGGCGCTGAACGAGGGCCGCGTGCTGCTCGCCCTGCAGCCCGTCGTCGATGCCAAGGCCCGCAAGGTCGTCTTCCACGAGGCGCTGGTCCGCATCCGCCGCGAGGACGGCACGCTGGTCATGCCGCAGGCGCTGGTCCAGGCGGCGGAACGCGACGGCATCGTCGCGCTGCTCGACCGCCGCGTGCTCGACCTCGCCTTTGCGATGCTCACGACCGACCGCAAGCTGACGCTCTCGATCAACGCCTCGACGGCGAGCCTCGCCGACACGGTCTGGAGCGACCACCTGCGCACCGCGAGCAAGCTGCGCCCGGATGCGGCGCGCCGCCTCATCATCGAGATCGCGGAGAACTCGGTGATCGCCGATCCCGCGCAGATGCAGGCCATGCTGGCCGAGATCAAGCCGCTCGGCGTGCGCATCGCGCTCGACGACTTCGGTGCCGGGCATTCCTCGTTCAAGATGCTGCGCGGCCTGCCGATCGACTTCCTGAAGATCGACGGCGCCTTCGCCCAGAACCTCACCGCCTCGCCGGACGACCGGGTCTTCATCCGCACGCTGATCGACCTCGCGCGCAACCTGCGGATCCCGACGGTGGCCGAGTGGGTCGAGGACGAGGCGACGGCGCGCCAGCTCGCCGACTGGGGCGTCGACTTCCTGCAGGGCCATCTCTTCGGCCGCGCCGTGCTGCCGGTCGAGCCGGGCGCGCACCGCGCCGCGAGTTGAGCGCACGCCGCGAAGCTGGCGCGCGGCGGCGCGATTCGCGCTAAGACGCCGACATGTGGCGCGCCGACGTCTTCACCCTCTTTCCCGCGATGTTCCCGGGACCGCTCGGACTGTCGCTGGCCGGCGACGGGCTGGCGCGCGGTGCCTGGCAGCTCGCCGCGCACGACATCCGCGAGCACGGGCTCGGTCGCCATCGCGCGGTCGACGACACGCCGGCCGGCGGGGGCGTCGGCATGGTGATGCGCGCCGACGTCGTCGCCGCGAGCCTCGATGCGCATGTCTTGGCCGACGATCCGCGCCCGCGCCTTCTGATGACGCCACGCGGCACGCCGCTGACCCAGGCGCGCGTCCGCGCCCTGGCGGCGGGACCGGGCGCCGTCCTGGTGTGCGGGCGCTTCGAGGGGGTGGACGAGCGGCTCGTCGCGGCACGCCACCTCGAGGAGGTGTCGATCGGCGACTACGTGCTGTCGGGCGGCGAGGTCGCCGCGCTCGCCCTGCTCGACGCCTGCGTGCGCCTGCTGCCCGGCATCATGGGCCACGACGCTTCCGGCGACGACGAGAGCTTTGAGGCCGGTCTGCTCGAGTACCCGCACTACACGCGACCGCGCGACTTCGAGGGCCGCGCGATCCCCGACGTGCTGCTCTCCGGCGACCACGCCCGCATCGCGCGCTGGCGCGCCGACGAAGCCGTCAAGCTGACGCGCGAGCGGCGACCGGACCTGCTGCGCGACCGTGACTGAGCGGATGGCCTCGTCCGACACGATCTTCGCGCTCGCCAGCGGCGCCGGCCGCACGGCCATCGCGATCGTGCGGCTCTCGGGCCCGCAGGCGCATGCGGCGGTCGCGGCGCTGGCCGGGCGCCTGCCGGCGCCGCGCCGCGCGACCCTGGCGCGGCTGCGCGACCCGCAGTCCGGCGAGACGCTCGACCACGCGCTGGTGCTCGTCTTCGAGGCGGCGAGGAGCGAGCTCGGCGAGGACGGCGCCGAGCTGCATCTCCACGGCAGCCAAGCCGTCGTCGCGGCGGTGACCCGGGCGCTCGCCGCGCTGCCCGGCCTGCGCCCGGCCGGGCCGGGCGAGTTCACCCGCCGCGCCTTTCTCAACGGCAAGCTCGATCTCGCCCAGGTCGAGGGCCTCGCCGACCTTGTCGACGCGGAGACCGACCTGCAGCGCCGGCAGGCGCAGCGCCAGCTCTCCGGCGTCATGCGCGATGCGACGGCGCCGTGGCGCGCGGCACTGATCGCCGCTGCCGCCGAGTGCGAGACGGCGATCGACTTCGCCGAGGACGTCGTGCCGGCGGACGTCGACGCCCGCGTCGCGGCGCTGCTCGCGCCGGTGCGCGAGGGCCTACGTGCCGAGCTCGCCGCCGCCGGCGCCGCCGAGCGCATCCGCGACGGCGTGCAGGTCGTGATCGCGGGCCCGCCCAACGCCGGAAAGTCGAGCCTCCTCAATGCCTTGACACGACGCGAGGCGGCGATCGTTTCGACCATCGCCGGCACCACGCGCGACCCGATCGAGGTCCACCTCGACCTTGCCGGCTGCCCGCTCACCCTCGTCGACACGGCCGGCCTGCGCGTGAGCGCCGACGCGATCGAGCAGATCGGCATGTCGCGCGCCCGCGCGCGCGCCAAGGCGGCCGACCTCGTGCTCTGGCTCGCCGACGACGGGACACCGCCGCCGGCCTTCGCCGCCCCGGTGTGGGCGATCGCGACCAAGGCCGACCTCGCGCCGTTTCCCAAGGTGAAGGGAGAGGTGCTGCCCCTCAGCACCCTGACGGGCCAGAACCTCGACGTCCTCGTCGGCCGTCTCGCCGCCTTCGCGCAAAACCTCGCCGCGCCGGCCGGCGCCGGTCTCATCGCCCGTGCGCGCCACCGCGACGCCTTCGCCGCCGCGCTCGCCGCGCTCGATCACGCCACGGCGAGCCCCGCCCCGCCGATCGAGATCGTCGCCGAGCACCTGCGCGCCGCCCGCTTCGCCCTCGACCGCCTCATCGGCGCCGTCGACGTCGAGGATATTTTGGGCGACGTCTTCGCGCGATTCTGCATCGGCAAGTGAAACTACGGGTCGACCGGCTGCAGCCGCGGCAGCAGGCGCGCCGACAGCACGGCGCCGGCCGCCGCAAACACGGCGACCAGCGCGGCGATGCCGTGGATGCGCGCGGCGGCGTGCTCGAGCGGAGAGGCGCAATATAAATCGAAGACGGATTCTGCGGAGAGCACGAAGCCGATGACGCGACCCGCGGCGCGACGCGGCACGCAGTCCAGCAAGACCAGGGTCAAGATCGATAGGACGCCGAGATCGGCGAGAGCGATGATGTGGAGCGCGGGTCCGCTTTGCGTCCCCAGCGCCGCGAGCACCGGCACGACCGCGGCAACGGCAAAGCCAGCCACGAGGAACGGCCGTCGCGCAAAGACCCAATCGCGTCGCTGCCGGAAGATCCGATCCGAGGCCCAGGCGGCCGTCAGGGTCGCGATCGTTGAGGCATAAGCGAGCAGGAATGTCGGCACGTCGCCGCCGAGGCTTTGCTGCTCCCACCGGAGCCCGCTCGCGACGCGATCCGTCACGACCCGGCAGAGCTCGAAGGCGAGGATGATCCACAGAGCTCTGCTGGACAGCACATCAGCCCACGCCTCGTGCCTTTGAGGCGGCGGGCGAAGATCGAGGCCAGTTTCGGCATCGACCTCGCGAAGGCCGGCGAGCCAGACGATGAAAAGCGCAGCGCCCAACGTCGTCAGCGCGAGAATGGGAAATTGCCAGGTTTCAGGGATGTCACGGTTGACGAGCGGGAAGCGGAAGCGGAGCAGCGGGTGCTCGCGGCTCTGTTCGTAAAGAAGCAGGAGAAGCACGACGGCCACGCCGCGCCGTCGGAGCGGCCAGGCGAGGCGCAGCGCCAGGAGATAGCCGGTGATCAGGAATCCCGGCAGCATCATGCGCAGAGGCGAGGACAGGACGCGGAAAGCGACCGGGTCGACCACCGTGGCCATCGGCATGACAGCGCACCAAACGAGGATGACGATGGCAATGCCGCGCTTGATACCGATCCGGTCGAACGTCATGCCGGCCACGATATAGCTGGCACACGCGACCACTTTGCTGAGAGCGTAGACCCAGCGTTCGGCGGTGTCGGCTAAATGGTTGGCCGTCTGGAAGCGGACGAAAAACCAGGCGTCCGCCTCGAGCGCGCGGAGCCCAAGCAGGACAAGGATCAGCAGCGCGAGCAGCCAGATGCGGGACAACGCAGCGCGTCGCATGCGGGCGCGGCCGTGCAGGCCGGCGACAATGGCCATGGCAATGTTGCCCTTCGAGGGAAATTCGGGTCTCGGGACGGAACGAGCCTACTGCAAATCGGCGCCGGTTTCGCGACAGCCTGTTTCACGTGAAACATCGCGTGCGCGGCCCGTCGTGACGATCGGGCCCGGGCCTGCTAGAACGGCCGCATGCGTGAAGCGTCCGACCTCTTCGACGTCGTCGTGATCGGCGGCGGCCACGCCGGCTGCGAGGCCGCGGCGGCGGCCGCGCGCGTCGGCGCACGCACGGCGCTGGTGACGCAGCGCCGCGACACGATCGGCACGATGTCGTGCAATCCGGCCATCGGCGGCCTTGGGAAGGGCCATCTCGTCCGCGAGATCGATGCGTTCGACGGGCTGATGGGGCGCGTGGCGGACGCGGCCGGCATCCAGTTCCGGCTGCTCAACCGATCGAAGGGCGCCGCCGTGCGCGGACCGCGCGCGCAGGCCGACCGGCGGCTCTATCGCGAGGCGATGCAGGCGGCCCTCGATGCGGTCGACGGGCTCACTGTCGTCGAGGGCGAGGCGACGGAGATCGTCGCGCCGGACGGGGTCGTCACCGGCGTCGCGCTTGCGGACGGGCGCGTGCTGCGCACCGGCGCGGCGGTCGTCACGACGGGCACCTTCCTGAACGGGATCATCCACTGCGGCGCGGTCACGCGGCCGGCCGGCCGGGACGGCGACGCGCCCTCGGTCCGGCTCGCCGCCAGCCTGACGCGACACGGCTTCGCGCTCGGGCGCCTGAAAACCGGCACTCCGCCGCGCCTCGACGGTCGCACCATCGATTTTACAGGGCTCGCCGTGCAGCCCGGCGACGCCGAGCCGGAGCCGTTTTCGTTCCTCACGACGCGGATCACCAATCCGCAGGTCGACTGCCACATCACGCACACGACCGAGGCCGGCCACCGCATCATCGCGGAGAACCTGGCGCTGTCGCCGGTCTATTCCGGCGCGATCGGCGGCGTCGGCCCGCGCTACTGCCCGTCGATCGAGGACAAGGTCGTGCGCTTCCGCGACCGTGGGGCGCACCAGATCTTCCTCGAGCCGGAGGGGCTCGGCGAGCCGACAGTCTATCCGAACGGCATCTCGACCGCGCTGCCGGCCGCCGTGCAGGACCGCTTCCTGCGCACGATCCCGGGGCTGGCGCACGTCACCGTGCTGAAGCCGGGCTACGCCATCGAGTACGACTACATCGATCCGCGCGAGCTGACGCCGTCGCTGGAGGCGCGCCGCGTCGCCGGGCTTTTCCTGGCCGGGCAGATCAACGGCACGACCGGCTACGAGGAGGCGGCGGCGCAGGGTCTCGTCGCCGGGCTCAACGCGGCTCGCCGCGTCGGCGGCCTAGAGGCGGCGACCTTCGATCGCGGCGAGGCCTATCTCGGCGTGATGATCGACGATCTCGTGACGCGCGGCGTCACCGAGCCCTACCGCATGTTCACCTCGCGCGCCGAGTACCGGCTCAGCCTGCGCGCCGACAACGCCGACCAGCGGCTCACGCGACGCGGCGAGACCCTGGGGCTGGTCGGGCGCGAGCGGCGGGGGAAGTTCGGCGCGAAGCACGCGGCCTACGAGGCGGCGGCATCGGCGCTGCGGGCCGTGACGCTGACGCCGAGCGAGGCGGCGCGGCACGGGCTGCAGGTCAACAAGGACGGCGTCCGTCGGTCGGGACTCGATCTCCTCGCCCTGCCAGACGTCAGCTTCGATCGACTGCGGGCGATCTGGCCGCAGCTCGGCGCGGTCTCGGCCGCGACGGCGGCGCAGGTCGAGATCGATGCCGGCTATGCCGTCTACCTTCATCGCCAGGCCGCCGACATCGCCGCCGCGCGGCGCGACGAGGCGCTGGCGATCCCGGAGGCGATCGACTTCGCCGCGCTGCCCGGCCTGTCGAGCGAGCTTCGCGCGCGCTTGGCCAAGGTGCGCCCGACGACCATGGGCCAGGCCGGCCGCATCGAGGGCATGACGCCGACCGCGCTCACGCTGATCGCGGCGCACGTGCGCGGGCCGGCGCGGAAGCGGGCGTAGTGTTTCACGTGAAACATGCCGTGGCGCGCGCTATCGCTTCAGCCTTCCCGCGTCATTGCGAGCCGCAGGCGAAGCAATCCAAAGTCTCCGCGCACGCTCCCTGGATTGCTTCGCTGCGCTCGCAATGACGGGTGCAGCGAGCCGCGAGCAGGCATCGGTCCTCGCGACCCTGTCCGTCGACACCGCGCGGCGGCTCACGATCTTCGCCGACCTGCTTGTGCGCTGGCAGGCGACGATCAACCTGGTCGCCCCGTCCACCCTGCCCGAGCTGTGGTCGCGCCATATCGGCGATTCGCTGCAGGTCCAAGCCGCGGCGCCGGACGCCCGGCGCTGGGTCGATCTCGGCTCCGGCGGCGGCTTTCCCGGCCTCGTCACTGCAATCGTTCTTACGGGCACGCCTGGCGCCAAGGTCCACCTCGTGGAAAGCGACAAGCGCAAGGCGGCCTTCCTGCGCACTGTTTCACGTGAAACAGGGGCCCCCGCGATCGTCCATGCCGAGCGCATCGAAGCGTTCGTGCCGGGCCACGCCGCGCCGGTCGACGCGGTCAGCGCGCGGGCGCTCGCGCCGCTGCCGCAGCTCGTCGCCTGGGCAGAAAAATTCCTGCTGGCGGGCGCAATCGGGATTTTTCCCAAGGGACAACAGGCCGAGTCCGAATTGACCGCGATCAAGCGCGACCATAAGTTCCGCGTCGAGTCTCGCGCCAGCACGACGCAGGACGGGTCTCGCCTCGTGATCGTCACGGCCGCCGAGAGGTCCAACGACCCTCCGCCGCCGGCGGAGTGAAGTGCCGTGCCGCTCGCCAAAGCCCAGCGCATCCTCGTCGTCGCCAACCAGAAGGGCGGCGTCGGCAAGACCACGACGGCTATCAATCTCGGCACCGCGCTCGCCGCGATCAACGAGCGCGTGCTGATCATCGACCTCGATCCGCAGGGCAACGCGTCGACCGGGCTCGGCATCGACCGCAAGAACCGTTCGATCTCCACCTATCACGTCATGATGGGCGAGGCCGATCTCACCGACGCGATCCTGCCGACGGCCGTGCCGCGCCTCTCCGTCGCGCCGTCGACGCTCGACCTGCTCGGCGTCGAGCTCGAGATCGCGACGCACAAGGACCGCACGTTCAAGCTGCGCGAGGCCGTGCGCAAGCTCGCCGCCGCGACGCAGCGCAAGGACGGCTACACGTACGTCCTCATCGACTGCCCGCCGTCGCTCAACCTGCTCACCATCAACGCGCTCGCCGCCGCGCACGCCATCCTGGTGCCGCTGCAGTGCGAGTTCTTCGCGCTCGAGGGCCTGTCGCAGCTCCTGTCGACGGTCGACCAGGTGAAGGGGTCGCTGAACCCGTCGCTCGAGATCCACGGCGTCGTGCTCACGATGTACGACGCGCGCAACTCGCTCGCCCGCCAGGTCGTCGCCGACGTGCGCGGCTTCCTCGGCGACAAGGTCTACGAGACGGTGATCCCGCGGAACGTGCGCATCTCGGAGGCGCCGTCCTACGGCAAGCCGGCGCTCATCTACGATCTCAAGTGCCCGGGCAGCCAGGCCTACCTCAAGCTCGCCTCGGAAGTGATCCGCCGCGAGCGCCATTTGGATGCCGCGTGATGGCGAAGACGCAGAAGGCCGAGAAGATGCCGGTGCCCGCCCCCGTCGCGGTGCCGGAGCGAGCGAACCAGCCCCGCCTCGGCCGCGGCCTCGCCGCCCTGCTCGGCGACAGCGGGCATGAGAGCGAGACCGTAGTCCGCGCGCGCGGGCAGAAGCGCGTGCCGATCGAGTTCCTGCGCCGCAACCCGCAGAACCCGCGCACGAACTTCGACGAGGACGATCTCGCCGACCTCACGGCCTCGGTGCGCGAGAAGGGGATCATCCAGCCGATCCTCGTGCGCACGATGCCGGGCGAGGCCGACGCCTACGAGATCATCGCCGGCGAGCGCCGCTGGCGCGCTGCGCAGGGCGC
This sequence comes from Beijerinckiaceae bacterium RH AL1, assembly GCA_901457705.2. Classification (NCBI taxonomy): domain Bacteria; kingdom Pseudomonadati; phylum Pseudomonadota; class Alphaproteobacteria; order Hyphomicrobiales; family Beijerinckiaceae; species Beijerinckiaceae bacterium RH AL1. Next base: position 4,036,153 of record LR590083.2, read on the forward strand.
CGGCCTGCACGAGGTGCCGATCGTCACGATCGAGGCCGACGACAAGGCCGCGCTCGAGATCGCGATCATCGAGAATGTGCAGCGCTCGAACCTCAATGCGATGGAAGAGGCCGAGGGCTACGAGCGGCTGTCGGCCGAGTTCGGCTACACGCAGGGCGACCTCGCGCGGGTCATCGGCAAGAGCCGGCCCTACGTCACCAACACGATCCGGCTCCTGAAGCTGCCGGAAGCCTCGCGGGCGCTGCTGGCCACCGGGCAGATCTCGGCGGGGCACGCGCGTGCGCTGCTCAACTGCGACGACCCGGACGCGCTGGCGAAGCGGATCGTCGATCGCAACCTCTCCGTCCGCGCCGTCGAGGAGATCGTCCGCGCGCAGCACGACGCGAAGGACGCGGCGCCGGCGAAGCGCCCGGCGCGCGAGAAGGATGCGGACACGCGTGCGCTCGAGAAGCGGCTGTCGGATCGGGTGGGGCTCGCAATCGACATCAAGCCGAAGGGCGACGGCGGCGAGGTGAAGCTCAAGTACGAGAGCCTGGAGCAGCTCGACAAGCTCGTGGCGCTGCTGGGGGCGTAGGGCTGCCTCTCCTTCACCCGCTTGCGGGAGAAGGTGGCCCCGCGAAGCGGGGTCGGATGAGGGGAGCCGGGCGCGGGACGCCTGCGCTAGTGGTTGGGCTGCAAAGTAAACCCTCGCCGCCGAGCTCGTGCTGGAACTGCCCTCATCCGACCCGACTTCGTCGGGCCACCTTCTCCCGCAAGCGGGAGAAGGGGTGCTGCGGCCTCAGGCCCGCGACGGCAGGCTGCGCTCGCTCGGGACGTGGATGCTCTTCGGGCGGCCGAAGATGCGGTGCACGGCGACGAAGAAGATCGGCGTGAAGATCAGGCCGAACGCCGTCACGCCGAGCATGCCGAAGAACACCGTGGTGCCGAGCGTCTGACGCATCTCGGCGCCGGCGCCCGATGCGATCAGCAGGGGCACGACGCCGAGGATGAAGGCGAACGACGTCATCAGGATCGGCCGCAGGCGCGTGCGGCCGGCCTGGATCGCCGCGTCGCGCGCGCTGGCGCCGGCCTCCTCCGACTGCTTGGCGAACTCGACGATCAGGATCGCGTTTTTCGCCGCCAGGCCGACGAGCACGGTGAAGCCGATCTGCGCCAGGATGTCGACGTTCATCATGCGGTACATGAGCCCGGTCACCGCGGCGAGCAGGCACATCGGCACGATGAGCACGACTGACAGCGGCAGGCTCCAGCTCTCGTACTGCGCCGCGAGCACCAGGAAGACGAAGAACACCGAGGCGCCGAAGATGATCAGCGTCGTGTTGCCGGCGGTCGTCTGCTGGTAGGCGAGGTCCGTCCACTCGAACGACATGCCCTGCGGCAGGCGCTCGGCGGCGAGCTTCGACATCACCGCGAGCCCGTAGGACGAGGCGTAGCCGGGCAGCGTGCCGCCCTGCACTTCCGCGGCCGGATAGAGGTTGTAGCGCGGCACGCGGTAGGGGTCGGAGGTGCGGCGCATCTGCGCCACCGCCGAGATCGGCACCATCTGGCCGGCGGCGTTGCGGGTCTTCAGGTGGGCGATGTCCTCCGTCGTGTTGCGGAAGCGGCCGTCGGCCTGGGCCAGGACCTCGTAGGTGCGGCCGAGATAGTTGACGTCGTTGATGTAGGCCGAGCCGAGGTAGAGCTGCATCGCGTTGAAGATCGCCGAAGGCGAGACGCCGAGCTTCTCGGCGCGCTCGCGGTCGATGTCGGCATAGATCGACGGCGTGCCCGTGGTGAACGGCGTGAAGAGCTGGGCCATGCCCGGCACCTGCATCGCCGCGCCGATGAGATCCCACGCCGCGGCCTGCAGCGCGTGCGGCCCGAGATTGCGCTGGTCCTCCAGCATCATCTTGAATCCGCCGGCCGTGCCGAGGCCGGGGACCGGCGGCGGCGGGATGGCGATGATGAAGGCGCCCTGGATGCCGGCCAGCGCCTGGTTGACCTTCTGCAGCACGACGGGTGCGGTGAGGCCCTGCTTGTCGCGCTCCTCGAAGGACTTCAGGTTGACGAAGATCGCGCCGGCGTTCGAGGCCTGCGTGAAGGTGGCGCCGTCGAAGCCGGCGAAGGCGACCTCGTTGGCGACGCCCGGCACCTTCTTCAGGCGCTCGGTCGCCTCGCGGATGACCTCGTCGGTCCGCTGCAGCGAGGCGCCGGGCGGCAGCTGGTAGATCGAGATGAGGTAGCCGAGGTCCTGGTCCGGGATGAAGCCCGTCGGCGCGCGCACGAACTGCACGCCGGTGAGCGCGATGAGCCCGGCGTAGACGACGAGCATCAGCGTGCCGACGCGGAGCAGGCGCCCGACCATGCGGCCGTAGCCGTTCGACAGCCACTCGAAGGTGCGGTTGAAGCGATCGAAGAACCAGACCACGGGCCGCGCGATCAGCGGCGCCCGCCCGACGTGCGTCTCCTCGTGTGGCTTGAAGAGCAGCGCGCAGAGCGCCGGGCTCAGCGTCAGCGAGACAAAGGCCGAGACGATCGTCGAGGCGGCGATCGTCACCGCGAACTGGCGGAAGAACTGGCCCGAGATGCCGGAGATGAAGGCCGACGGCACGAACACCGCGCAGAGCGTGAGCGCGATCGCGATCAGCGCGCCGCCGACCTCGTCCATCGTGCGGTGCGCGGCCTCGCGCGGCGACAGGCCGAGCCGCAGGTTGCGCTCGACGTTCTCGACGACGACGATCGCGTCGTCGACCACGATGCCGACCGCCAGCACCAGGCCGAACAGCGACAGGTTGTTGAGCGACAAACCGAATGCGGCAAGCACGGTGAACGTGCCGATGAGCGAGATCGGGATCGCGACGATCGGGATGACGGAGGCGCGCCACGTCTGCAGGAACAGGATCACGACCACGACGACGAGTCCGACCGCCTCGATGATCGTGCGCACGACCTCGGCGACCGACTGCGCGATGAAGGTCGTCGTGTCGTAGATAATGTCGTACTTCAAACCTTGCGGGAACTGCTTCGACATCTTCGCCATGGCCGCCTTCACGCGGGTCGCCATGGCGAGCGCGTTGGTGCCGGGCTGCTGGTAGATCAGGATCGGCACGGCGGAGACGCCGTCGAGATAGCCGTTGGCGCCGTAGTTCTCGCCGCCGAGCTCGACCCAGCCGATGTCGCGGACGCGCGTCACGCGACCCTGCGCATCGGCCTTCAGGAGGATGTCGGCGAACTGCGAGGGGTCGCTGAGGCGGCCGAGCGCCTTGACGTTGAGCTGGAAGGCACCGGGCTTCGGCACCGGCGGCTGGTTCAGGATGCCGCCCGAGACCTGCACGTTCTGCGCCTGCAGCGCGGCGATGATCTCTTCCGCCGTGAGGTTGCGCGAGGCCGCCTTGTCGGGGTCGAGCCAGATGCGCATGGCGTAGTCGTGGTTGCCGAAGACCTGCGCGTCGCCGACGCCCTCGACGCGCAGCAGCTCGTCGCGCAGATGCAGCGTCGCGTAGTTCGACATGTAGAGCTGGTCGCGCGAGTTGTCGGGCGACAGGAGATGGATGACCATCATCAGGTCGGGCGAGCTCTTCTTCACCGTGACGCCGAGGCGCTGCACGACATCGGGCAGGCGCGGGGTGGCGATGGCGACGCGGTTCTGCGTCAGCACCTGCGCGGTGTTGAGGTCGGTGCCGAGCTTGAAGGTGACGGTGAGCAGGAGGTTGCCGTCGCCGGTCGACTGGCTCGAGAAGTAGAGCATGTTCTCGACGCCGTTGATCTGCTCCTCGAGCGGCGTCGACACCGTCTCCGCCACCGTGGCGGCCGAGGCACCGGGGTACTGGGTGGTGATCTGGATCGTCGGCGGCGCGATCTCGGGATACTGCGCGATCGGCAAGGCGATGTAGGCGACGCCGCCGATAATGGTGATGAACAGGCTCACCACCATCGCGAAGATCGGATGGTCGATGAAGAAGTGCGAGAGCTTCATGATGCAATGAGCCTGGTGATTTTGAAGACGCGCGGCGTTCCCTTCTCCCGCTTGCGGGAGAAGGTGGCCCCGCGAAGCGGGGTCGGATGAGGGACGATGCCGCCTCTCTTCCGTTCGTGGCGCAAGCGGCCCAATCCCTCATCCGACCCGACTTCGTCGGGCCACCTTCTCCCGCAAGCGGGAGAAGGGCGGGCCGCGAGCACGCTCGGCATCATCCCTGCCCGGGCGGCAGCTGGATCGCGCCGGGCTTCGGGCTGACCTTGCCGCCGGGGCGGGCGTACATCAGCCCGTCGATGACGATGCGCTCGTCGGGCGCGAGGCCGCTCTTGACGATGCGCAGGTCGCCGACGGCGGCGCCGATCTGGATGATCTTCGGCACCACCGTGTTGTCCGGCGTCACCGTCATGACCATCGTGTTCGACTGGTCGGTGGCGAGCGCGGCCTCGGGCACCAGCATCCGCTCCTTCTCGCTGCTGGTCGGCAGCCTGAGGCGGGCGAACTGGCCGGCGGCGATGAAGAAGTCCGGGTTCGGCACCGTCGCGCGGGCGCGGATGGTGCCGCTGGCGCGGTCCATCTCGTTGTCCATGAAGTCGAGCGTGCCCTTGTGGCGGAAGCTCGTCTCGTCGGAGAGCGCGATGTCTACGGTGTGGTCGATGGCGGCGCCGGCCTGCTGGTTGTGCAGGTAGCGCTGGTAGGCGACGTAGTCGCCCTCGCCCATGTCGAAGGAGAGGTAGATCGGATCCTCCGACACGACGGTCGTCAGCAGCGTCGTCGCCCCGCCGGCCTGGCCGCCGACGATGAGGTTGCCGACCGAGACGCGATGCATCGAGATGCGCCCGGAGATCGGCGCGACGACATGCGTCCATTCCATGTTGAGCTCGGCCTGGCGCACGGCCGCCCGCGCGCCCTCGAGCGCGGCGTCGCCGGCATCCTGCGCCTGCTGGCGCTGGTCGAGGGTCTCGCGCGAGGCGTAGTCGTTCTGGACGAGGTTGTTGGTTCGCGCGAGCTGCTTCTTGGCGAGCGACAGGGTCGCGGTCGCCGTCGCGAGCTGCGACTTGGCGGTGGCGAGCGCGATCTCATAAGGCCGCGGATCGATCACGAAGAGCAGGTCGCCCTTCTTGACCATCTGCCCGTCCTTGAAGTGGATCTCGGTGAGATAGCCCGACACCTGCGCGCGGATCTCGACGCGGTCGACGGCCTCGAACTGGCCGGTGAAGGTCGTGAAGGTCGCGAGCTTGTGCTTCAGCGGCGTCGAGACGGTGACGCCGGGCGGGGCCATGGCCATCGGCGGGGCCTGCGGCGCCGGATGCATGTAGGAATAGACCCCGACGCCGCCCGCGGCGAGCAGGACGAGGACGAAGGCCGCGCGGAGCAGCGGGCGCCGGCGGCGCGGCGCGGCCTCGTCATGCAGATCGCTGTCGCGTTCGACGCGTGCATCCATCTGATCGTGCCTTTTCGGAAGTCGCCGGATTCATACCGAGCGGTATGATAATAGACCGCCGTTTCGACAGGTCAAGTCGGCGTGATTGGGTCAGGCCATCTCGGGCACGGCCGGCCAGGCGCGAAGCGCGACGTCGGCTGCTCTTTGCAATGCGGCACGCGAGGCGCCTCCGGCTGCCTGGATAGCGATGCCACCGGAAAACGTCATCACGAATCGTGCCAGATCGGACGGAGTCTCGTCCGGAGGCAAATCACCTTCGTCCTGCGCGCGCTGCAGGCGCGCGGCGAGAAGCGCCTCGAACGCGGTGCGGCGGCGGATCAGCTCTTCCTTGATCGGCTCGGCCGCCGACGAGCAGACGAGCGCGCCCTGCGTGCCCATGCAGCCCGGCGGCGTGTCGTCGCCGGCCGCCAGCTCGACGAAGCCGGCGAGCACCTGCGCGACCACGTCGCGCGCCCGCGGGGCCTCGAGCGCCGCGTAGGCGAAGCCCATGTAGCGCGCGTCGTAGAGATCGAGCGCCTTGCGGAACAAGGTCTCCTTGTTGCCGTAGGCGGCATAGAGGCTCGGCCGCGTGATGCCCATGGCCGCGGTGAGATCGGTCAGCGACGCGCCCTCGTAGCCGTGGCGCCAGAACACCTCCAGCGCACGCTCGAGCGCCCACTCGACGCAGAATTCCTTATGGCGACCCAAGGCTCAGGCTCCGGCCGTCGTCAGCACAGAAATCATACCGATCGATATCTAATGTCGCGTCGGCGTCAAGCCAACCATTCGGACCGATTTGGTCGCGCACTGTCCTGCCGGTCGCCTGCGGCCTTTGTTTGGCGTCCATCCGGAGCGGCTTAAGCCGGCGGCTTGTCGGCCGGCTTCGCGTCCTTCGCCTTCGCGATGGCCGGCATCAGCGTGCCGGCGATGTTGTCGTCGGTGAGCGGCCCGACGATCTTCGCCGCGATGATGCCGTTGCCGTCGACGACGTAGGTCTCGGGCACGCCGTAGACGCCGAAGTCGATCCCGACGCGGCCGTCCTCGTCGGCGCCGATGCGCGCATAGGGGTCGCCGAGCTGGTTGAGGAAGCGGCGGGTGTCCTGCGGCTTGTCCTTGTAGGCGATGCCGACGAGCGGCACGCCCTTGGCCTGCAGCGCGGCGAGCTGCGGCGCCTCCGAGCGGCACGGCACGCACCACGAGGCGAAGACGTTGACCACCGTGACGCCGCCCTTGGCGAGGTCGGCCGACGCGAGGCCCGGCTTGTCGAGGCCGGCCGGCGGCTGCAGCGCGAAGGCCGGCGCCGGCTTGCCGATGAGGGCCGACGGCAGCAGCGAGGCGTCGCCGGACAAGAGCCGCAGCAACAGGAGGCCGCCCAGCGCGAGGAAGGCGACGAGCGGCAGGAAGACGAGCGGCGACCGCCGCCGCCTGGCCTGGACCTCGTCGTCGTCGCTGAGCTGAGGCTCGCTCATTCGCGGGTGTCGAGCCCGCGCACGCCAAAGCGGGCCAAGGCGCGGCGCAGGCCGCGATAGTCGATGATCGTCGAGGCGATCATCGTGCCGATGACGACGCCGGCGACGACATAGGCCGCGACGATGAAGCCGACGTGCGAGGAATGCTCGATCATGCCTCGGACGCCTGCAGGATGGTGAGCCGGCGCAGGCGGCGGCGCAGGATCTCGTTGCGGATCGCCGCGAGGTGCAGCGTCACGAACAGCAGCGTGAAGGCGACCGCCATGATGAGCAGCGGCCACAGCATCGGCTTCGCCACGGTCGAGCCGGTGAGGAACACCGACGAGCCCTGGTGCAGCGTGTTCCACCACTGCACGGAGTAGTGGATGATCGGGATGATCACCGAGGCCGTCAGCGTGAAGATCGCCGCGGCGCGGGCGGCACGCGCCGCATCCTCGAAGACCTGCCACAGCGCGATGAGGCCGAGGTAGATGAGGAAGAGGATCAGCACCGACGTCAGGCGCGCGTCCCACACCCACCACGTGCCCCACATCGGCTTGCCCCACAGCGAGCCCGTCGCGAGGCAGATCAGCGTGAAGCCGGCGCCCAGCGGCGCCGCCGCCTTCTGCGCCGCATCGGCCAGCGGATGGCGCCAGACCAGCGTGCCGAGCGCGGCCGTGGTCATCACCGCGTAGACGAACATCGCGTTCCACGCCGCCGGCACGTGGATGTACATGATGAGGACGGTGTAGCCCTGCTGGTAATCCGCCGGCCCGACCGCGGCGAGCGCCAGGCCGATGCCGAGCAGCAGCGCGGTGAGGGCGGCAAGCCAGGGGATGAGGCGGCCCGCCACGCGGAGAAACCTGGCGGGATTGGCGAGGCTGCCGAGCCAGCGGAACGGCGCGCCGAAAGGGGCGATCGGGCTGGGCTGAAGGGCGCGCTCGGACATACGCGCTTTTACGGTGCGGGACGCCGAGGTGCAATGAGACGCAGCGCCTCCCCTTCTCCCGCTTGCGGACGCGCCCGTCGAACGAGCCGCAGCCCCTCCTTCTCCCGCTTGCGGGAGAAGGTGGCCCCGCGAAGCGGGGTCGGATGAGGGAGGTCGGGCGAAGGGCTCTCAGCCGAGAGCTCGTGCTGGAACCGCCCTCATCCGACCCGACTTCGTCGGGCCACCTTCTCCCGCAAGCGGGAGAAGGAAAGGCTTCGGCCCTTTCTCATGCCGTCGAGCGGCATCGGCAGGCAGGCCCGTCGAGCGAGCCGCAGCCCCTTCCTTCTCCCGCTTGCGGGAGAAGGTGGCCCCGCGAAGCGGGGTCGGATGAGGGAGGTCGGGCGAAGGGCTCTCGGGCAGAGAGCTTGCGCTGGAACCGCCCTCATCCGACCCGACTTCGTCGGGCCACCTTCTCCCGCAAGCGGGAGAAGGGCGCGGCCGTCAGTCTCCCCGGGGCTCCAAGAACCAGTCGTACAGATCGGGATTGAGGCCCTGTTTCATCTTGAGGCCCAGCGACACCGCCGCTTGCGGCTCGAGCGGATAGCTGCCGCCGCCGTCGTCGTCGGCGCCAACGCTGGCAAGCGAGCGAGCCGTCTCGAAAAGCGTCGCTGGCACGGGAAGGCAGACGCTCAACCGCTCCGTCCGCTTGTCGTATCCCGCCACCTGGAGTGATTGGCTCACGGCTCTACCCTCCTGCCACGGACGGGCCCGGCGATCGGCTTTCGCTCCGGATAGGACATGTCACCAAGATGGTGCCCCTGCGGATCGTAAACCTCGACGTTCCCGTGCGCGTAATCCCATTCGTAGATCGAACCGTCGTCGTCCTTCCAGCGTCGCCTCAGGCCGCCCCCGTTCTGGCGGGGCGTTTTCGGCTTCACCCGCACAGCGCCAGGAAAAGCCTCTCCCAAGCTGTCGGGCGCTGGAACGTAGGTAATGGCGGTCTATCCGAAATCGACTAACGAACCGGCGCGTTATCCGCGGGCGCGATACAAGCCGCGCCGCAGCCCCCTCCTTCTCCCGCCTGCGGGAGAAGGTGGCCCCGCGAAGCGGGGTCGGATGAGGGAGGTCGGGCGAAGGCCTCTCAGGTGGGAGCTTGTACTGGAACCGCCCTCATCCGACCCGACTTCGTCGGGCCACCTTCTCCCGCGAGCGGGAGAAGGATGAGCTTCGGCCTTACCCAAGCCCGTCCAGCCGCATCGGCAGGCCGGCCTCGGCCATGCGGCGCTTGGCCTGGCCGATCGAATATTCGCCGAAGTGGAAGATCGAGGCCGCCAGCACCGCGGTGGCGCCGCCGTCGCGCACGCCTTCGACGAGATGGTCGAGCGTGCCGACCCCGCCAGAGGCGACCACCGGGACGGCGACGGCGCTCGACACGGCCTTGGTCAGCGCGAGGTCGAAGCCCGACTTCGTGCCGTCGCGGTCCATCGAGGTGAGCAGGATCTCGCCGGCGCCGAGCGCCACGACCTCCTTTGCATAGGCGACCGCATCGATCCCCGTCGGCTTGCGGCCGCCGTGGGTGAAGATCTCCCAGCGGCCGGGCGACACCTGCTTGGCGTCGATCGCCACGACGATGCACTGGTTGCCGAACTTTTCAGCCGCGCGACGCACGAAGTCGCGGTCGTGCACGGCGGCGGTCATGATCGACACCTTGTCGGCGCCGGCGAGCAGCAGCGCGCGGATGTCGGCCTCGCTGCGCACGCCGCCGCCGACCGTCAGCGGCATGAAGCAGGCCTCCGCGGTGCGCGCGACGACGTCGAGCAGCGTGCCGCGCGCCTCGTGGCTCGCGGTGATGTCGAGGAAGCAGAGCTCGTCGGCGCCGGCTGCGTCGTAGGCGATCGCCGCCTCGACGGGGTCGCCGGCATCGCGCAGGTCGACGAAGTTGACGCCCTTGACGACGCGGCCGTCCTTGACGTCGAGGCAGGGGATGACGCGGGCCTTCAGCATGGCAGGCTCATCGCGCGTCCGGCAGACCACTTCAAGCCGATTGATAAGCCGCGGCGAAACCGCTCGCGCGAAAATTAATCTTGCGCGAGGGATCGATATCCAGCCCCTCCTGTTGGCCTCAGGACAACCGTCGATTTCACGACGCAAGCAGGAGCAACCCGATGAGCAAAGAACAGAATCTGCAAGTGACGCAGCGGCTCGGCGAAGCCGTCTCGACCGGCAATCTCCAGGCTCTGAACGAGATCTTCGCAGCTTCCGTCGTCGATCACGATCCGGCGCCGGATCAGGGCAAAGGCCCGGAAGGCTTCATCAAGTTCTTTTCGATGATGCGTTCGGCTTTTCCGGACTTGAAGGTCACGGTCGACCACGTCGTCCAGGATGAGGACAATCTCGCCATGGCCTACAAGATTCACGGCACCCACAACGGCGACTTCCTCGGGATCGCACCGACCGGCAAGACGGTCGAGGCGCGCGGCATGCAGATCGCTCGCTACGAGGACGGCAAGATCGTCGAGCGCTGGGGGTCCTCCGACGAACTCGGCCTCGTGAAGCAACTCGGTGCGTCGATCGACAGCGGCAAGGGCTTCTTCGAAAAGGTCGGCGAAAAGCTCGGCGGCTGAACGCCCCAAAAAAAGAGAAAAACGACGGCCCGGATCCGGGTCGCCGTCTTCCTCCAACCGTGCTGACGCTGCTCGATCGATAAATTGCGAAGGGTGAAGCAGAGTGCGGTTGATGGCAGGAAAGGTGCGCCCGATCGCGGGGCCTGCCAATCCATCCTTCGGCCGGATCGGGTTGCGTGGGATCGGCTCGTCCGGGATAGGATTGCCTCGGTTTCAGGAGACACGCGCATGAGCGCTTCGACCGATTGGAAGCACGACGGCGTGCGGGTGATCCCGGCGGGCTCGCTGGACCCCAACACGGCGCAGACGCCGGGCATGGACCGCAAGGCGGCGATCAACTTCGCCCGCGTCGGCGCGCAGAAGATCTGGGCCGGCACGGTGTCGATCCACGCCAACGCCAAGACCGGCGCGCACCACCACGGGCACCTCGAGAGCATCATCTACGTGCTGAAGGGGCGCGCCCGCATGCGCTGGGGCGACAAGCTGCAGTTCGTCGCCGAGGCGGGGCCTGGCGACTTCATCTACGTGCCGCCCTACGTGCCGCACCAGGAGATCAACGCCTCGCAAGACGAGACGCTCGAATGCGTGCTCGTCCGCTCGGACGGCGAGGCGGTGGCGGTGAACCTCGACATCGAGCCCGTCGAGGCGCCGGAGGCGGTCGCCTGGGTCGACCCCACGCATCCGGCGCCGAAGTAGCCGCGCGCTCAACCGATTAACCCCGACAATTCCTCAATCCATCGACGGATTGTGCGCCGCAAAAATATTTTGCATCTCTCGAAATTATTTTTGCGAGCGCAGGATCGGGAGACGGCGATGGACGCGGCGGTGGGGCGGCAGGTTCTCGGAGGCACCGGCATTCTCGAGGCCGGCGACGTCAATGCCAATCTCGGTGCCGCCGCGCTGGTGGAGCATGCGATCCGCCGCGGCGAGGGCCGCCTCTCCGCCGATGGCGCGCTGATGGTGCAGACCGGCGTCCACACCGGCCGCTCGGTACAGGACAAGTTCGTCGTCGACGAGCCGGAGACGAGTGCCGACGTCTGGTGGGGCAAGGTCAACCAGAAGCTGGCGCCGGCCGGCTTCACCCGCCTCTGCGACGGCGTGCGCGGCCACCTGCAGGGGCGCGAGCTCTTCACGCAGGACCTCTATGCCGGCGCCGATCCCGCGCACCGCCTGCGCATCCGCCTGGTGACGCCCAACGCCTGGCACGCGCTATTCGCCCGCAACATGTTCATCCGCCCGCCGGCCGAGGAGCTCGCGAGCTTCGAGCCCGACTACGTCATCCTGCACGCGCCGGAGTTCTCGGTCGACTACGAGGCCTGCGGCGTGCGCTCGAGCACGGCGATCGCGCTGTCCTTCGCGCAGCGGCTCGTCGTCATCGCCGGCACCGAGTATGCGGGCGAGATCAAGAAATCGATCTTCACGGTCATGAACTTCGTGCTGCCGGGCAAGGGCGTGCTGCCGATGCACTGCTCGGCCAACATTGGGCCGGACGGCGACACGGCGCTGTTCTTCGGCCTTTCCGGCACCGGCAAGACGACGCTGTCGTCCGACCCTGGCCGGCCGCTCATCGGCGACGACGAGCATGCGTGGGCCGACGACGGCGTCTTCAACTTCGAGGGCGGCTGCTACGCCAAGGTGATCAAGCTGTCGCGCGAGGCCGAGCCCGGCATCTGGGCCGCGACGCACCGCTTCGGCACCGTGCTCGAGAACGTCGTGGCCGATGCCGCCGGCAAGCTCGACCTCGACGACAACAGGTTCACCGAGAACACCCGCGCCTGCTACCCGCTGGAGGCCGTCGCCAATGCCAAGGCGGACGGGCGCGGCGCGACGCCCCGGCATGTCGTGATGCTGACCGCCGATGCCTTCGGCGTGCTGCCGCCGATCGCCCGCCTGACGCCGGCGCAGGCGATGTACCAGTTCCTCTCCGGCTATACCGCCAAGGTGGCGGGCACGGAAAAAGGCCTCGGCAAGGAGCCGCAGGCGACGTTTTCGACCTGCTTCGGCGCGCCCTTCCTGCCCCGCCGCCCCGAGATCTACGGCGAGTTGCTGAAGCAGAAGCTCGCCCAGAGCGGCGCGCAGGTCTGGCTGATCAACACCGGCTGGACCGGCGGGGCGTACGGCGTCGGCAAGCGCATCTCGATCGCCCACACGCGGGCCCTGCTGGCGGCCGCACTCGGCGGGGCGCTGGAGGGTGCGGACTTCCGGCGCGACGCGCACTTCGGGCTGGAGGTGCCGGTTTCGGTGCCGGATGTGCCCGACGACGTGCTCGACCCGAGCCGCGCCTGGGCCGATGCCGACGCGTACGCCGAGGCGGCGCGTGCGCTGGTGGCGCGGTTCGCCGCAAACTTCGAGGCGTTCGCAGGGTCGGTGGGGGAGGACGTGCGGGCGGCGGGGATTGGGCCGGCGTGAACCGCACACCTCGGCCGGCATGCTATCTTTGCGAGATTGATCTTCGATCGCTCGTGGAGCGCGGATGGCGATCGTCTTCGATCCCGAAAAGAATGCGCACAATATTGCGACCCGAGGCATTTCTTTCGAAGAGGCGGCGGCATTCGATTGGAGCGCGTCTTCGATCGGACGTGATCTGCGCCGGGACTATGGCGAAGATCGCTATATTGCCGTCGGCCCAATTCGTGATCGCCTGCACGTCCTCGTCTTCACCATTCGCGGCGCCGATATCCGCGTGATATCGTTGCGCCGTGCGAACGACCGAGAGCAGGCGGCCCATGCCGAAAAGGCCCGACCCCTATCTGACCGATGACGAGAACCCCGAGCTGACGCCGGAGCAAATCCGCGCGATGCGTCCGGCGCGCGAGGTGCTGCCGGCGAAACTGCACGAATCGCTCGTCCGGTCGCATGATGCCCGTCGTGCAACCACGCGAGGCACGACGATGAAAGAGCCGGGCTTGGACGGTCGCCACCGCGACCTCGACGGACGCATCCAACAGAAGCGCAGCGATACGCTGAACAAGAACCTCTCGCACCCCATCCCCGGGTTCTCGCCACGACGACTCTTGGCGAGATGCGCAAGGCGACGGGCCAGACGAGCGAAAGCAAGGTCCGGCAGGCAGCCGAAAAGAAGCGGTAAGCGCGTCGAGGTTCACGCCGCCCACGGGTCGACCACCGCGATCCCCGCGTCCTCGAAATGCCTCACGTTGCGCGTCGCAAGCATGGCGCGGTTCACGCGAACGATGCCGGCGATCATCGCGTCGTTGGCGTCCGTCGGCCGACCCGCCACGCGGCGTCTTGCCATGAGCGCCGCAGTCTCCTCGGCTTCCGACTCGCCGAAAGCGAGGATGCGGCCGGCAAGCTCGATGCGAACAACTTCCCCCAAGGACTGCGTCAGGATGTTTTTCCGGCGCCCCGCCGCTAGGCTCCGGACTCAATCACAGCCAGTAGGCGACGAGCGTTGCGATGGCGACGGCTGAGAGGAAGTTCGCAGCGAGCTTATCGTAGCGAGTGGCGACGCGCCTGAAGTCCTTCAGCCTGCAGAAGGCGTTCTCGACGAGATGGCGCTCCTTGTAGCGCGTTCGGTCGTAGCGGATCGGCGTCGTTCGCGTTCGACGACCGGGGATGACCGGCACGGCTCCGGCGCCACGGATCGTGCGCCGCAGAGCGTCGGCGTCATAGCCTTTGTCGGCCAGGATGTGCCTTGCGCCGGCGGCGCGCTCGAGAAGCGCTGGAGCCGCACTCACGTCGGCGACGTTGCCCGGCGTGAGCGTGACGGCATAGGGGCGCCCGACGACGTCGGTGAGCGCGTGGATCTTGGTGGTCTGGCCGCCGCGCGAGGGGCCGATCGCCTGCGACCGCGCCCCCCTTTTCCACCGAAGGCGGCGCGCTGGGCTTTGATGTAAGTCGAGTCGATCGCCGTGCTTTTGGGGACCGCATCACAAGCCGCCAGCGCCTCGAGCAATCGTCCCAAAAGCGTCGCCGCGACCAACGATTGAAGCGATTGTAGACGGTGGTCGACGGCCCGTACTCAGCCGGACAATCACACCAGCGGCAGCCCACCTTCAGGACGTGAACGATACCGGAGATGACCCTGCGATCGTCGACCCGCCGCGCGCCGGGTTGGTTCTTCGGCAGATGAGGCTCGATCGCCGCCCACTGCGTCTCGGACAACCAAAACAAAGCGCTCATGACACCTCCCGCCGATGGCGGTCTGAATCACGATCCCCGCGTCAACTCAAGCGACTGATTGGGTTTGGAGCCTAGGCGCTCGATGCCGAACCGAAGTTCAAGGATCGTGATCGACGTCGTCCACACCGAAAGGTCCGGCTGAAGGTTCATCCAAGCGACGACAGCCGAGTTTCGCGCGGGGTCCATCAGGGCGGAGATGACGTTGGTGTCGAGGACGATCATTCCTCGAACGGATTGCGCGGCTCGCTCCAATCGATGCGCTCGAGCTCGCCGGGCTCCAAGCCGATGCCGGCGAACCGTGCGGCGATGCGCGTGCCGAGACCGACGTCTGCCGGCCGACCTTCGTCCTTCAGCGCATCGCGCAGGATATCGCGCGCCTCGGCTTCCATGCTCTGGCCATGCCGCGCCGCGCGTGCCTGGAGACCCGTCTTGGTTTCCTGCCCGAGGCCTCTGACGAGTAGCTGTGCCATGGCGATATCACGATAGCATGCCGGCGTGCGGTGCTCAACTTGCGAGTGTCCCGCCTCCGCTTCACCTCGCCGTCATCTTGTGCCATACGTCCGCGTGGCGCCTGCAAGCGCCGCGTTTCGCCGTGCGCGTTCAGCCACGGCACCTTGGGCATGATGCCCGCAACCTGCGCATTCCGCAGGGGCATACGCTGCCATGGCGAGATCGCCAGGCGCTGTCGGTACCAGTAGCCTCATGGTGAGGCGCCGCGCACGCGGCGTCTCGCGCCACGAGGCGGTCCCGGGATCGAGCCTCCTGGAGCCCTCCTTCGAGACGCGCCCCCGCGGCGCTCCCCAGGACGAGGCTTCGAGAGGCGGACTCTCCACCCGGCAGCCCCTCGCAATCTTGTTGTGGCGACCCGCCCCTTCGGCGTGCCGACACACGAAAGACCACGCATGTTCGAAGTTCATCGCGAAGTGATCGACTGGGCCGGGCGCCCGCTCGTGCTCGAGACGGGCAAGATCGCCCGCCAGGCCGACGGCGCCGTGCTCGCCTCCTACGGCGAGACCACCGTGCTCGCCACCGTCGTCGGGCTGAAGGCGCCGAAGCCGGGGCAGGATTTCTTCCCGCTCACCGTCAACTACCAGGAAAAGGCCTTCGCGGCGGGCCGCATCCCCGGCGGCTACTTCAAGCGCGAGGGGCGGCCGAGCGAGAAGGAGACGCTGGTCTCCCGCCTCATCGATCGCCCGATCCGCCCGCTGTTCCCGGAGGGCTACCGCAACGACACGCAGGTCGTCGTCACCGTGCTGGCGCACGACCTCGAGAACGATCCCGACATCCTCGCCATGGTCGCCACCTCGGCGGCGCTCACCCTCTCCGGCATCCCGTTCATGGGCCCGATCGGCGCCGCCCGCGTCGGCCACATCGGCGGCCAGCTCAAGCTGAACCCGACCATCGACGAGGTGAAGGAGTCGGCGCTCGACCTCGTCGTCGCCGGCACGCAGGACGCGGTGCTTATGGTCGAGTCCGAGGCCAAGGAGCTGTCGGAAGAGGCGATGCTCGAGGCCGTCATGCTCGGCCACAAGGGCTTCCAGCCCGTCATCGACGCGATCATCCGCCTCGCCGAGAAGGCCGCCAAGGAGCCGCGCGACCTCGTCGTCGCCGATCACTCCGAGGTCGAGAAGGCGGTCGCCGCCGTCGCCGAGGCGGAGCTGCGCGAGGCCTACAAGATCACCGTGAAGCAGGACCGCTACAAGGCGGTGGACGCGGTGAAGGCCAAGGTCACCGCCGCGCTGTTCCCCGAAGGGGCCGAGCCGAAGTTCTCGAAGGAGGAGGTCGGCAAAGTCTTCCACGACCTGCAGGCCAAGGTGGTGCGCTGGAACATCCTCGACACCGGCATCCGCATCGACGGCCGCGACGTGAAGACGGTCCGCCCGATCGTCGCCGAGGCCGGCTTCCTGCCGCGCGCGCACGGCTCGGCGCTGTTCACCCGCGGCGAGACGCAGGCGATGGTCGTCGCCACGCTCGGCACCGGCGAGGACGAGCAGTTCATCGACTCGCTCGAGGGCACCTACAAGGAGCGCTTCCTCCTCCACTACAACTTTCCGCCCTACTCGGTCGGCGAGACCGGCCGCATGGGCTCGCCCGGCCGCCGCGAGATCGGCCACGGCAAGCTCGCCTGGCGCGCCATCCGCCCGATGCTGCCGACGGCGGCCGAGTTCCCCTACACGATCCGCGTCGTCTCCGAGATCACCGAGTCGAACGGCTCGTCCTCGATGGCGACGGTCTGCGGCTCCTCGCTGGCGCTGATGGACGCCGGCGTGCCGCTGAAGCGCCCGACCGCCGGCATCGCCATGGGCCTCATCCTCGAGGGTGAGAAGTTCGCGGTGCTCTCCGACATCCTCGGCGACGAGGACCACCTCGGCGACATGGACTTCAAGGTCGCCGGCACCGAGGCCGGCGTCACCTCGCTGCAGATGGACATCAAGATCGCCGGCATCACCGAGGAGATCATGAAGGTCGCCCTCGCGCAGGCGAAGGACGGCCGCATCCACATCCTCGGCGAGATGGCGAAGGCGCTCACCGGCGCCCGCGCCGAGCTCGGCGAGTTCGCCCCGCGCATCGAGACGCTGAAGATCCCGACCGACAAGATCCGCGAGGTGATCGGCACCGGCGGCAAGGTGATCCGCGAGATCGTCGAGAAGACCGGCGCCAAGGTGAACATCGAGGACGACGGCACGGTGAAGGTCGCCTCCTCCGACGGCGCCAAGATCAAGGCGGCGATCAACTGGATCAAGTCGATCGCCTCCGACCCCGAGGTCGGCCAGATCTACGAGGGCACGGTCGTCAAGTGCGTCGACTTCGGCGCCTTCGTGAACTTCTTCGGCTCCAAGGACGGCCTCGTCCACATCTCGCAGCTCGCCAAGGGCCGCGTGAACAAGACCCAGGACGTCGTCTCGGAAGGCCAGAAGGTGAAGGTCAAGCTGATGGGCTTCGACGACCGCGGCAAGGTGCGGCTCTCGATGCGCGTGGTGGACCAGGAGACGGGCGAGGACCTCGAGGCGAAGGAAGCCGCAGCCGGCAAGGGCGAGGCGGCGGCGGAGTAGGCGCCAGCCAGCTGTCTTGAAAGAAGGGCTTCGAGGGGCGGCACCAGCCGCCCCTTTTTCGTTTGAGGCAACACTGCTCAAACACCCATCCCCTCATGGTGAGGAGCGCCGCAGGCGCGTCTCGAACCACGAGGGCTCAATAAAGCGCTTGCGATCCGAACCCTGTCTCTTTGTTCGGCCGCAAACGACCGTCTCTCCGTCCCGACCTGAGGCCTACGGGACGGCGCGCGCAGCCGCGGTCAAGGATGGCCGCCGACGGGTCTTGCCGCTGCGGCGATCGCGAGGGCCATCCTTGAGGGCGGCGAGCACGCCGTCACGCTCGCGGCCGGGTCGGGGCGTCTTGCCGGGGCTGCAGCGGCCCCGGCCAACCACCAGCGTCGCAGCGTGCTCGCGGCCGTCGAGGCCGCTTCGCGCCGCCTGCGGCGGTGGGCTCTGTCGTTGGTCTGGGCCAGCCCCGACAGCCGCTGTGCGCGATGCTCTGGCGTCGGCAGGCCGGGACGGAGAAACGGCGCTTCAGCCGAACAAAGAAACAGGCGCAGTATCCCCTCATGGTGAGGAGCGCCTTCAGGCGCGTCTCGAACCATGGGGGCTCGAGGAGGCAACGATGTGGGACCGCCTCGTGGTTCGAGACGGTCCTTCGGACCTCCTCACCATGAGGCTACTGGGGGCGCCTCGTTCTTCCCTGGCTCTGCTGTCGGGCCCGCACCCAACCCCCTCATGGTGAGGAGCGCCTTCAGGCGCGTCTCGAACCAGGAGGGCTCCAGGAGGCGACATGATCGGGACCGCCTCGTGGTTCGAGACGGTCCTTCGGACCTCCTCACCATGAGGCTACTGGGGGTGGCTCGGACTTCCCCATCTCCGCTTTCGGGCCCACACTCACCCCCTCATGGTGAGGAGCGCCGCAGGCGCGTCTCGAACCAGGAGGGTTCTTGAAGGCGACGATGTGGGACACGCGCCCCACGGCCGCCACCGCACTGCGCGACGCTAGTCCCCACCCGCATGCCACAGCAGCTGCTCCAGCAGCTCCGACGCCCGCGCCACGGAGGCGCGCACCGCGTCGAGCTGGCGCGGCATGGCGTCGGCGTCGTCGCCGTAGGTGATCTCGAGACCGGCGAGCTGGGCGTTCTCGATGATCGTCGCCAGCACCTCGCGGTAGTCGCGCTCGCCGGCGGCGTCGAGGCGGCCGGCGCTGGCGAGGCGGCGGTCGAGCATGCCGTCGTGGAAGTGCCGGCGCGCCGCCTCGGCCGCGCGGCGGTCGGCGGCGTCGTCGAAGGAGAGGATGTAGCCGAGCTTGCGGTCGGCCGAGGCATAGACCGGCTCGGCGCGCAGCGTCAGCGGACGTGGCTGGCCCCGGGCGCTCTCGAGGCTCGCCTCGCCGCGCCAGGGCCGGTCGTCGGCGATGAGCTCGTCGAGGCGGCGCCCCAGGGTCAGGGGCTCGGTGAAGAGCGCCGGCAGGTCCTCGATCAGCCGCAGCGCGGGGTGGCCGGGGTCGAGCAGCGCCTCGAAGGCCGCGTTGACGATGAGCAGCCGCCCGGTCGGCCCGGCGACGATCATCGGCTGGCTCGCGCCGCGCACCTGCCGCGACAGCGTGTCGAGCTGGTCCTGCGCGATCAGCATGCGCACCGAGCGGAACTGCAGCACCATGTCGGCCACCGTGCCGCTGATGAGCCGCGCGATCTGCAGGTCGCCCTTGCCCCAGGGGTCGGACGTGCCCTCGACGCGCTCGTGCCATTGCGCGAACGAGAGGCGCGGCGAGAGCTGGCGCGGGTCGGCGCCGACGATCACGGGCTTGTTCGGGTCGCCGCCCCACACGACGGTGCGCACGCGCTCGGGTCGGAACCACAGCAGGTACTCGCCCGGCGTCGCCGAGATCGGCGTCGCCACGAGGCCGGTCGCGACGTCGGCGAGCGGGGCGAAGGCCGGCATCTCGCGCCCCAGCGTCGTCGTGGCGTAGAGCGGCTCGCGGGCCCGCTCGTCGAGCCAGGTCGCGATGTCGCGGATGCGCGCCGTCGCCGGCACCTCGCCCGCCGTCATCACCTGGCCCTCGTAGACGAGCGCGGCGCCGGTCGCGCCGACCGACTGCAGCAGCGTCGCCGAGCCGTCGAACAGCGCCGCGCGCCAGTCGCCGTCGCGGCCGATCGCCTCGACCATGCGCTGCTCGAGCCGGCGCACCACCAGCTCCGACTGGGTCTGCACGAAGCTCTCGAGCGCCGAGATGCGCGTCGCCACCATCTCGGCGATCAGCTCGCCCATGGCGCGGAGCTGGAAGGGCACGATGCGCGGCGCATAATGGTGGCAGGCCACGAGCCCCCACAGCTCGCCGCCGACGACGAGCGACAGCACGAGCGTCGCCCGCACGCCCATGTTCTTCAGGTACTGCAGGTGGACCGGCGACATCGAGCGCAGCGCGCAGAGCGACATGTCGAGCTCGCGCCCGTGCTCGGGCGAGAAGCGCGGCAGGATCGGCACCGGCTCGTACTCGACGTCGGCGAGCAGCCGCACCCGCGTCTCGAGGTAGAGCCGGCGGGCGATCTGCGGGATGTCGGAGGCGGGATAGCGGTTGCCGAGGAAGGCCTCGCGCTCCGGCTCGCGGCGCTCGGAGAAGACCTCGCCGTGGCCGAGCTCGTCGAAGCGGTAGACCATGACGCGGTCGTAGCCGGTCAGCTCCTTGAACAGCGAGGCGGTGATGTCGCAGAGCGCCCGCAGCGAGGCCGCGCCGAGCACGCGCTGCGCGGCATCGTCGATGTCGGGGCGCACCGCGACGGGCGCATCGGCATATTCGAGCTCGACCACGACGCCGCCGTCGGCGGGGCGGTGCACCAGCGCGTCGACGTCGCGCGCCGGCTCGCCGAGGCGGGCGCGGATCGCGATGGGGCGGCGGTGCAGCGGCGCGTCGAGCTGCGCAGCGACGCGCGCCGCCAGCGTCCCAGGCAGCGAGGCGAGGCGGCGGCCGACGAGCGGCGCCTCGCCGAGCCCGAGGAAGGCGCCGGCGTTCGCCGAGCACTGCAGGACGATCTCGGCCGCATCGTCGAGCACCAGGAGCGCCCCGTGCGGCTGGATCGAGCCCGCCAGATGGATCTGCTCGCGCTCGCAGTTCGAGAGGTCGGCTTCGCCGAAGGCGGGTGCGGAGGTTTTCGTCACCGGCTCATATCCATGCGCCGCCTTGTAGCAAGCCGCGCGGCACGACGCACGTGCCAGGTCGCCGCGAATTGAGGCGAAGGTTTGGACAGCTTCGAAAGGACGTCTTGACCGCGGAAAAGCCTTGTCTTTCTGTGCGCCGCGCGCCGGGAGGGGCGCTATCGGTTGGGGAGGCGACGCATGAAGGGTTTGGCAACGGCGGTCATCGCGGCGGGTCTGGCTCTCGCCTGGGGCGGCGCGGCCGACGCGCAGGACGCGGCGAAGGGCGAGACGACCTTCAAGCAGTGCGGCGCCTGCCATGCCCTCGACCACGCAGTGGTCGGGCCGCCGCTCGGCGGCGTCGTCGGGCGCAAGGCGGGCTCGGTCGCCGGCTACAACTATTCGCCCTTGATGAAGGCGGCGGGCGATGCCGGCCTCGTCTGGACCGACGCGGCGGTCGTCGACTACCTCAAGAACCCGACCGAGTACCTGCGGACCTACCTCAAGGGCAAAGGCAAGGACGCCACCGGCTCGAGCATGATGTACTACATGCTGGCCGACGAGACGCAGCGCAAGAACGTCGCCGCCTACCTCGCGCAGCAGAAGTAGCGCCGTAGGCGGAGCCCGCGCGATCCGCTAAGGTTGGGAGCCATGGCGTCACGATCGACCTTGCTGCTCCTCGCCGCGCTCGTTGGCGCGGCCTTCCCCGTCGCGGCGCGAGCCGCGACGATCGCGCCGCCGATGCTCGACATCCCGCGCGGCTGCAACGCCCTCGCGCACAAGAACATGCGGCTGATGAGCGAATGCATCGTCGCCGAGTCCGAGGCACGCGCCGACCTGCTGCAGCACTGGCAGAAGCTGCCCGATGCCAGCGTCGAGCGCTGCCTGAAGCTCAACGCCAAGGACGCCAAGGCGAAGAAGCAGCCCTATGTCGCGATGGAGAACTGCCTGGCGCCGGACCTGTCGGCTGCCGCTGCAGCCCCGCAGCCCGAGCGCAAGTGAGCGGCGCGGCTCGCCTGTCGCAGATCGGCATCGCGTACAAAGCAACTGCCGGAATGCTTAACCGCGCGTAAAGGGTCTCGCTTCTATTGTCTTGCGACCGGGCAAGACGGCAGCGGCGGAGACGACCATGAGCCTCTACTCGTTCGCCGAGGCGAACCTCACCACAGCGGCCGACCGCAGGCGCCGCCCCTTCGTCGACAAGGGCCAGATCACCCGCACGCTGGTGCTGTGCACGATCCTCCTCGTCGCCCTGATCGCCCGCCTGCATCACGGCTGAGGCCGCCGTCTCCGCTTGAAGCGTAGCCGCACGATGGCTAACACTCTCAGGCGTGAGCGACGCCGCCAACGACTCCTCCTCGGCACGTAACTTCTGGCAGGCGACCGCCCGCGTCGAGGCGTTGCCGCCGCTCGGCGACGCGCCGCTCTCCGACGATTTCCGGCTGCTCGCCGACAACCTCCCGACCTGCTGCTGGCTCGCTCGGCCGGACGGCTACATCGTCTGGTACAACAGGCGCTGGCACGAGTACTGCGGCACCACGCCCGAGGAGATGGAGGGCTGGGGCTGGCAGCGCGTGCACGATCCCAACCATCTGCCGCGCGTGCTGGCGAGCTGGCGCGGCTCGATCGCCAGCGGCGAGCCGTTCGAGATGGTGTTCCCGCTGCGCGGGGCCGACGGCATCTTCCGGCCGTTCCTCACCCGCATCGTGCCGCTGCGCGACAGCGAGGGCGCGATCGTCCGCTGGCTCGGCGCCAACACCGAGATCGACGCCCAGGTCCGCGCCGAGACGGCGCTGCGCGACGCCAAGGCCGAGCGCGACTTCATCATCGCGCTCTCCACCAAGCAGCGCGCCCTCACCGACCCCGACAGCATCATGCGGCTCTCGGCCGAGCGGCTCGCCGCGCGTCTCGGCGCCAACCGCGCCGGCTTCTACCGCATCGCCCACAACCGCATCCGCTACCTCGAGGGCTGGACCGACTGGAGCCTGCCGCCGCTCACCGGCGAGCGCGAGATGCGCGCCTACGGCTGGAGCGTCGAGCAGTACCTGCGCGAGGGCGAGACGCTGGTGATCCGCGACAGCCTCGCCGAGGATGCCGGCGACTGGGGGATCGTCGCCAAGGCGGGCGTCGGCGCCGCGATCAGCGTCGCGCTGGCGCAGGAGGGGGCGCAGCCCGCCGGTCTCTACGTCAACTGCCGCGCGCCGCGCGACTGGACCGCCGACGAGATCTCGCTCGTGCAGGAGGTCGCCGAGCTGACCTGGCTCGCCGTCGAGCGCGCCGAGGCGACGCGCATGCTCGAGCTGCGGGTCGCGAGCCAGGGCGAGCAGCTCGCCGAGGCGACGGTCGCCGCGCAGGCCGCCGAGACCAAGGTGCGCCAGCTGCAGAAGATGGAGGCCGTCGGCCAGCTCACCGGCGGCATCGCGCACGACTTCAACAACATGCTCGCCGTCGTCATCGGCGCGCTCAACTTGATGCAGCGCCGGGTCGCGCGCGGCAGCATGGACGTCGGCAAGTACCTCGAGGCGGCGATGGACGGCGCCAACCGCGCCGCCGCGCTGACGCAGCGCCTGCTCGCCTTCTCGCGCCAGCAGCCGCTGGCACCCGAGGCGATCGACGCCAACAAGATGATGGCGAGCCTCAACGAGCTGCTCGTCCGCACGCTCGGCGAGAACGTGCATCTCGAGATGGTGCTCGGCGCCGGCCTGTGGAAATGCCACGCCGACGTCAACGGGCTCGAGAACGTCGTCATCAACCTCGCCGTCAACGCCCGCGACGCGATGCCCGACGGCGGCTGGCTGACGATCGAGACCACCAACGCGCATATCGACGACGCCTACGCGCGCGAGGCCGAGATCGTCACCGGCCAATACGTGATGCTCGCGGTGACCGACACCGGCATCGGCATGACGCCGGACGTGCTCGCGCGCGCCTTCGAGCCGTTCTTCACGACGAAGGGCGTCGGTCGCGGCACCGGGCTCGGGCTCTCGCAGGTGTTCGGCTTCGTGCGCCAGTCGGGCGGCCATATCCGCATCTATTCCGAGGTCGGCCACGGCACGACGCTGAAGATCTACCTGCCGCGCGACTTCGGCGAAGGCACCGCCGCCGCCAAGCGCAAGATCGCCGGCGTCACCGGCGCGCTGCCCGGCGGCCGCAGCGAGGAGATCGTGCTCGTCGTCGAGGACGAGGCGCGCGTGCGCTCGCTGTCGACGGAGGCGCTGCGCGATCTCGGCTACACCGTGCTGCATGCCGCCGACGGCGCCGCGGCGATGCAGATCTTCGAGAGCGGTCAGCACGTCACGCTGCTCTTCACCGACATCGTGATGCCCGACATGACCGGCCGCCAGCTCGCCGACCGCGCGAAGGCGATGCTGCCCGACCTGAAGGTGATCTACACCACCGGCTACACGCGCAACGCCGTCGTGCACAACGGCACGCTCGATCCCGGCGTGCACTTCCTGCCGAAGCCGTTCGGCATCGACCAGCTCGGGCTGATCGTGCGCCAGGTGCTGGACGAGGAATGAGGGCCGCCGCGCTCGCGAGCGACCCGGCATGACGCCGCTCGTCGCCGTGAGCGGCGTGACCCGCACCTTCCCGGCGCGCCGCGGCGCGACGCCGGTCACCGCGCTCGACGACGTCACGCTCGACATTCCCGCCAACGCCTTCGTCACGCTGCTCGGCCCCTCGGGCTGCGGCAAGACCACGCTGCTGCGCATGATCGCCGGCTTCGAGCATCCCGACCGTGGCGACATTGCGCTCGACGGCCGCTCGATCCTCGCCGAGCCGCCGAACCGGCGCCCGGTCAACATCGTCTTCCAGTCCTACGCGCTGTTTCCGCACATGAGCGTCGCCGACAACGTCGGCTTCGGCCTCGCGCGCCAGGGCCGCCCGCGGGCGGTCATCGAGGCGCGCGTGACGGACATACTGGCGCTCGTGCGACTCGAGGACCTCGCCGCGCGCCGGCCCGCCGAGCTCTCGGGCGGCCAGCAGCAGCGCGTCGCGCTCGCCCGCGCGCTGGCGCCGGCGCCGCGCCTGTTGCTGCTCGACGAGCCGCTGTCGGCGCTCGACCTGAAGCTCAGGCGCGGCATGCAGGTCGAGCTCAAACGATTGCAGCGGGAGACCGGCATCACCTTCCTGCTCGTGACACACGACCAGGACGAGGCGCTCGCGATGTCCGACGTGATCGCGGCGATGCAGGCGGGCCGCATCGAGCAGATCGGCGCGCCGGCCGACGTCTGGGGCCGGCCGCGCTCGCGCTTCGTCGCGGATTTCTTCGGCGCCAACGTGCTCGAGGGCCGCGGCGCCGGGCACGACGCGGCCTATGTCGCGTTGCGGCCGGAGCAGGTGGAAGTGGCGCGTCCCGGCGGCGAGGGTCGCCGCGGCCGGGTGACGGCGCTCTCCTATCACGGCACGGCCACCGCCTGCGGCGTCGCGCTCGCCGACGGCCTGACGATCGAGGCGCTGCGCTCCGACCTGCCGCCCGGCCTCGCGCTGCGCGACGAGGTCGCGGTGCGCTGGTCGCGCGACGCGCTCGTGCCGCTGGAAGCGTGAGCATGCGCCGCGACACCACCGCGCTCCTCGCGCTTCCCGCCCTGCTCGTCGTGGTCGTCTTCGGCCTGCTGCCGATGGGCATCGCGCTCTACGACTCGTTCCTCACGTCCGACCCTTACGGCGGCGTCGCGAAGCCGTTCACGGCGGCGTCCTACGTCCGCTTTCTCTACGATCGCGACCTCGACGACGCCTTGGTTTTTGATCCCACCTATCTGCGCATCTTCGCGCGCTCCGGCGTCGAGGCGCTTCTGACGACGCTCGTCTGCCTGATGATCGGCCTGCCGCTCGCCTGGTACATGGCGACGCGCGGCCCGACGTTGCGGCGGCTGCTGGTGCTGCTCGTCACCATCCCGTTCTGGACCAACCTGCTCATCCGCATCTACTGCTGGGTGCTGCTGCTGCGCGACGAGGGACTGGTCAACCAGGCGCTGCAGGCCGCGCATGTCACGTCGCGCCCGATCACCTTCCTCTACTCGGACGGCGCGATCCTGATGGGGCTTGTCTACGCCAACCTGCCCTTCATGGCGCTGCCGATCTACGCGGCGCTGGAGAAGCTCGACCCGCGCCTCGTCGAGGCCGGCTACGATCTCTACGCCGGACGCTGGTCGATCTTCACGCGCATCGTCTGGCCGCTCGCGCGGCCCGGCGTCGCGGCCGGCACGACATTGGTCCTGGTCCCGACCATCGGCGCGTTCCTCGCGCCCGACATCCTCGGCGGCGGCCGCCACCTGATGATCGGCAGCCTGATCCAGCAGCAGTTCTCGACCGCTCGCGATTGGTCGTTCGGCGCGGCGCTGTCGATGATCCTGATGGCGCTGGTGCTCGGCTCGATGACGCTCGGCGCCTGGCGCCGCGCCGGCCGCCAGGGTCTCGTGGCTTGAGCCCCGTGCGCGCCAAAGCCTTCGACTGGCGGCGGATGCCGGAGCTGCGTGTTCTGAGCGTCGCCGCGCTGGTGTTCCTCTATGCGCCGCTCGTCGTGCTCGTCGTGCTCTCGTTCAATTCGAACCGGCTCGCGCTGATCTGGGGCGGCGCGTCGGTGCGCTGGTTCGGCAAGGCGCTCGGCAACGACGACTTGCGCCGCGCCGCCGTCAACAGCCTGATCGTCGCCGGGATCGCGACGCCGGTGTCGACGCTGCTCGCCGTTCCCGCCGCGCTCGGCTTCGAGCGGGCGAGGATCTTCCCCGGCCGCGCGGTGGGCGAAGGGCTCGTCGCGCTGCCGCTCGTCGCGCCCGAGATCGTCACGGCGATCGCGACGCTCGTCTTCTTCAAGGCGATCGGGCTCGAGGCGGGGCTCGGCAACGTCGTGCTCGCCCACATCGTGTTCTGCATCCCGTTCGCGCTGCTGCCGATCCGCGCGCGCTTGCGCGAGATGCCGCGCGACGTCGAGGATGCCGCGCGCGACCTCTACGCCAGCCCCGGGCAGGTGTTTGCGCGCGTCACGCTGCCGCTGCTGATGCCGGCGATCGTCGCCGGCGCGACGCTCGCGTTCGTGGTGTCGCTCGACGATTTCCTCATCACCCTGATGGTCGCACCCGCCGGCGCCACCACCCTGCCCGTCTACATCTACGGCATGCTGCGGCTCGGCGTGACGCCGGAGGCCAACGCCGCCGCGACCATGCTGCTCGCCGCCTCGGTAGCGGCGATCACGCTGGCGTGGGTCGCGGCGCGCCGCGAGTAGGCGCCGTCATTGCGAGCGCAGGTGCCGTCATTGCGAGCGAAGCGAAGCAACCCAGGGGTGGAAGCAGGAAACCTCGCAGCTTCGAGCCCTGCAACCCCTGGGTTGCTTCGCTGCGCTCGCAATGACGGAGCTTTGCAATAACGGAGCTACCGCCTGATCGAGGACGTGGTCGCGTCCCAGTCGCCCGGGCCGCCGCCCTCGGGCGCGAAGGCGCCGTCATCGCGATAGCTGCCGCCGCGCGACGAGCCCGCATAGGCGGTGGCGCGGCGAGGCGGCAGGCCCTCGCCGCCATAGGCCGGCGGTGCCGACATGGCGAGGCCGCGCTCGCTGTAGCCGCCCGACGGCACGCCGGCGCCGGCGACGTCCTGGTCCTCCTCGACGGGCGGCGCTTCGGGCAGGCCGTCGGGGGCGGGCGCGGGGCGGCTCTCCTGCGGCACCGGCTTGCAGTAGTGCTTGCGGCCGCCGCGCCCGCTGCCGTGCATCGCGAGATCGACGTGGATGTGGTTGTAGTGGAAGATGTTGTAGCCGGGCCCCAGCACCGTCGTGAACGAGCTGCAGGCGCCGGCGTGCACGTCGCGCAGAAAGGCCTGGGCCTGCTCGTCGCCCTGAGTCCAGTCGTGAACGACGGTGATGCGGCGCCCGTCGGCAAGGCGGAAGCCGGCGATGTCGATCGCGTTGCCGAAGGCGTGCTCCGAGATGTGGCCGCCGGCCTGCCCGTTCATGGCGCGGCAGGAGTACGAGCCCATCGTGTCGATCTGCACCACCGGCTGGCCGAAGCGCGTCTGCGCGTCGGGCTGGACGACGTCGGAGATCCAGGTGTTGAGCGCCGCGATCATCGGGCAGTCGAGCGTCGCGACGGAATCGAGCTGCACCCGATCGTCGGAGAGCGCGCCGACCATGTAGGGCTGCGTCAGGCCGCAGATGCCCGGGCCGTCGATGGAGCTGCCGCGCGGCGCGATGAAGCGCGAGGTGTGCACCAGCCCCTGCGCGATGCAGGCCTCTTCCGCCTGCTGCCGCCACGCCGGGCGGCGCGCCTGCTCGAAGCCGCTCTGGCCGCAGCCGGCCAGCAGGAGGGCGAGGGCCGCCAGGGCGGCGAAGGGCAATGCGCGACGTGCCATGCAACGGACCGTGCACGCCGCCGCTTAAGCCGCATTTAAGCAGCGCGCTTAACGCGCGGTAAACCGTGCGCGCGGATGCGCGCCGGGCGTGGCTTTCGCGCCGACGTCAGCGTCTACGTTTCGAAGGGTAAGCGCATCTGGATCGACGCCCACGACTGATGTCGTGGGCGGACCGTTCGTATCAACGTGGCGCCAGGACCATCACCATCTGGCGGCCTTCCATCGAAGGCTGCGCCTCGACCTTCGCCAACGTCTCGGTCTCGGCCTTGACGCGCTCGAGCAGGCGGAAACCGATGTCCTGGTGCGCCATCTCGCGACCGCGGAAGCGCAGCGTCACCTTCACCTTGTCGCCTTCTTCGAAGAAGCGACGCACGGCCTTCATCTTCGTATCGTAGTCGTGCTCGTCGATGCCCGGGCGCAGCTTGATCTCCTTGATCTCCACCGTCTTCTGGCGGCGGCGCTGCTCGGCGGTCTTCTTCTGCTCGAGGAAGCGGAACTTGCCGTAGTCCATGATCTTGCAGACGGGCGGGCTGGCGTTCGGCACGATCTCGACGAGGTCGAGAGCGGCATCCTCCGCGATCTGCAGCGCGACCAGCGTGTCGGTGACGCCGCGATTGGTACCCTCGGCATCGATGAGCTGGACCTCGCGAACGCGTATCTCCTTGTTGGTGCGCGGCCCGTCCTTCTGCGGGGTCGGCGGAGCTTTCATAGGGCGGCGAATGGGCGGTCTCCTGATGTTGTTGATCGATCCGGGCGTCTTGCCGAAAGCAATTCAGCGGCACAAACCCCGAACCATCTTAAAAGATCGGTTCTAGACGCCGTAAAGTCAACAAACCGGGGACGCTGCTTTCGTCGTGGATGCGCCCTATGGCGCCTGCGCCACGTTCGGGCTGGGCTATTCGAGCGTCCTATTCCTGCGTCGCCTTGCGCGCGAGCACGGCGGCATAGGCATCGAGCGTCTCGCGCGCCATGCGCTCGATCGAAAAATGCGCCTCGACGTGGCGGCGTGCCCGCAGCGCCAGCGCATCGCGGCTGCTGGCGCCGAGCGCCAGCGCTTCGCCGATCGCGTCGGCGAGCAGGCCGGGATCGCTCGGCGAGACGCGCCAGCCGGTGCGACGGCTCGCCTCGATGTCGGGGGGCGCCAGCACCGTCTCCGGCACCGCGCCGAGATCGGAGACGACGACCGGCGTGCCGACCGCCTGCGCCTCGACGGAGATGCGGCCGAAGCTCTCCGGCTCGATCGACGGCACGACGACGACCGCCGCCGCGAGCAGCGCCGCCGGCATGTCGGCGCAGGTCTTCGCCGTGCGCACGATCGCGCCGAGGCCCGAGGCGGTGATCGCCTGCTCGACCTCGCGCGCCGCGCCGCCCTTGCCCTCGCCGAGGAAGACGAGCCGCAGGTCGTGCGCGCCCATGTCGATGAGCAGCCTCGTCGCGTCCAAGAGCACCTTGTGGCCCTTCCAGATGCTCGGCCGCGCGGCGAGCAGGAGGATGCGCTCGTCGGCGGCGATCTTCCAGGCCTGGCGCAGCGCCTGCACGCGCGCGGGCGCGATCGCTTGCCCCGCGAAGGGCTTGAGGTCGACGCCGGGCCGCACCATCGCAATGCGGCCGGCGGCGCCGGGATAAAGGCTCGCGACGGTCGCCGCCGCGTAGTTCGAGCCGACGATGACGAGGTCGCCCTTCGCCATCACCGAATCGTATTGGTGGCGCACCACGGTGCGGCCGGCGGCGAGATGGCTCAGGCTGGTGACGAGGGGCACGCGCGTGTTGCGCACCGCGCCGAGCGCCATCCAGGCGCCGGGCCGCGAGCGGGCATGGATGAGGTCGATTTTTTCTCGCGCGATCAGCGCGCGCAGGCGACGCACGGCGAGCGCCATGACGATCGGGTTCTTGGCGCGCGTCGGGAAGTCGAGCCAGACGCCGCCGCGGGCCTGCAGCTCGCTCACCAGCGGCCCGGGCGGCGCGGCGATCAGCGGGCGGGCGTTCGAGCCGGCGAGCGCGCCGGCGACGTCGAGCGCCGGGCCGTCCGCCTCGACGGACTCGAGCGCGGGCACGAGCTGCAGCACCGTGCGGCCGGCGAGCGCATGCGTTCCGCGGCGGCTCAGGGTAAAGGCGAAGTCCTCGCTCATCTCAGATCCGTTCCGGGGTGGGCGGTGATCGCGACGACGACTTCTGCGAAGACAGCGGGCAGAGCGCAGACAAGGCGGGACGCATCGACATGGCCGAGCCTAGGGATTCACGGTTAACGCATCCGGAACGGCTGAGGGTCGGATCGGCTCCCCAGCGCGATATCGCCTACCGCCGCCGCGCCGGAAGCGGTCCCGGCGTCGTCTGGCTCGGCGGCTTCCGTTCCGATATGCTGGCGACCAAGGCCGAGGCGCTCGACGCCTGGGCGCGCGACGCCGGCCGTGCGTACCTGCGCTTCGACTATTCCGGCCATGGCGAGTCCGGCGGCCGCTTCGAGGACGGCACGATCTCGATCTGGCTCGAGGACGCACTCGCGGCGATCGGCGCGGCATCCGATGGGCCGCAGATCCTCGTCGGCTCGTCGATGGGCGGCTGGCTGGCGCTGCTCGCGGCGCGCCGGTTCGCGGCCGAGGGGCGGCCGCCGGCCGGGCTCGTGCTCATCGCGCCGGCGACCGACTTCACGCAGGCGCTGATGTGGCCCGAGCTCGGACCCGAGGGGCAGCGGGCAATCGAGACCACCGGCGTCTACCTGCGGCCTTCCGAATATTCGCCGGAGCCTGTGCCGATCACCCGCGCGCTGATCGAGGACGGCCGCCGGCATCTCCTGCTCGGCGGCGCGATCCGCACGCACGCGCCCGTCCACATCCTGCAGGGCATGCGCGATCCCGACGTGCCGTGGCGCCACGCGATGGTGCTGACCGAGCATCTCGCCGAGGACCCGGTGGTGGTCACGCTGATCAAGGACGGCGACCATCGCCTGTCGCGGCCGCAGGATCTCGAGAGGCTCGTCGCCGCCGTCGCAGGGATCGCATAGGGCCGTCGGCGCTTATGCGTTTCCAGTACGCGCCGGCGGTCGGCGGGACGTGGAGGCGGCAATGCGATTGATCGGTCTGGTTCTCGGCGCGGCGCTTGCGATCCCGTCGGCCGGGCTCGTCGGCCCGGCGGCTGCGCAGCCCGCGCCTGCGCCGGCGGCCTCCCCCTCGGCGCCGCCGGCGGCCCCGCTGACGGTCACGCCGCAGGACCCCGAGATGGTCGCGCGGCGCATGGCGCGGCGGGCGGCACGCGTCGACCGGGACATCGAGACGCTGCGCGCCGGCCTGCAGCTCACCCCCGCCCAGGCGGCCCTTTGGCCGCCCGTCGCCGAGGCGATCCATGGCGTCGATACGGCGCGCGGCTTCCGCTTCAAGCAGACGATGGAAAACGCGCCGAGCCAGGTCGACGGGCTGAAGATGCAGGGCGACCACATGGCCGCGATGGGCGCGGCGATCGCCAGGCTCGCCGACGCGACGAAGCCGCTGGTCGCGAGCCTCACGCCCGACCAGAAGAGCCGCATCCCCTCGCTGCTGCAGGGCGTGCGCCTGCCCAAGGTGATGGGCCGCGCGCTCGACGTGCCGAAGGACACCAGCGCCCCGTCCTGGGGCATCGGCGACGAGGCGCCGGCGGGCGGCGCCGGCACGCCCGCGCAGGGCACCGCGGCGCAGCCGATACCCGCGCCCGCAGCCGCGCCCCCGGCCGGCACGGCGAACGCGCCGAAGCCGGACGCCGACGAGGAGTAGCCGCGCGATCCTCTCCGCCCGGCGGAGGGACGGCCTCAGTCCCAGCGGGCGGCGGCCTCGTCGTCGCTCGCCTTGGCGGCGACCCAGTCGCCCGCGTTGCCGTCGACGCGGTGCTCCTTCTTCCAGAAGGGCGCGCTGGCCTTCAAGTAATCCATCAGGAAGCTCGCGGCCTCGAAGGCGGCGGCGCGGTGGCGGCTGGCGGTGACGACGAGGACGATCTGCGCGCTTGGAGCCATGCGGCCGTGGCGATGGATTACGCGGACGCCTGCGAGCGGCCAGCGCGCCTCGGCCTCGGCGACGACGCGGGCGATCTCGGCCTCGGCCATGCCGGGATAGTGCTCGATCTCGAGCGCCGCCAGCGTGCCGGCCTCGTCGCGGCAGAGCCCGCTGAAGGTGACGACCGCGCCGATGTCGGTCCGACCCTCGGTCAGCGCAGCGATCTCGGCCTCGACGCTGAAGGCCTCGGCCTGCACGCGCACGCTCGACTTCGGCATCAGGCTCGGCGGCATGCGGCTCAGCCGCCGGTCATCGGCGGAAAGAAGGCGATCTCGCGCGCCCCGGCGATCGCGGCGTCGTGCTTGACGTGGCCGCGGTCGATCGCGGTGCGGATCGTCGCGGGCTCGGCGAACGCCGCGTGGTAGCCCTCGCCGCGCGCCTTCAGCCAGGCGATGAGATCGGCGACGGTGGCGACGTCGGCGGGCGGGGTCAGCGTCTCCTCGCCCTTGCCGATGCGCTCGCGCACCCAGGCGAAATAGACGGCCTTCATGCTTCCATGTCCAGGATGTGCCGGATGCCCGAGGTCAGGTAGTCCCATCCCGTATAGATGGTGAGCAGCGCCGCGATCCAAAGCAGCGTGATGCCGATGCCGGTATTGTGCGGCAGCACCTTGTCGCCGGCCGGCCCGCAGATGAGGAAGCCCAGCGCGAGGAGCTGCGCCGTCGTCTTCCACTTGGCGACCTTGCTGACCGGCATGGAGACCTCGAGGCCGGCCAGGAACTCGCGCAGGCCGGAGACGAGCAGCTCGCGACAGAGGATGACGATCGCCGCGATGACGGTGATGCCGGTGAGCGTATGGTCGCTCACCAGCATGAACAGCACGGCGGCGACGAGCAGCTTGTCGGCGATCGGATCGAGCATGCGGCCGAGCGCCGACTGCTGCGACCAGGCCCTCGCCAGGTAGCCGTCGAAGAAGTCGGTGACGGCGGCGGCGGCGTAGAGCCCGAAGGCCGTCCAGCGCATCGCGTCGACCTCAGGCCAGTACATGCACCCGACGACGAGGGGCACCGCGACGATCCTGCCGTATGTCAGCAGGTTCGGCAGGCTCCAACGGTGGGCTGCGCCGCCGGATGTGATCGTCATCGCCATGCAGCGCTAGAGACACAGCACTCTTGGCAACGTCAAGGCGGTCTGGAGGAGGGCATCGCCGCCGCTTCAGCGCGACGGCGCCGGCTCCGCCGCGGCGAGCAGATCGTAGCCGACGTCTTCCGCGGGACAGGCCTCCGGCGCAGGCCGCGACTCGGCCGTCCGGAGCAGGCGCCTGCGTACGGGGCCTGTGCGATCGTCGCGCGCGTAATCAAGAGCGTAAGAGCCGCCGGAGAGCTCGCAGTCCGGCGCCGCGGCGGCGGGTGCCTTTCTTTGAGGCGGTGCGGGGCGCCGCGGGTCGGCGAAGGCGCCGGCGGAGGTCAGGAGAGGCGTGACGGCGAGCAGGACCACCAATCTGGACATGAAGCTGGACATGGGACGAACTCCGTCGCGGGGGAACGCGAAGCTCAAAGCGAAGGACGCGGCGATCGTCAGACGGCTGGAAGCCCCGGGATCGCCACGCCGAGTGTCTGCAAGATCAACACCACGTTCAGGAGGCAGATCAGGATCGTGCCGACGACGGCGGTGGCATGCGTCAGCCGCGAGTTGACGAAATCTCCCATCAGCTCGCGCCGCCGCATCAGGATGACCAGCGCGACGAGCGGCACCGGCAGCGCGAAGCTCAGCACGACCTGGCTCATGACCAGGGCCTTCGTCGGATCGATGCCGTAGGCGACGACGACGAAGGCGGGCGCCATGGTGACGAGGCGCCGAACGAGGATCGGCACACGCATCTTCAGGAAGCCGGCCATGATCATCTGCCCGGCCATGGTGCCGACCACCGAGCTGGAGAGGCCCGAGGCCAGCAGCGACACCAGGAAGACCCGGCGGCCAGCGGCCCGAGCAGGGGCGAGAGCGTGACATAGGCCTGCCCGATCTCGGCGACGTCGTCGTGCTTGCCGTGGAAGGCGGCGGCCGCCGTCATCACCATCGCGAGATTGACGATCCCGGCGAGGCCGAGCGCCACGACGACCTCGCGGTTCGAGAAGGCGACGAGCCGGCGGCGCGCCGCATCGCTGTCCGTGGTGGCGCGATGCTGCGTCAGGCCCGAGTGCAGGTAGATGGCGTGCGGCATGACGGTAGCGCCGATGATGCCGACGGCGATCGTCACCGCCGCGCCGTCCGGGAGGCTCGGCAGCACGGAATGGCGCATCGCGGTGCCCCAGTCGATCGGCGCGATCGTCAGCTCCAGCACGTAGCAGAGCGCGATGAGCACCACGAAGCCGCCGATCGCCAGCTCGGTCGGGCGGTAGCCGCCGCGATCGAGCAGCAGCAGGCCGTAGGTGATGAGCGCCGTCACCAGCATGCCGACGATGAGCGGCAGGTGGAGCAGCAGCGAGAGGCCGATCGCGCCGCCGAGCAGCTCGGCGAGGTCGGTGGCCATCGCGGCGACCTCGCTGACGAGCCACATGCCGAGCACGACGGGGCGCGGGAAGCTGTCGCGGCTCAGCTCGGCGAGGTTGCGGCCGGTGACGATGCCGAGCTTGGCGGAGAGCGCCTGCGCCATCATCGCCATCAGGTTGGCCGCGACGACGACCCAGAGAAGCGCATAGCCGTAGCGCGCGCCGGCCTGGATGTTCGTGGCGAAGTTGCCGGGGTCCATGTAGGCGATCGACGCGATGACCGCTGGGCCGGCGAAGACGAGCAGGCGCAGGGGATGCACGCGTGCGCGGCCCGCGACGATGTCGTCGATCGCCGCCGTCGTCCTGGCCGAAAGGGTGCCGCCGTCACTCATCCGCGCCTCGTCCCGGGCCGAATATAGCCCCGGCTATAATTCTGGGCACGAGCTTGGTGCAATGCAAGAGAAAGGATGTCGCAATCGCTCGTCTTGCACGCCGGCTCTTGCCAAACGGGAGTGAAGCGGGATCATCGCGGCCATGACGCGCGAACGCCCGACATGAGCCGCCCCACCGTCTCCGACACGCTGATCGCGACCGAGAAGCAGGTCGCGAGCTTCAAGCAGGCGCGCGCGGCGCGGCGCACCGAGATCGCCGAGGACTATGTCGAGCTGATCGCCGACCTCATCGAGGACGGCGGCGAGGCGCGGCAGGTCGACATCGCCTCGCGGCTCGGCGTGGCGCAGCCGACCGTCGCCAAGATGCTGAAGCGGCTCGCCGAGGACGGGCTCGTCGTGCAGAAGCCCTACCGCGGCGCCTTCCTCACCGAGACCGGGCAGGCGCTGGCGCTGCGCTCGCGCGAGCGCCACCGCCTCGTCGAGCAGTTCCTGCTGGCGCTCGGCGTGACGCCGGAGACCGCGCGGCGCGACACCGAGGGGCTCGAGCACCACGTCAGCGAGGAGACCCTCGAGGCCTTCGCACATTTCTTGGCGCGCCGGCGGTAGGCCGAGGCACCGCGGCCGGACGCGCGGCCCGCTAGGGGCTTGGTTTGCGGGCAAAAGCTTGGCACACAGCGCCGCGAGCGAGCCGGAGACCGCATTGTCCCTCGACCGACGCGATTGGATACTCGGCGCCGCCGCCCTCGCGTCGATGGGCGGCAAGGCGCACGCCGAGCCGCCGGTCGCCGCGCCGGCGCCGAGCGGCAACCCGCCGCCCGCCGACCTCAAGACCATCGACCTGTGGCCGCGCGTCCCGCCGGGTGGTCCGGGCCCCAACGGCTTCGAGCAGGTGACGCCGGGCGGCGCCGTCACCAACATCATCAAGCCGCGCATGGTGATGCAGCGCCCGTCGACCAAGCCGAACGGCGCCTCCGTGCTGATCCTGGGCGGCGGCGGCTATCGCCGCATCGGCATCGCGAGCGAAAGCCGGCCGACCGCCGACTGGCTCGGCGCGCACGGCGTCACGAGCTTCATCCTCTACTACCGGCTGCCGAACGGCGGCTGGCCGCGCTCGGCACCGTTCCAGGACGCGCAGCGCGCAATGCGGATCATCCGCTCGCGGGCCAACGAGCTCGGCCTCGACGAATCGCAGATCGGGATCATCGGCTATTCCGCCGGCGGCCACTGCGCCGGCATGACCTCGATGAAGCCCGACGCGCACCTCTACGAGCCCGTCGACGACGTCGACAAGGTGTCGGCGCGGCCGGACTTCGCCGGGCTGATCTACCCCGTCCTCACCATGATGCCGCCGAACCGCACCAAGATCTCGACCATGACGCTGCTGGGGCCGAACCCGACGCTTAAGGAGAGCATGGACATGTCGGTCGAGCTGCAGGTCACCGACGACGCGCCGACCACCTTCCTCGCGCAGGCGACCGACGACCCGATCGCCCCGGTCGAGAACAGCCTGCTGCTGTTTGCCGCGCTGCGGCGCGTGCACGTGCCGGTCGAGCTGCACGCCTTTCGCTCCGGCGGGCACGGCTTCAACATCGGCAGCGTCGGCACCGAGGATCGCGCCTGGCCCACCCTCTTCGCGACCTGGGCCGGCTTCACCAAGGCTTGAACGGACACCCATGAAGCTCGTCAAAGACCGACTGGTCATCGCGACCCACAATCCCGGCAAGCTGCGCGAGATGGCGGAGCTGCTCGCGCCCTACGAGATCGAGGTGGTGTCGGCCGGCGAGCTCGGCCTGCCCGAGCCGGAGGAGACGGCGACGACCTTCTCCGGCAACGCCGCGATCAAAGCCGAGGCGGCGACGGCGGCGACCGGCCTGCCCGCCTTCGCCGACGATTCGGGCCTTTGCGTCGCAGCGCTCGGCGGCGCGCCGGGCATCTACTCCGCGCGCTGGGCCAAGGACGCCGGCTCGTTCGAGGCGGCAATGGGGCGGATCGCCGAGCCGCTCACCGGCAGGCCCGGGCCGCACCGCGCCCACTTCGTCTCGGCGCTGGCGCTGGCCCGGCCTGGGGCGGCGACGATCGTCGTCGAGGGGCGCGTCGACGGCGAGCTCGTCTTTCCGCCGCGCGGCACGCTCGGCTTCGGCTACGATCCGATCTTCCGCCCCGACGGGCACGACCGGACGTTCGGCGAGATGTCGTCGCAGGAGAAGCACGGCATCCCGGCCGACGGCTCCCGCGCGCTGTCGCACCGCGCGCGCGCCTTCCAGGAGTTCGCGCGCACCTGCCTCGTCGACTGAGTTCCAGTCAGTGCCTGCAGCCGTCGCATGGCTGGTGCGAGGCGCTTGAGCACAAGTCTTATTGCGACGCAGCATGAAGGCGCCTAATTTCGAGACCGTTCGAAAAAGGCTGGCCTCATGTCCGAGACCTGGATGACCAAGTATGGGCCGCGCAAGGTCCGCCGCGACCCACCGACGCTGGCGGAAGCGATCGCTGCCGCGCAGGGGCTCACCGACGATCCGGCCGGCCAGATCGAGATCGCCGCCGAGCTGATGGGCGCGAGCCCCGCCGACGTGAAGGCCGAGATGCTGCGCCTGGCGCCCGATCGCCGCGTCACCCGGCTCGTCTCCGCGCCATCGCGCGAGGGCGCACGCACCGTGGTGGTCGAGCGCAAGGCCAGCCGCCGGGTCATCGCCAAGACGGCCGCCGCCGGCGGTGAGGGCGAGGCGCCGGCCCGGAAGATCACGCTGTCGCCGCGGGCGCGCTGACCCCGTCGGTTTAGCGCCCAACCGTCATCTGGAGGCGCAGACCGCGGGCTAGTGGTCCGTCCGCAGCACGTAGTCGCGCAGCGCCATGGCATCGTAGCAGGCGTTGTGCGGCACCTCGCTCGAGCTCTGCGCATCGAACAGCGGCAGGTCGAGCAGCTCGAAAATCAGTGTCGGCGTCGGGAGGCGCGCGCCGGGTCCGGTGACCATGAGAAGCGCCAGATGCGCGATGTCCTCTGGCCAGTCGGCGACGATCACCGCCTCTTCGTCCTCAGCGAGGTACGCGGCGAGCTTCTGCGTCGCCTCGGCCCGGGTGACCGGCGCGGTGCGCAGCACCGGCATCACGTGCGCGGCCGTCCACGGCTCGGGATCGGGGCAGGCGAAGACGACATAGAAGGGATCGGCGCCCTTGGTCTCCGGAACCAGCGCCAGCGAGATCAGCTGGCCGCCGAAGCCGTTGAACTCGGCATCGAGAAAGTAGCGCAAGCGAAGCTCCGCCCGGCGGAAGTGCGGTCGACCGCCCCTAGCATGGCGAGCCCGCCGCACAAGGTGCGTCGCACCAATTGACGCGCCTCTCCCAAGAAAACGCCAAAGAAAACGCCGAAAGAAAAACGCCGCGCCCTTTCGGGACGCGGCGCTCGGCAACCCTGCGATCGCGGATCGCTCAGTAGCGGTACTCGTTGGTCTTGAACGGGCCCTGCGGCGGCAGGCCGAGGTACTTGGCCTGCTTGTCGGAGAGCTTGGTCAGCTTGGCGCCGACCTTGTCGAGGTGCAGGGCGGCGACCTTCTCGTCGAGGTGCTTCGGCAGGACGTAGACCTGCTTGTCGTACTCGCCCTGCTTGGTCCACAGCTCGATCTGCGCCAGCGTCTGGTTGGTGAAGGACGCCGACATCACGAAGGAGGGGTGGCCGGTGGCGTTGCCGAGGTTCACGAGGCGGCCTTCGGAGAGCAGGATCACCTTCTTGCCCGACGGGAACTCGATCTCGTCGACCTGCGGCTTGATGTTCGACCACTTGAAGTTCTTCAGCGCGCCGACCTGGATCTCGGAATCGAAGTGGCCGATGTTGCAGACGATGGCGCGATCCTTCATCGCGCGCATGTGGTCGACGGTGATGACGTCGACGTTGCCCGTAGCCGTGACGAAGATGTCGGCGCGCGGCGCCGCGTCTTCCATCGTCGTCACCTCGTAGCCTTCCATCGCCGCCTGCAGCGCGCAGATCGGGTCGATCTCGGAGACCATGACGCGGCAGCCGGCATTGCGCAGCGAGGCGGCCGAGCCCTTGCCGACGTCGCCGAAGCCGCAGATCATCGCGACCTTGCCGGACATCATGACGTCGGTACCGCGCCGGATGCCGTCGACCAGCGACTCGCGGCAGCCGTAGAGGTTGTCGAACTTCGACTTCGTAACCGAGTCGTTGACGTTGATCGCCGGCCACAGGAGCTTGCCCTCCTTGGCCATCAGGTAGAGGCGATGCACGCCGGTCGTCGTCTCCTCGGAGACGCCCTTGATCGCCTTGCCGTTCTTCGAATACCAGCCGGGATGCGTCTTCAGCCGGCCCTTGATCGCGGCGAAGAGCACTTCCTCTTCCTCGTTCTCGGCCTTGTCGAGGAACGCGGTGTCGCCCTCCTCGGCGCGCATACCAAGGTGGATGAGCATGGTGGCGTCGCCGCCGTCGTCGAGGACCATGTTCGGCGTGCCGCCGTCGCCCCACTCGAAGATCTTGTGGGTGTACTCCCAGTAGTCCTTCAGGCTCTCGCCCTTGATCGCGAAGACCGGGGTGCCGGCGGCGGCGATGGCGGCGGCGGCATGGTCCTGCGTCGAGTAGATGTTGCAGGATGCCCAGCGGACGTCCGCGCCCAGCGCCTTCAGCGTCTCGATGAGCACGCCGGTCTGGATCGTCATGTGCAGCGAGCCGGCGATGCGCGCGCCCTTCAGCGGCTGGGTCGGCCCGTACTCCGCGCGCGTCGCCATCAGGCCCGGCATCTCGGTCTCGGCGATGTCGAGCTCCTTGCGGCCCCAGGGGGCGAGCTTGATGTCGGCGATGATCGAGTCTGTGGCGGCGTCGTGGGCGGCGTGGGTCATGAAAGGTGTCCCGTGAAAAGCTGCCGGCTCGTACCAGAGGCGGCCGGATGAAGCAATAAGGATATGTACAAGTCTTTATGTCGTTATTTCGACGGTTGCGGCGGGCTTAGCATGCCGATCCGTGAGCCGCGACGATCTGGACAGCGCAGCTCGGCTCTGCTACCTGCTTTCCATCGGCTGCAGGTGCGCGACTCGCGCGCCGGGCGGCCTATTTCCATTTGACAGGCCCGAGCGGTTGAGAGGCCGGCTCCAGCCGCGACAAGGATCGATGCGTGCAAGTTCTCGTCCGTGACAACAATGTCGACCAGGCCCTCAAGGCGCTGAAGAAGAAGATGCAGCGCGAGGGAATCTTCCGCGAGATGAAGCTGCGCGGTCACTACGAGAAGCCCTCCGAGAAGCGCGCCCGCGAGAAGGCCGAGGCCGTCCGCCGCGCCCGCAAGCTCGCCCGCAAGAAGATGCAGCGCGAGGGCCTGCTGCCGATGAAGCCGAAGCCGGTGCCGGGCGCCCGCTGAGCGCCTCGCGCCTTATCGGTTTACTTTTCGATAACCATGGCGTGGGTACAGCTCTTTCGAAGAGCCGCCGCGCGCGTGGTCCAATTCTCGCCGGATTGGTCGAGACATAACGCGCGTACCATCAGCCGACGCGGCCAAGAGGGACGCATGACCGCATCGCCATCAATCCTATTTCGCGGGCTTGCGGTCGTCCGCGCCACGGCGTGCCTCGCACTCCTCGCCGGCGCGGTCTCGCTGGCCGGCTGCGGCTCGTCTGGGCCGGGCGTCGCCGGCCTGCCGGGCAACGGCGTCGCCGAGATCGCCAGCGAATCGCCGGAAGCCGCCTCGGCCAATATCTCCTCGCTCACCGAGGTCGTCGATCGCAACCCGAACAGCGCCGAGGCCCTGACGACGCGAGGTGTCGCCTACGCCAAGATCGGCCAGTACGACAACGCGATCTCGGACTTCTCGAAGGCGATCCAGATCAACCCGAACAGCGCCGCCGCGCTCACCGACCGTGCCCTCGCCTATCGCTCGACGAGCCGTAACGAGGAGGCGATGGCCGACTTCAACCGCGCCATCACCGCCAACGCGAGCCACATGCCGGCCTACCTCGGCCGCGCCAACCTCGAGCGCGTCCAGGGCCAGCTGACGGAGGCCAAAAACGACCTCGACACCGCGATCAAGCTCAATCCCGAGAGCGCCCAGGCCTTCCACGCCCGCGGCCTGATCTACCAGCGCGAGGGCAACCAGGTCGCGGCCATCACCGACTTCGACAACGCGATCGACCGCGACCCCTTCAACGGCGCGCCCTACCAGGCACGCGGCGAGAGCTTCCTTGCCCAGGGCAAGCCGGACAAGGCGATCGGCGACTTCAACGCCGCGCTGAACGTCAACAACAAGAACGGCTCCGCCTGGGCCGGCCTCGGCCTTGCCTACGAGAAGGAAGGCAACCGCGCCAAGGCCGCCGAGAACTACCAGCGCGCGCTGAGCCTCGACCCCGACAATCCGGTGGCCAAGGGCGGCCAGGCGCGGCTCGGGGCGTAACGGAACGCCTCGCCGGTCTCCCCGTTTTGCATCAAACCGGGAGCCGCAGCGATGCTCAAGACTTTAGCCGTCCTTTCTCTCGTCCTCGCGACCGCGGGCATCTCTGCCGCGCACGCCGCCCCGCTCGACAAGCTGAAGGCGCTCAGGGGCTCGTCGCGACCGGTCGTCGTCCTCTCCGACTCGCGCGACGATCCGCGGGTGGCGAAGCAGATCGCGGCGCTCGACCGCACGCGCCCGGCCCTCACCGACCGCAACATCGAGGTGCTGACCGAGGCGGCGCCCGGCAGCAAGCTGCGCAAGTCGCTGGGCGTCGCGGAGCGCGGCTTCGCCGTGGTGCTCGTCGGCAAGGACGGCGGCGTCAAGAAGATCTGGCGCGATCCCGTCGATCCGAAGAGCATCTTCACGGTCATCGACGCGATGCCGATGCGCCAGCAGGAGATGCGCGGCTGAATTTGACCGCGCGCCGATCCGCTGTATGCGTCGGCATATAGCCACGCGTACGAAGGATCGGCACCCATGGTCAGGCTCGGCTCCCTCCTGCTGGCGGCGGCGCTCGTCGTGGCGCCAGGCCTGGCGCACGCCGACGCCAACGGGCCGACCGTCTTCGCTGCAGCCAGCATGAAGACGGCGCTCGACGCGATGGTCGCCGCCTGGAAGGCCAAGACCGGCAAGACGGTTGTCGTGTCCTACGGCTCGTCGGGCACGCTGGCCAAGCAGATCGAGGCCGGCGCGCCGGCCGACCTCTTCATCTCGGCCGACCAGAAGTGGATGGACGTCCTCGCCAAGGACGGCGCCATCAGGCCCGACACCCGCGTCGACCTGCTCGGGAATTCCCTCGTCCTCGTCGCGGCGGCCGTCACCACGAAGCCGATGACCATCGAGAAGGGCTTCGACCTCGCCGGCGCGCTCGGCGACGGCAAGCTCGCGGTCTGCACCGTCAGCTCGTGCCCCGCCGGCATCTACGGCAAGGAGGCGCTGACCAAGCTCGGCGTCTGGAGCGCCGTCGAGCCGAAGATCGCGCAGGCCGACAACGTGCGCGCCGCGCTCCTGCTCGTGTCGCGCGGCGAGGCCAAGTACGGCATCGTCTACGGCACCGACGCCAAGGCCGAGCCGAAGGTGAAGGTCGTCGGCACGTTCCCAGAGTCGTCGCACGCGCCGATCGTCTACCCCGTCGCCGTGACGAAGGACGCGAGAAGCCCGGATGCCGCGGCGCT
Source organism: Beijerinckiaceae bacterium RH AL1 (assembly GCA_901457705.2). Classification (NCBI taxonomy): domain Bacteria; kingdom Pseudomonadati; phylum Pseudomonadota; class Alphaproteobacteria; order Hyphomicrobiales; family Beijerinckiaceae; species Beijerinckiaceae bacterium RH AL1. The sequence continues at coordinate 4,078,616 of LR590083.2, forward strand.
CGAGAGCTACCTGCGCTCGCCCGAGGCAAAGGCGATCCTCGAGGGACAGGGGTTCACCGTGCTGGCGCGCTGAGGCGACGAGGAGCCCGCCTTATGCTCGGCCTGAGCCCCGACGACCTCACCGCGATCGCGTTGTCGCTGCGCATCGCGATCGTCGCGACGCTGGCGAGCCTGCCGTTCGGCATCGCGGTCGCCTATGCGCTGGCGCGCTGGCGCTTCCCCGGCAAGGCGCTCGTCAACGGGCTCGTCCACTTGCCGCTCGTGCTGCCGCCGGTCGTCACCGGCTACCTGCTGCTCGTCGCCTTCGGCCGGCGCGGCATCTTCGGCCAGGCGCTGGCCGATGTCGGCATCGTGCTCGCCTTCCGCTGGACCGGCGCGGCGCTGGCCTGCGCTGTCATGGGCTTTCCGCTGATGGTGCGGGCGATGCGCCTGTCCTTCGAGGCGATCGATCCGCGGCTGGAGGCGGCGGCCGGCACGCTCGGCGCGAGCCCCGCGTGGCGCTTCGTGCTCGTCTCGCTGCCGCTCGCCGTGCCGGGCCTCATCGTCGGCTCGATCCTCGCCTTCGCCCGCGCGCTCGGCGAGTTCGGCGCCACCATCACCTTCGTCGCCAACATCCCCGGCGAGACGCAGACCATTGCCGCCGCCATCTACACCGACGTGCAGGATCCGAACGGCGATGCCGCCGCGCTGCGGCTGACGCTGGTCTCGATCGTCATCTCGCTCGCGGCGGTGATGCTCTCGGACCTGCTCCAGCAGCGTCTGGAGGGCAAGCTCGCGCGGCGATAGGGTGCCTACGGACAGAAGTCGACGTCGGCTAGGAGCAACCCCGATGATGCATCTCGAAGGCTCGTGCCGCTGCGGCGCCGTCCGCTTCAGCGTCGACACCCACGCGCCGGTCCCGTACCAGCGCTGCTACTGCTCGGTCTGTCGCAAGACCGCAGGCTCGGGCGGCTACGCGATCAACCTCTCCGCCGTCGCGGACACGCTGAAGGTGGAGGATCGCAGCGCCGTCGGCTCGTTCCACGCCGAGATCGACGGCGAGCCGAGCCCGGCGGAGCGCTCGTTCTGCAAGATGTGCGGCACGCCGCTGTGGCTCTACGACGCGCGCTGGCCGGAGCTGCTGCATCCGCTCGCCTCGGCGATCGACACGCCGCTGCCGACGCCGCCGGCGACAACTCATCTGCTGCTCGAAGACAAGCCCGACTGGGTCGTGCCGCAGATCGGCGAGCGCGACCTCGTCTTCGACGGCCTTCCGGAGGAAAGCATCGAGGACTGGCACAAGCGCTGGGGATTGTGGGTGGAGTAAGCGCGCCGCGATAGTGAGGCGCCGGCGAAGCTTAGGATCGTCGATCGCCTAAGCGGCGGGACCGGCCGCGCGAAAACGGTCGCCGTCCGAGACGTAGCGCAGCCCGAACTGACGTCCGAGCTCGAAATTCCGGTACTCGACGGAGCCTTCCGGGTGGGGATTGGCGGCCGCGGGGCGAATCTTCGCCGCCCTGGTGCCCTGATCGAAGGGCGTGACTTTGGCCATGGTCTCTCTCATGCGACGGTACCTCACTGCGGCAGGCCCGTCCGCGGGCGAGGGCCGCGCGCGATAGCGGGTTACCCGATCGCGCTCTAGGCGCGACCGGGCTCGTCAATCAGCTCAAACGGCGCGGAGGTTGACCGCCGACTCCTTGCCGCGATCCGGCTTAACCTCGTAGTCGAGCTTCTGGCCCTCGTTGAGGCCGCGCATGCCCGCCTGCTCGACGGCCGAGATGTGAACGAACACATCCTTCCCGCCGCCATCGGGCTGGATGAAGCCGTATCCCTTGTCGCCGTTGAACCATTTCACAGTGCCGGTAGCCATCAAACTTCCAATCTTTAGATCGGCGGCTCCAAGTCGAGACCGCCGCCTACCAACATACTTCCTCCTCGAAAAAAATCCAGCCCATGTTTTTCGCCGCGTCCCGGAGCTGTTTCTGCAGGAGTTTGCGGCAAATGATCTCGATACGTAGGGGAAACAACTTGCCTCCGTCGCTCGCAAGGGCCTATACGACGGTGGGGTCGCGCGACGATACGAGATCGTTCTGCACCGCCTTCAAGAAAGCGGCGAATGAAAAACGCAGAAAATACTGAGCTGGTGCTCCGCCGTTGCAAGGTCATGAATTGCGTTCTTGAAGGACAGTCGTTCTCGCTCGGTATCATGGACAGCGAGCTCGGTGGACGCGAGACGGTCGAGGCGACGATGAAGACGATGAGCGCCGCGGGCCTCGTCTCGGCAGGTCGAAACGGCACCTATGTTCTGACCGGCGCCGGCGCCGAAGCTATAAAGGGCCTCGCCGCCGGCAAGAAGCCGGGCCACGCAAGAACCGGCAACTGGCAGGCGCGCCGCCAGGAAGCAAAGCCCGCGACCTAGCCTCTCCCTACTCTTCGCCTCGGCCTACCACGCCCCACGCAAGCTTCGCGCGCCATCATGGCGGCGAAGACGGGGGCGAGAATGGCGGCAGCAGCGATGGCGATGGGCTCGACGCAGGTCGAGCGCAAGAGCACGCGCGACGTCGGCTTCGCGATCGGCATCATCGCGATCCTCTGCGTCTTCTTCCTGCCGATCCCCTCCTTCCTGATCGACCTCGGGCTCGCCTTCTCGATCGCGCTCTCGGTGCTGATCCTGATGGTCGCGCTGTGGATCCAGAAGCCGCTCGACTTCTCGGCCTTCCCGACCGTGCTCCTCGTCGCGACCCTGCTCAGGCTGTCGCTCAACATCGCGACCACACGCCGCATCCTCTCCGACGGCGCCGAGGGCGTCACGGCGGCGGGCTACATCATCGGCGGCTTCTCGCGCCTCGTGATGAGCGGCGACTTCGTCATCGGCCTCATCGTCTTCTCGATCCTCATCACGGTGAACTTCCTCGTCATCACCAAGGGCGCGACGCGTATCGCCGAGGTCGGCGCGCGGTTCACGCTCGACGCCATACCGGGCAAGCAGATGGCGATCGACGCCGATCTCAACGCCGGGCTCATCAACGACAAGGAGGCGCAGCGCCGCCGCCGCGAGCTTGAGGAGGAGTCCTCGTTCTTCGGCTCGATGGACGGCGCCTCGAAGTTCGTGCGCGGCGACGCGGTCGCCGGCCTCATCATCCTCGCCGTCAACATCTTCGGCGGCATCATCATCGGCGCGACGCGGCACGGGATGGAGCTGTCGGCTGCGGCCGACGTCTACACCAAGCTGTCGGTCGGCGACGGCCTCGTCTCGCAGATCCCCGCGCTGATCGTCTCGCTCGCCGCCGCCCTGCTCGTCTCGAAGGGCGGCACGCGCGGCTCGGCCGACCAGGCGGTGATCTCGCAGCTCGCCAACTATCCCCGCGCGCTCTTCGTCGCCGCGCTGCTGATGGGCCTGCTTGCACTGGTGCCGGGCCTGCCGCTGTTCCCGTTCGCGCTGCTCGGCGGCGTGCTCGCCTCCGTCGGCTACGCGATCCCCCGCCGCCGCGCCGAGCGCGCGGCCGCCGAGGTGGCGAAGGAGAAGGCGGCGGCGCAGGAAGCCCAGGTCGAGGCCGCAAGCTCGATCAAGGAGCAGCTCAAGACCGTCGAGATCGAGCTGGTGCTCGGCAAGCAGCTCTCCGGCAAGCTGCTCGCGGCGCAAGGCGAGCTCGGCCACCGCGTCGCCAAGCTCCGGCGCAAGTTCGCGCAGCAGTATGGGATCGTGGTCCCCGACATCAAGGTCACCGACAGCCTCACGCTGCCGCCCAAGGCCTACCAGATCAAGATCCACGGCACGGTCGTCACGCAGCAGGTGGCCCGCCTCGGCGAGGTGCTGGTGATCACCGGCGAAGGCCGCCGGCCCAGCGTGCCGGGCGACGAGATGCGCGAGCCGGCCTTCGGCATGAAGGCGATCTCGATCCCCGAGACCTTCGTCGGCGACCTGACCCGCGAGGGCTTCAAGTGCGTCGACCAGATGTCGGTGCTGCTCACCCATCTCGGCGAGACGATCCGCAACAACCTCGCGCAGCTGCTCTCCTACAAGGACATGCGCGCGCTGCTCGATCGCTTGGAGCCGGAGTACAAGCGGCTCATCGACGAGATCTCGCCGGCGCATATCTCGAACTCCGGCCTGCAGGCGATCCTCAAGCTGCTGCTCGCCGAGCGCGTCTCGATCCGCAACCTGCACCTGATCCTCGAGGCGATCGCCGAGATCGTGCCGCACGTGCGCCGCTCGGAGCAGGTCGTCGAGCACGTGCGCATGCGCATGGCGCAGCAGATCTGCGGCGATCTCGCCGAGCAGGGCGAGCTGAAGGTGCTGCGCCTCGGGCCGCGCTGGGACCTCGCCTTCGCGCAGAGCCTCAAGAAGGACGCCAAGACCGACACGACCGACTTCGAGCTCGACCCGCGCATGGTCGAGCAGTTCGGTACCGAGGCCTCGCCGATCATCCGCGAGAAGATGGACCAGGGCCACGGCTTCGTGCTTCTCGCGACGCCGGAGACGCGCATCTACGTGCGGATGATCGTCGAGCGCATGTTCGCGACCGTGCCGGTGCTCTCGCACCTCGAGATCGCCCGCGGCGTGCAGATCAAGGCGCTGGGCGCGATCTCGTGAGGACGCCGGGCTCACGCCGCGCCCGCCGCGCGGGGAAGAGCTCGCGGCGGCACGCATGACGCCCTCGCCCGATCTCGTCCTCACCGCCTTCGTCGTGTTCTGCCGCATCGGCGGCTGCCTGCTGGTGATCCCCGGCTTCTCGAGCCCGCGCGTGCCGGTGCGCGCCCGCCTCTTCGTCGCCATCGCGATCGCGCTGGCGCTGACGCCGATCCTGCTCGTCGCGGTGCAGCCGACGATCAAGGACGCGGCGCCGATCGTCGTGCTCGGCCTCATCGTCTCGGAGAGCCTGAAGGGGGTGGTGATCGGGCTGCTCGGCCGCCTCTTCTTCGCCGCGCTGGAGACGATGACCAGCGCGGTGTCGGTCGGCATCGGCCTCACCGCGAGCATCGGCGGCATCGCCGACGAGGAGGGCGAGACGCCGACCCTCGTCGCCCTCGTCTCGCTCGTCGCCATGCTGCTCGTATTCGTCACCGACCTGCACTGGGAGCTGTTTCGCGGGCTCGCGGCCTCCTACGACGTGTTCCCCGTCTCGCACAGCTTCGACCCGCGCGTCGGCATGAACCAGCTCGTCGACGGCGCGACGAAGACCTTTCTCTTCACGCTGCGCATCGCGGCGCCGTTCCTGGTCTTCTCGATCGTCGCCAACTTCGCGATCGGCCTTTTGAACAAGCTGGTGCCGGCGATCCCGGTCACCTTCGTCGCGACGCCGTTCCTCGTCGCCGGCGGGCTGGCGATCTTCTACGTGATCGCGCGACCGGCCTTCGAGATGTTCATCGCCGCGTTCGGCGCCTGGCTGAAGACGGGGTGAAGATGGATCGCGCCAAGTCGCTGCAGCGCATCGCCAAGGTGCAGGCCGAGATGGTGAAGCTCTGCGAATGGCGCGTCGCCGCCGCCGATCGGCAGATCGCCGACCTCGCCGCCGATCGCGCCCGCCTCGCCGACTATGCGGCGAGCGAAGGCTCGCTCGGCGAGGCGCTCGCCAAGATGGCGCTGCGCTCGATGACGACGATCGACCGCCGCGACAGCGAGGTGCGGCGCCGCCGCGAGATCGAGAAGGCGCGGCTCGACACGCTGCGCCGCCGCGATCACGCCGTCGCCGCCATGGCCGATGCCGCGACGACGGCGGCGCGGCGGGCCGAGGACGCGAGGGAGCTCGTGCTGACGATGGAAGCCTGGCTCGCCCGACAGCAACGACTGTCCCATTGACGCGGCGGCAACCGCGGGTTGATGGACTCGGTTCAGGGCGCCCTTAGTGTAGATCGCCTCGCATCTGTATTGCGCGAGCGTCCATGCGTTTCGAGCCGCGTAACGTCTTTGCTTCGGCGACGCCCTTAAAGGCGCGGCATGGCGCCGACGAGCTGCCGGCCGATCTCGCCTTCCTCGAACCATTCGGCGTGCCGCGGGCGACACTTTTGGGAGCTGCGGCGCAGGCCGCCTTCGAGGGGGCTGACGGACGCAGCGTGCTGATCGCCGAAGGCGCGGTCAGCGAAGCGTTCTACTATCTCGCGCTCGCGCTTCATCTCGACGTCCCGTTCGAAGCCTCGTGGCCGCGTCTGGCCGCGCATCGAGATGCAAGTGATGCGCTCGCACGCGGCGCCGTTCGCTTTGCCGACGAGAGGTGCGGATGGCTCGTCGCGCCGGACCGTGCCGCCATCCGCGCGCTGCTCGGGGCTCGGTCGCTCGGGCTCGCGATGCCGAAGATCACGATCGCCGCACCGTCCCATTTCGCGGCGCTCGTCTGCCACCGTCATCGCGAGCGGATCGCCCGTCGGGCCAGTCGCGCGCTTCCCGACGTCGCGCCGCGGCTCAGCGCCTTCGGCGCGCTGCCTCTTTTGGGCATGGTGGCACTCGTCGCGGGACTGTTGGCGCTGATCGGCGGCATTCTGTCCGGCTCGCATCTCGAATGCGACGTGTTCGGGGTGATCTTCCTGGCCGGGATCTTGTTTCGCCTGTGGGCCTGCGCGCGCGGCGTCGCCCGTCCGACGGCCATAGACGCCGAGCCGATCCCCGAGCAAGCGCTCCCGACCTATTCGATCCTCGTGCCCCTGCACGACGAAGCCGAGATGGTGCCCCCGCTCGTCGCGTCCCTCGCGGCGCTCGACTATCCCTGCGCCAAGCGCGAGGTGCTGTTCCTCATCGAGCCGGAGGATAAGGCGACCCGCGAGGCGCTGCTGGCGCAACGCCTTCCCGCCGGCTTCCGGATCGTCAATCTGCCGCCTGGGGCGCCGCGCACCAAGCCGCGCGCGCTCAACGTCGGGCAGCTTCTCGCGCGCGGCGAGCTCGTCACGATCTACGACGCGGAGGACAGGCCCGAGCCGGACCAGCTTCGCCGCGCCGCGGCCCGCTTCGCCGATGCGCCCGAGACCCTGGCCTGCCTGCAGGCACGCCTCGCGATCTCGAACGGAGCGGAAGGGCTGCTCGCGAGACTCTTCGCGATCGAGTACGCGGTGCTGTTCGACGTGTTCAATGCCGGGCTCGCGCGCCTCGGGCTTCCCATCCCGCTCGGTGGGACCTCGAACCATTTCCGTGCCGCGGCGCTGCGCGTGGTCGGCGGCTGGGACGCGTGGAACGTCACCGAGGACGCCGATCTCGGGCTGCGCCTCGCGCGCTTCGGCTACGCCATCGATGTGCTCGCCTCCACGACGTTCGAGGAAGCGCCGGAGCGGTTCGGCCTGTGGCTCAAGCAGCGCCGGCGGTGGACCAAGGGATGGATGCAGACCCTCGTCGTGCTCGCGCGCGACCTGCCCGACGTCGTCCGCGACCTCGGCGCGAAGCGGGCCCTCGTCGTCGCGCTGCTGCTCACCAACCTCGTCACGGGGCCGCTGCTGACGCCGGTCTTCCTCGCTCTCGTCGTCTGGCATCTCGCGAGGGACGGCGTGCCGGCTCCGCACACGATCGGCGGGATGCTCGAGACCCTGCTGGCCGTCATGGTGATCGCCGGCGGCGGGCTCGGCGCGCTCTGGCAGGCCTGGCTCGGCGCCCGCCGTCGCGGGCTTCGCGGCTGGATGAGCCTGCCGGCGATGCTGCCCTACCAGCTGGTGATCGCCGCCGCCTCCTGGCTCGGGCTCTACGACCTGCTCCGCCGGCCGCATCACTGGCACAAGACGCCGCACGGCGCCGCCGCCAGACGCCGCGTCAGACGACCAGCGTCAGCCGCTTCGCCGCGCGCGTGATGCCGGTGTAGAGCCAGCGGTGACGGTGATCGCGAAAGGCCCCGCTCTCGTCGAACAGGACGAGATCGTCCCATTGCGAGCCCTGCGCCTTGTGCACGGTGAGCACGTAGCCGAAGTCGAAGGCGTCCGAGTTGCGGCGGAAGGCCGGCGGCACGCCCTCCTCGCCCACCGTGAAATACTCCGGCCGGATCGCCACGCGCAGCGGGCGGCGCGTCGGCTCGTCCTCCGGAACGAGGCCGTAGCGCAGCTTGCCCGAGCGCTCGGCCGCTACCGTCTTCACCGTCCACAGGCCGCCGTTGAGCAGGCCCTTCTTCTTGTCGTTGCGCAGGCAGACGAGCTTCTCGTCCGCCTCGGGATACGGCCCGGTTCGCCCGGCAAGCTCGCGCAGCCGCGCGGTGTAGCCGCGTCGCGTCCGGTTCATGCCGACGAGCACCTGATCGGCCGCCTGGACGAGGCCGGCGTCGATCTCGGCGCGGCGGATCACCCGGCTCTCCTCGTAGGACCCGAGCGGCACGCGCTCGCCCTCACGCGCCAGCATGGAGAGGCGGATGATCGGGTTGTCCGCCGCCTGCCGGTGCACTTCCGTCAGCATGATGTCGGGCTCGGCCTCGGTGAAGAAGCCGCCGCCCTTCACCGGCGGCAGCTGCGCCGGGTCGCCCAGCACCAGCACCGGCTTGCCGAAGGAGAGGAGGTCGCGGCCGAGCTCCTCGTCGACCATCGAGCATTCGTCGATGATGATCAGCGCCGCATGCGCCGCCGGGCTGTCGTGGTTCAGGACGAAGGTCGGCTCGTCGGTGTCGCTCTCGCGCAGCCTGTAGATCGTCGAGTGGATGGTGCGCGCCTCGGGGCAGCCTTTTCCGCGCAGGACGAGGGCCGCCTTGCCGGTGAAGGCGGCGAAGCAGACGTCGCCGTCGATGTCCTCGGCGAGCTGGCGCGCCAGCGTCGTCTTGCCGGTGCCGGCATAGCCGAACAGGCGGAACACCTGCGGCTCGCCGCGCCGGACCCAGGCCGAGACGGCGGCGAGCGCCGCCTCCTGCTGCGGCGACCAGGCCACGCGATCAACGCGCGTTGCGAGAGAGCATGGCGCCTGCTTTAGGGTATTTCCGGCCCATACGGGAGCCGGGGGCCTTGGGTCCTGCACAGGCCAGCCTGTTGCGGCGCCCCGGCCCTCCGCCTATGGTCCGCCGCCGCGCCCGATGCCATATCGGGCCGCGGGCCTGTTGGGGCGTCGCCAAGCGGTAAGGCAGCGGATTTTGATTCCGCCATACGGAGGTTCGAATCCTCCCGCCCCAGCCAGTTTCATCGAGCGACAGTATTGCCTGCGCGCCGCGGCCGCCCGTCAGCGGCAGGCGGCTGCCCCCCCCCGCGAAGCCTCCCGCCGGAGGCTCCGCAGGGCGGCTAGCTCAGACGACCTCGATCGTCTTCTGGATGTTGCCCTTGGTGGCGTGCGAATAGGGGCAGACCACGTCGGCCTTTTGGACCAGCGCCTCGGCTTCGGCCTTGTCGAGGCCGGGGATGTGGACGCGCAGGGCGACGGTGATGCCGAAGCCGGTGCCGTCGTCGCGCGGGCCGATGCCGATGTCGGCGCTCACCTTGGTGTCCTCGGCGATCTTGATCTTGCTCTGCGAGGCGACGTACTTCATCGCGCCGAGGAAGCAGGCGGAATAGCCGACCGAGAACAGCTGCTCCGGATTGGTGCCGGTGGCGCCATTGCCGCCGAGTTCCTTCGGCGTCGTCAATGTGACGTCGAGGATGTTGTCGTTCGAGGCGCCGTGGCCCTCGCGGCCACCCGTCGCGCTGCCGTGCGCCGTGTAGAGAACCTTCATGGGCAGAGACCTTTCGTTTCGTTGAGGCATCGAAACGATGGCGCACAATCGTTCGAAGTCAACGGCGCTGAAGAAAAGTGGCCGACCGGTCGCTTTCTAGGCGTCCGGCCCCGAAGTCGTCGGTAGCAGCCGCCTGCGCGGCTAGGCCGGGAGCGAGAAGACGACCGGCTCGTAGCCGCGGGCGCTGAGGAAGGTTTTCAGCCCGTCCGGGTTCAACGAGACGGTCATCGTGTTGGTCAGCGGATGGACGTTCACCGCGTCCGCCGCGAGCAGCTCGTCCTGCAGGTAGACCGTCACCGCGTGGTCGGCATCGTTGACGATCGCGAGCGGCGACACGGACCCCGGCGTGACGCCGAGCTTTTCGAGCAGCGCCTCGGCGCTGGCGAAGGAGAGATTGCCCCGCGCACCTATCAGCGCCCGCATCGCCTTCAGATCGGCGGTCGCATCGTGCCGCATCGAGACGAGGAAGAAGCTCTTCTTGGCGTCGCGGAGAAACAGGTTCTTCGTGTGGGCGCCCGGCATGTCGCCGACCTCCGCCAGCATCTCGGCGACGGTCGCCACAGGCGCGTGCCGGTGCACGGTGTGCGCGATGCCGTCGCGAGATAGGTCGGCGAGCAGGTCATCCGGGGTCTTGGGCCATCGATGTTCGTCCTTCGTGACGGGTGTTCAAGTCAGGCGCGCCGCGCGGGCCCGACGCCGATCCGCTCGAGGAAGGCGAGGATCTCGCGAGCGGCGACATCGGGGTCGGGTCGCACCAGGACGTTGGCCGCCGCACCATCCGTGGCGCCTGTCGCCGCTTTCAGGCGCTCGGCGGCGCTGAGACCCGCGGCGCTCTTCAGCATCTTCGGCCGCGCGCGGTACGGCTTCTCCTCGCAGGCCGGCGGCGGCGCAAGCTCAACCTCGGCGCGGGCCGGCGCCGCATCCGTCAGGATCGTGCCGCGCCGCATGCGGCCGTAGGCGAAGGGCAGCGGCGCCGGCGCATCGAGATGGACTGTGACCACCACCGGCGTGCGCACCTCGACGCGGCGGCGCGCGCCCCGCGGCAAAGCCTGCTCGACGATCAGCGTCTCCCCGCTCGTGCCCGGCGTGATCGCGATCGCATCGGCGACAAGGGCCATGTCGAGCGCGCGCGCCACGGCATAGGGGACGAGCCCGGTCTCCGAGCCGCCCTGGCTGCGGCGGCCGGCGACGATGAGCGGCGGCCGAGACCGCGCAAGCTTGGCGACGAGATAGGGGATCGGGTCCTCGTCGGCGCCGATGACGAGGTGGGTCATGCGGTCGAGCCCCCGGCCGAGCGCGTCCGAGGCCGGCCGGGCCTCGGAGCCGGCATGCACGCCGCGCACGCCCTCCAGGCCGGCGACCAGGCGGATCGCCTGTGCCTCGACGCGCGGCAGCACGGGCTGTGCGGAGGCGGGATGCGAGCCGGCCGAGAGAAGCACGACGACGCTCATGCCGGCGTCTCCCCGTCCGCCGCGCGGGCGAGCGCCGCGAGCAGGGCCGGCATCACGAGCTGCGCGTCCTGCACGATGGCGAGGTCGGCACGCTCGATCATCGCGGCATGCAGGTCGGTGTTGACGGCGATCACGTGCTCGCAGCCGGCGACGCCCTGCAGGTGCTGTGGCGCGCCGGCGATGCCGAGCGCGAGATAGCAGCGCGCCGCGAGCACGGTGCCCGACGCGCCGACCTGCCGATCGCGCGGCATCACGCCCGAGTCGCAGAGCACCCGGCTGGCGCCCGGCGTCGCGGCGAGCGCTGCGGCGAGCGCGTTGAAGCTGGCGAAGTCGGTGATGCCGTTGCCGGCCGCGGCGACGAAGTCGGCGAGAGCGAGCGGCACAGTCGCGGGATCGGCAGGGACGACATGGGAATTCGAGATCGGGCTTTCGCGCACGGCGGCGGCCTGGAGCTCGAGCTCGACAACGCGGGCCTCGCGCGGCGCGCCGGCGTAGGGCGCGACGGCGCCAAGCGCGACCGAGATCAGGCGCGGCGGTACGCTGCTCTGCTCGACACGATGGTTGCGCGCGGCGCGCCGCAGAAGCTTGGCGCTCACCGCTTCGGCATTCGTAAACAGAGGCTCGCCGGTCCGCACCGCGACGCGACGCGCGAGGTCGCCGCCGTCGGCGCTCTCTGCGAACAGAACGAACCGCGGCGAGAGCGCCGCGATCGTTGCGGCGACGTGGGTCGCGGCGGCGTCGGGATCGTACGCCTCGGCCGGGGCGAGCGGCGCGGCGACGCGGCGATCGGCGCCGGCGACGTCGAGATCGGGGCAGTCGCCCGCGAGCACGATCACGGCTGCGCTCTCGCCAGCGAGCACGCGCGCCGCCCCCATCAGTTCTCGGTCGTGCGCCGTGAGCGTGCCGTTCGCCATATCGGGCACGACGAGAACGACGAACGCAGGCTCGGCGAGGATGATCGGGGCAGGCTTTTCGCGCGGCGCGTTCACGGTGGCGGGTCCCGCCGAGGGAGGAGGCATCGCGCGATCGACCTCGAGCGCGGCATCGAAGCGTGGCTTGCCCGCCTCGACGCGTCGCGCCGCACGCTCCGCCCGCGGATCACGGCGCGGGCGGCGCGACGGCGGCGGGGCCGCCAGATCGAAGCGCGGGCGGGCGGCGCCAGCGACGGCGTGGGCGGCGCGCTCCCGGCGCGGGTCGCGGCGGGCGCGGCTCATGGCGCCTCGCAGGCGTCGAGCAGAAGCTCGGCAACGTCCTTCACCACCATCGCCTGGCCGGGGACGCCATCGAGCATCGCCGTGCAGGTCGGGCAGGCGACGGCGACGATGTCCGCGCCGGTCTCGGCGGCCTGGCCCATGCGGATGTCGGGGATACGCCTCTCGCCGGGAATATCGGAGACCGGCGCGCCGCCGCCCCCGCCGCAGCACATGGCGCGGCGGCCCGAGCGCGCCATCTCGCGCGGCGCCGTGGCGAGATGCGCGAGCAGGCGCCGCGGCGCTTCGGTCTCGCCGTTGTAGCGGGCGAGGTAGCAGGGGTCGTGATAGGTGACGAGGAGATCGGCGCGCTGCGGCGTCAGCCGGCCGCTCTCGACCAGCTCGAGCAGGAAAGCGGTGTGATGGCAAACCTCGTAGACACCGCCGAAGGCCGGGTACTCGTTGCGCAGCACGTGCAGGGCATGCGGGTCAGCGGTCACGATGCGCTTGAACCTGTAGCGCGCCAGCGTGGCCACGTTTTTCCGCGCCAGATCCTGAAAGGTGGCTTCGTCGCCGAGCCGGCGCGCAAGGTCGCCGCAATCGCGCTCCTCGGTGCCCAGCACGGCGTAGTCGACCTTCGCCGCAGAGAGCAGCTTCACCAGCGCGCGCAGCGTGCGGCCATAGCGCAGGTCGAAGGCGCCCTCGCCGAGCCAGAGCAGCACATCCGCCTCGCCGCGGGCGGCGATCGTCGGCAGCGGCAGGCCGGCGGAGAAGTCGGTGCGCGTCGCCAGCGCGCGACCGCTCGCCGTTCCGGCGCCGCGCAGCTCGTCCAGCGGCGCCGCGGCCTTTTCCGGCAGCGCACCGAGCTCGAGTGTCTGATGCCGGCGCAGCTCGACGACGGCGTCGACGTGCTCGATCATCATCGGGCATTCCTCGACGCAGGCGCGGCAGGTCGTGCACGCCCACAGCGTCTCCGGCTTGATCACCGCCGCGTCGCCGACGATGTCGATGATGCGGGGCTGCGGCACGCGCGCGGCGACGCCGGGGTGCGGGCTGCCAGAATAAGCGGGATCGGCGACGCGTGTCGCGAGATCCTGGATCAGCTTCTTCGGGTTCAGGGGCTGGCCGGCGGCGAAGGCGGGGCAGGCGGTCTCGCAGCGCCCGCACTGCACGCAGGCATCGAAGGACAGCAGCCGGTTCCAGGCGAAATCGTCGAGGCGCGCCGTGCCGAGCTTCAGGGCTTCGAGATCGAGCGGCGCCAGTGCGGTGTCGCGCTTGCCGGTGAAGCGGCCGGGGCGCGGGTGCGCGACGAGGTGCAGCGCGCCGGCCAGCGCATGCCGCATCGGGCCGTGCCGCACCTCGCCCGCCAGGCCGAGGCCGCCGATCGCGGCAAGCAGCAGCGCGGTTCCTGCGAGCACGGGCGCGCCGCCGAGCGCCAGCAATCCCGCGCAGACGAGGCCGCCGAGACCGTAGGCGAGCAGCAGAAGCGGCAGGATCTGGAAGCGGCCGCCCGACAGGCGCTGCGGCCGCGCGCCGGCGCGGCGGGCGCCGACGAGGAGAGCGCCTGATGTCACCGCAAGGAAGGCGAGGGCGACGATCGCCCAGTAGAGGCGCGAGCCGGCGAGCGGCGGCAGGATGGCGAGCGCGGTGAGCAAGCTTGCCGCGAGCAGGC